>FZLR01000053.1 GCA_900197615.1 Rhodospirillaceae bacterium Spongia-Bin9
CGTGTCAACTCAACACGTTAAAGGATGGGGCAAGCGGAAAAGTGCCAACTTGGGTTGAGTCGCTGGAGCTTCGGGTCGGCGGGATCGAACCGGTCGGTCATACAGAATTCGTAGACAGCGAGGCGGCCGCCCGGCTTGAGCAGGCGGAAGGCTTCGCGATAGACGCCGGCCTTGTCCGGCGCGCAGCAGGTCGCCTCGATGGAATAGGCGGCGTCGAAGGAGGCGTCCGGCGCCTCGACCTGCATGAAATCGCAGGTGAGAAAATCGGCCAGATGGCCCAGGCCTGCCGCTTCGCTCCGTTCGGCGGCGCGTTCGACCTGCAACGCATTGTTGTTGACGCCGACGATCCGGGCGCCGGAGAAGCGGGCGATCTCGATCAGCGGTCCGCCGACGCCGCACCCCAGATCGACCGCGACCGTGCCGGGCTGCAGGCGCAGCCGGTGCGCGATGTAATGCTCGTGGCGGGCGATCGAGGCGGCAAATCTCTCTCCGTCGACCCGCGGCGCGAAGTGGAACGACCGGCCCCAGCCATATTCGAAAAAATCGGTGACCAGATCGTAATAGGTGTTCTCGAAATCCCGGTATTCTTCCTTGCGCTCGTCCCGGCCGCCGAGCGCCGCGCCGCCGTAGCGCCGGTCGTACTCCCGGGCGCGCGAAGCGACACGGTCGCCGGATTTTTCGTCTTTGAGAATTTCGGTAAGTTTGAAGGCCATCGCTACGAATTGGCGGGCAGCGCCCGAGTCGCCTCGAAAGCGTGGAGCGTAGCGACTCGATTGCAGTCTGTCATGATAAAACGATTGAAACCGCCGCCTCGCATCCAAGATCCGCCTTGCTTGCATCTGGATTGCGCCCTTACCATTTTCGGCAGCGCGAGCCGCCGGTTGGACGCCGTGCCGCGCCGCGCCGGCATCGGGCCTGGAACGGAATCTCATCGCGGAGAACGACGATGACCTATCTCGACGACGGCGCCTGGCGTTATTTCTGGCATCCGGTCTGTACGCTGTCGGAACTCGCCGCCGCCGCGGCCGACAGCCGGCCGATTGCGGTTACGCTGCTCGGCGAGCGGATCGCCGTCGCCGAGATCGGCGGCGTCGTGGCCGCCTTTCCCGACCGGTGCATCCATCGCTCGACGCAACTGTCGATAGGCTGCGTCGAGGCGGGCGGGCTGCGCTGCGCCTACCATGGCTGGCTCTACGACGGCGAGGGCGCGTGCGTCGAAATTCCCTCGATGCCGGGCTATCGGATTCCGCCGGGCTTCAGGCTGCGCAAGATCGAGGCCGAGGTCGCTTACGATCTGGTCTGGCTGCGCCTCGATCCGGATGCCGGCACGCAAATCCCCGGATGCCCGGCCTGGGGCGACGCGGCGTTTCGCTGCGTCGAAGGCGAGCCCTACACCTGGCCGACCTCCGCCGGGCGCCGGCTGGAGAATTTCGTCGACCTGTCGCACTTTCCCTTCGTCCATGACGGCTCGCTCGGCGACCGCCGGCGCACGACCGTGCCGATCGCGGATATTGCCCGCGTCGAAGGCGAACTCCGGTTCCGGTTCGAACCGGACCCGGACATGGACCTGCCCGATGTCGCCCTGATGGCGCCGACCGATTACCGGATCTGGATGCCGTTCACGGTCAATCTCGAATTCTTCTTTCCGGACGGCGAGCGCGGCCAGCTCTGGATGACGGCCTCGCCGATCGGGTCCGGAACCTGCCGCAGCTTCTGGTTTACCTGCCGCACCGCCGACCGGGACGGCGACGACCGACCGCATCTCGAGTTCCAGGATCTCGTCCTCGGCGAGGATCTGCCGGTGATCGCGGCGCAGGACCCGCCGAAGATTCCGGGCCCGGGCGGGGAGCAGTCCGTGCCCGTCGACGCGGTCTCCCTGGCCTACCGGCGCTGGCTGCGCGAACTCTCCGCGGCGGCGCAGAAAGGAGCAGGGGAAGTCGCGCGCAGCCTCGCTATTGAAAAACGCCCCGGAACACGCCCCGGAAAGCGCCCCGGAAAGCCGACCGGAAGGCCAGGGTCAGGCGCCGCGCGCAGCGCCTGACCCTACGCGCTTCGGGCAGGTCCGGAAGATCCGGCCCGTCAGCCGGCGAGTTCCTCGGGCAGAACGGCGTTGAGAATCACCGCTGCAACGCCGGAGACCACGATACCCGAGACGAACAGCGGCAGCGACCAGGCCGGCAGAACATCGGCCGGCAGCGGCCCGAAGCCGGCGCCTCCGGCAAGCTGCTGGACCTGCCACAGCCCCATGCCGAGGCCGAGGGAGATCGCCGTGATCAGCATGTTGCGGGTCGTGAGTCCGTCCCGTGCCACCAGCTTGAGGCCGGCCGCGACGATCAGGCCGAACATGATCACCGCAGCGCCGCCGAGCACCGGCTCGGGCATCGCGCCGATGACGGCGGCAAGTTTCGGGATGAAGCCGCAGAGGATCAGGAAGACGGCGCCGACCGTCACCACATGCCGGCTCATGACCCGGGTGAAGGAGACCAGGCCGACATTCTGGCTGTAGGACGTGTTGGGCAAACCGCCGAACAGCGCGACGATAGCCGAGCCGACGCCGTCCGCCATGATGCCGCCCTTGAGCTCCTTGTCGGTCGGTTCGCGATCCGCGCCGCCGACCGTCACGCCGGAGATGTCGCCGACCGTCTCGACCGTGGTGATGAACGCCATGATGACCATGAGGCCGATCAGCCCGAGCGCGGCCGGCGTCGAGAATTCGAGGCCGAACCACTGGTCGGGGAGGCCGATCCAGTCGGCCTTGGCAATATTTGCGACCTTGCCCGGATTCATCATCCCAAGGGGGATCGCGACGAGGTATCCGATCACGATGCCGATAAAGACCGACGCGGTCGACCAGATCCCCTTGCCGTATCGGCGGATTACGAGAATGGCGAGGATGACGAACAGGGCCATCGCCCAGTTGCCGACGTCGCCGAAGCCGGCTTTCTTGCAGAACCCGGCCGGATAGGCGCCGCAGCCGGCGGAATATTTGATGCCCACCGGCAGCAGGGTGAACCCGATCGTCATCACCACGACGCCGGAAACGAGGCCCGGGATGAACTTCCGGACCTGCGGGATGAAATAGCCCAGAAGGATCTGGAACAGCCCGCCGACAAGGCTGGCGCCGAAGACGGCGGCAAGGCTCGCACCGCCCTTGATCGCCGCCGTCAGTATTCCGACGTAGGCAAAGCTGGTTCCCTGGACGATCGGAAGACGGGACCCGACGGGCCCGATGCCGATCGTCTGGATCAGCGTTGCGACGCCGGCCGCGAGCAGGGCGATCTGCACAAGGACGGTGATGTACTGCGGCCCCGCGGCCAGGGCGATCAGCAGCGGCACGGTAATGTTGCCCGCAAACATGGCGAGGACATGCTGAATGCCGAGGGGAACGGCCTCGCGCAACGGCGGCCGGTAATCGGGATTCTTGAGTTGTTCGTCCATGACCAGCGTTCCGTAGAGTTGGATGACGGCGGCGCCGGGAAAGTCCGAGGCGCCAGCGGCTGACACCGAACCGGGCCAAGCGTGCCATAATCGCACGGCCGGCGGCGGCGAGGCAAGTTGCAGGCCCGCTCCGTTTCATCGCCAATCCGATGGAGTCCGGTTCGATAATGGCCGGCGCCGGGGCGAAGGCCGCCGCAATCTGCGCTGCCCGTCGCCGGTCCCGTCGAGACGCCGCAGGACGGCTTCCGGCAAAATCCTTCTTGCCCAACATCGAAGGGCCGACTTACGCTGTCGGCAGGCAGCGGACAAACGGTGGCGGACCTTCGGCGCGTTCCCGTTTCCGCTCTCACGACGAGGCGCCGCGCAACTGGGCAGATCAGCAACGGACGAGGTGAAGCCGATGCCGGTCGAACAGGCAGGGACCGGCGGACCGGCGGAAGGGGGCCAACTCTTCGCCGGCTACGAGACGGACCCTGCTTTCTACGATGAAATGTTCGACGCTGCCGGCGCGCCGCGCGCCCATTGCCGCGAGCTTTGGGAAGCCCTCGGCGAAACTCCGCGCGACGAGATTGCGACCATGCAGGAGCGGGCCGAACGGTCCTTCCTGCACGAGGGCATCACTTTTTCCGTCTATGGCGAGGAGGGTGCGCAGGAGCGGATCATCCCGATCGACATCATTCCGCGGCTGGTTTCGGCCGAAGAATGGGAAAACCTCGAACGCGGACTGCGCCAGCGGCTCGAAGCGCTGAACCTGTTCCTCGCGGATATATACGGCCCGGGACGGATCGTTGCCGACGGGGTCATTCCGGCCGATCTGGTCCGCGGCTGTCCGCAATTCCGGATCGCGATGCGCGGCGTGGAAGTGCAGCACGGCGCCTATGTCTCGGTGTGCGGAACCGACTTGGTCCGGACCCATGACGGCTTCCAGGTGCTCGAGGACAATCTGCGGGTGCCGTCCGGCGTGTCCTACATGCTGGCCAACCGCCAGGCCGTGAAGACCAGCCTGCGCAACGTGTTCCGCCGGCATCGCGTGCGCGGGATCGAGGACTACGGACGTTTGCTGCGCCAGACCCTGGCCGAGCTCTCGCCGCGCGGCGACGCCGATCCGACCATCGTCCTGCTCACTCCCGGCGTCTATAATTCGGCATTTTACGAGCACATGTTCCTGGCCCGGGAAATGGGTGTGGAACTGGTGCAGGGCAGCGACCTGGTGGCCCGAAACGGTTTCGTCTACATGCGCACGACCGGCGGACTGCAGCGCGTCGACGTGATCTACCGCCGGATCGACGACGACTATCTCGACCCGCTGGCGTTCCGGCCGGATTCGGTGCTCGGGACGCCCGGACTGTTCAACGCCTACCGGCTGGGCAACGTCGCCATCGCCAATGCGCCGGGCACCGGTGTGGCCGACGACAAGAGCGTCTACGCCTATGTGCCGGAAATGATCCGCTATTTCCTGAACGAGGAGCCGCTGCTCGCCAATGTCGAGACCCATCTCTGCCGCGACCCCGAAGGGCTCGAATTTACGCTCGACAATCTCGACCGCCTGGTCGTCAAGGAGGTCGGCGGCTCCGGCGGCTACGGCATGCTGGTCGGGGCTCATGCGACGGCGGAGGAGCGCACGGCCTTTGCCGAGCTGATCCGGCAGAATCCGTCCAACTACATTTCCCAGCCCACCCTCGACCTTTCCTGTGCGCCGTGCCTGACGGAGGACGGCGCCGCGCCGCGCCATGTCGATCTCCGCCCCTTCGTACTGCGGGGGCAGGAGACCCGCCTGGTTCCCGGAGCCTTCTGCCGGGTCGCCCTCACGCCCGGCTCGCTGGTCGTCAATTCGAGCCAGGGCGGCGGCGGCAAGGACCTCTGGGTCTTGTCGGAGTAACGGCATGCTGTCGCGCAGCGCCCAGGGCCTCTACTGGATCGGCCGCTATCTCGAGCGGGCGCAGCACGGTTGCCGTCTGATCGCCGACCAGTTCGAAACGATGAAGGACCGGCCGGTCGACGAGATCGACAAAGGCTGGCGGCGGCTATATCTCGGGCTCGGGCGTGCGCCGGTCGGCGGCGAACTGCGCTCGAACCTGGACGACGAGCAATTCATGCTGGTCGACGCCTTTACGCTGGCCGACGACCTGACCTTCGAGCCCGGCAACCCCGATTCGATCCGCAACAGCCTCGCCAACGCGCGGGAGAACGCCCGCCAGGTGCGCAACGTGGTCGACGAGGATCTCTGGTCCTGCCTCAACCTCGCCTTTCTGGAGATCCGGGATGTCGAGATTGCGGATATCTGGCGAGACCGTCCGAACGAATTCTACCGCCGCACCGAGGATACGGTCCGGACCTTCTTCGGCATCGCCGACGGCGCGATGTACCGCGACGACAGCTGGCAATTCCTGCAGCTCGGCCGCTTCGTCGAACGGGCGCAGCTTCTTGCCGGGCTGATCGACGCGCAACTCAGCGTCTATCCGGCCGGCGGGCCCCGGGCCGATCGGGGGGGCGACCCGGACTGGCTTTCCCTGCTGCGGATCTGCGCGGCGCGGGATGCCTACGGCCGCCTGCACTCGCTGCAGTTCGAGCCGGCCGCCGTGGTCGATTTTCTGGTCGCCGAACCGCTGCTCACCCGGTCGGTCCGCTACGCCCTGGCCCGCGTTTGCGAGGCGCTCGACGCGGTCTCCGCCGGCCGACCGCTTCTCGTCGAGGCGGGGCGACGGGCCGGCCGGCTGGCCGCGTCGATCGACTACGATTGGCCGAATCGCGATCCCGGCGACGATAACGCCAACCGCGCGACTCTCCGGGAGATCGGCGACTCCTGCCGCCGGCTCCACGACGATATCGACGCCGCCTATTTCAGCTATGGGATGGAAGACAGCCCGGACGCGTAAAAGGGCGACGAATCCGTCCTAACCGTTCGGCAGTGCGATTATCATTTCGGTGAATTCGCCGGCCTCGGTTTCGACCCGGATGCTGCCGCCGTGCTGGCGAATGATGTCGCTGCTGAGGGCGAGGCCGAGGCCCGTGCCCTGATCGGTTGGCTTGGTCGTGAAAAAGGGATGGAAAATCTTCTCGACCAGCTCGTCGGGGATTCCGCTGCCGTTGTCCCGGATGCGAATTTCGATGCTGTCCTCCACGGCTCGCGTGGTCAGCCGCAGCTGCGGCTCGTAGTCGGCGCCCCCTTCTTTCAGCTTGACGGCGTCCGGGTCGGTCTCCTTCAACGCCATTCGCTTCTCGTGGGTCGCGTAACAGGCGTTGGTCACCATGTTCAGGAACACCCGGCTGAGGTCCTGGGGAATGACCTCGATCTCGCCGATGCCGGGGTCCAAATCCTCCTGAAGGTCGATGTTGAAGTCGGAATCGCTGGCCCGCGCGCTGTGATAGGCCAGCCTGGCGTGTTCCGAGAGCAGGGCGTTGATGTTTGCCGGCCGGCGTTCGCCCGAGCCGCGGCCCATCTGGAGCATGCTCTGCACGATATTGTTCGCCCGAACGCCATGCTCGTGGATCGTCTTGAGGTTGCCGGTGAGGTCGCCGGCGATCTCCTCGATCAGTTCCGCGGTGTCGTCGTCCTCCGACTCCTCGCCGTCCTCCCCGTTCCCCCCGTTCTCCGCCGCCTTGCGGTCGCCGGCAAGGGTGCGGACTTCTTCCAGCATCTCGTCGAGCAGTTCTATCGAGACTTCGGAAAAATTCTTGATGAAATTCAGCGGGTTCTTGATCTCGTGGGCGACACCGGCGGTCAATTCGCCGAGCGCCGCCAGCTTCTCGCGCATGACGATCTGGTCCTGGGCTTTCTCCAGGTCGCCGAGCGCCGATTCGAGCTGGTCGTTTTTGCTCTTGAGCTCGTCGGCCAGCTTCTCCACCAGGTTCAGGCGCTGGACTTCGAGGGCGTGGCGGCGGAATACCTCGAGCGCGGCGGCCATTTCGCCGACCTCGTCCCGCCCGCCGATATCCACCTCGGCCTCCAGGTCGCCCTCCGCCATGCGCCGCATGCGGTCCGACAGGCGCCCGAGTCGCCGCGAGAGGAAGCGGCCGACATAGATCCAGGACAGCAGCACCGCGCCGCCGACGCTCGCCGCGCTGATCAGCAGCAGGAGATTGCGGCCCGTCAGGATCGCGTCCGCCGAAGCCAGCGTCGCTTCCTTTACGCTTGCCCGTGCGGCCGTCACCAGGCCTTCGGCCTCGCCAACCAGTTCGACGGCGAGGCTGCGGTTCCGCTCGAGAAGATCCCGTTGCCGGCCATCGAGATTGAGCTCCCGGGCGCGCAGGCCGAATACGCCGTCCGGCCCGGCGCCCAACGCGATCAGCCGGGCGAACGGGCCGGTCAGCCGCTCGCCCAGCGATGCGGTGCCGAGCCGCGCCAGGCGCCGCTTTATTCCGCGGGCGGTGGCTTCGAAGCTCTCCCGCAACGGCTCGAGCAGCGAGGCGTCGGAAATATTGAGCGCCGTCGCCAGAAGCTGCGCGCCGGTGGTGGCGTCGGACCTGAGTTCGGCGAGATTGCGATACCGGTTGATCGCCGCCTGGGAGAAATGCTCCTCCTGCGGCGCCGGCGGCCTGCCGATTTGACGGTAGCCGGTCACCGCGTAGAACAGTTGATCGTCGATCAGAGGGACCAGGTTGCCGACCAGCCGGCTGCGCAACGCCGTGAGTTCCTGGAGCCGCGCCTGGCGCTGTTCGGCCAGCCCGAAGCGTCTGGACATCGAGGCTTCGATCGCCTCGATATTGGCCATCAGCGCTTCGCCGCTCCGGCGCAGCGACTTCGAGCGCGACGCATCGCCCTCGATTCCGGTCAGCGCCTTCAGTTGCGCCTCGAACGACTTGCGGTCCTCGGCGATTCCGTTGGCAATCCGGGCCAGTTCGTCCGGCGTGGCGGCGGCGGTCAGGCGCGGGGCGGCGGCGACCAGCGCGCCGCTCTGCTGCGCGACGGCGAACGCGGCCGCCATTTCCGGCACGCTGCCCTCGTTCACCCGGTTCTGGACGTCGCCGACTCGGTCGAAGGAAATCCAGCCGACCAGGCTCGCGACGATGGTGAAGGTCACGGCACCTCCGATGCCGAGGTACAGCTGCGTCGACAGGCTTCTGGGAAACTGGATCACCGGTCGGCCGAATCGCGGAGCGTCTCGACCGGACGATATCGGCTGTCCTTGCCGATGACGGAAAGGAAGACGGCATCCGAACCCTGGTTGTCGTCCTTGCCGTAGCGCAGTTCGAATCCGTCCAGGTCGACGGTCTCCTGTTGCTTCAGCTTGTTCAGGAAACAGGCCCGGTCCGGCTGCGGGCCGCAAAGCTGTAGCGCGGCGATGGCGAGGCGGCCGGCCAGATAGCCTTCGAGGGAGACGAAACCGGGGAGCACGCCTTTGGCATGCCTGGCCAGCGCCGCGCGGTAGGCTTTCAGAACCGGCGGGCGGTCCGCGGTCGGAAACGGGACGACCTGGGTGACGAAAACGCCGGCGCCGGCCGGGCCCAGTTCGCGGAGCAGGGCGTTGCTCCCGACGAACGAGATGGTCATGAACACCGGATCGAAGCCGATATGCCGGGCCCAGGCGATAAACGCCGCCACCGGCCGATAGGCCCCGACCAGGACGACCGCGCCGGGATTGGCGCTGCGCAGATCGAGCAGGGCGGTCTTGACCGCTGTGGTATTGCGCGGATACACGCCCGTTCCGACCGGCTTGAGGCCGCGGCGCTCCAGCGCCCGGAGCACGCCGCGATAACCGGCCCGGCCGAAGGTGTCGTCCTGATACAGAACCGCGATTCGTCTGATGTTGCGGTCCTTTATCAGCCGGTTCACCATTTCCTCGGTCTCCTGATAGTAGGAGGCGCGCAGGTTGACCACGATCCCCAATTTCGGATCGCGCAGGAATTCGGCGCCGGTGAAAGGCGCGACATAGGGAACGCCGGCGGCCGCCGCGACAGGGACCGCGGAGCGCGAGGTCGGTGTGCCGACAGCGCCGATCAGGGCGAAGACTTCCTTTTCCCTGGCCAGTTTGGCGGTATTGGCGATCGCCGCTTCCGGCTCGTAGGCGTCGTCGAGGGACGTGAGGTCGAGCCGGCGGCCGTGGACGCCGCCTTTCGCGTTTATCTCGGCGAACGCGGCCTGGATGCCGCGCCGCATGTTCTTGCCCAGGTCCTGTGCAGGGCCGCTGAAGGCGGCGGACTGGCCGAACAGGATACGTTTGGCAGAGACCCCTTTTTCGGCCGCGGAGGCGGGCGCCGCCGCGCCCGGTGTCAATCCCGTCAGCGCCGCAGCCAGCAATGCCGCAGCCCGCCAGCCGGGCAGGCGCCTCATTCCTCTCTCCGCTTGACCAGCGTCAAACGATTCAGCGCGCCATCCCGGCGATAGTTCACCTCGTCCATCATGGTCAGGACCAGATGGACGCCGAGGCCGCCGATCGACCGGTCTTCGATGGCCGAATCCGTATCGGCCGCCGGGGTCTCCACCAGCGGATCGAACGGCTTTCCTGCGTCGGCCATTTCTATGGTCAGCCGGTCGCCATCCGACGAGAAATCGATACTTACGGGTTCGCCGGGGCATTCGCCGTAGTTGACGACGTTGGTAAACAATTCCTCGATGACCAGTTTGACCTCGAATTCGAGTTTCGAGGTCCAGCCGTCCTGCTGTGCGAACGCCTCGAGGCCTTCATGAAGCTCGTTGATGTCATCGAGCGTCGCCGATAACCGCAGGGAAAATTCTGCGCTCACGCACTCCCTCCACCGCGCCACAATATCAGGCAAGTGATGTCGTCGAACTGGGGAGCGCCGTCGGCAAAAACCTTGACGGCTTCGAGGACGTCGGCCGTCGCCGTGCGGGCATCGCCGGGCGGCGCTTCGGCGAAGACTTCGTACAGCCGGTCGAGCTCGAACTGTTCTCCCTCGTCGTTTTCCGCCTCGGTTACGCCGTCGCTGTAGAGGATTGCCGAATCGCCCGCCTCCAGTGTGATCGAGTTTTCGCGGAACGAGATGTCGGGGAAGATGCCCAGCGCGATCCCGTCGGTGGTCGGCAGCAGGCTCGATGTTCCGTCGTTACGGTAGAGGACCGGCGGATTATGCCCGCCGTTGGCATAGATCAGTTCGCCGGTCGCCGGATCGAAAACGGCCAGAAACAGCGTAACGAACATTGCGGTGTCGTTGTTCTCGCACAGCAACTGGTTGACTTCGCGCAGGATATTGGACGGGTCGGACTGGCCGATAGCCGCGCCTCTGAGCAGCGTGCGGCTCGACATCATGAACATCGCCGCCGGAATGCCCTTGCCGGACACATCGGCAACCGCCAGGCCGATGCGGCCGCCCTCCATGGGTAACAGGTCGTAGAAGTCCCCGCCGACATCGCGCGCCGCCTCCATGCTGGCGAAGACCTGATATCGATCGGTTTCCGGAAAGCTCGTCGGCAGGATCGATTGCTGCATCCGGTTGGCGAGGCTGAGCTCGCTCTCCAGAACGACCAGCTTGTCCCTGGATTCGAGCGCCGAGCGCCACAGCTCGATGGTTTCCAGGGTGCGGGTGATCGTGATCCGAAGATCGTCGAAGTCGATCGGCTTGGTGACGAAATCGAATGCGCCGCGATTCATCGCCGTGCGGATATTCTTCATGTCGCCGTAGGCAGAGACGACGACCGAGCGCACGTTCGGATCGACCGACGGGATTTGCTGGAGGAGCGTCAGTCCGTCCATCTCGGGCATATTGATGTCCGATAGGACCATGTCGATGTCCTGATGCTCGCGTAGCTGCTCCAGCGCTTCTATGCCGTTGCCGGCAAAGACGAATTCATACTGGCCGCCGCGGATCTCGCGGCGCATGCGCTGACGCACGAGGCGTTCGACATCCGGCTCGTCGTCCACAACCAGGATTTTGTTGGCTGCCCGTTTGATGTTGCTCTCCTCGCTATCCTGCCGCGCGATTCCCTGCCCTGGAATCGACTTGTGCCGGGCATATCGGAAGCGGGCTCGTTCGAGCGATTGCGCTGGTCGCCGGGTCGGTTTCCAGCCGCCGAACCGATGCCGATTCACGGTCGCCGGAATTCGTGATCTCACCTATCGTTTCGCAATACCCTCACTGCGCATTGAAACGGTCGACGGGCGCAGAAGGCGCGCCCGGCGTCAACGGTCCAGGGAGTCGAGCGCTTCGGCCTTCGACGGATGGATCGGCAGGATCTTGTCGAAACCGCTGATCTCGAACACCTCGCGGATCCTGTCGGAGAGGGAACACAGCAGGAGTTTGGCGTCGCGGTTCTGGAGGGACTTGGCGGTCAGCAGGATGGCGCGCAACCCGGCGCTGCTGATGTAGACCAGCTTCTCGAAATTCATGATCACGGCGCGATCGCTGTCTTCGATCGCGTTTCTGACCGCCTCTTCGAACTGGACGACATTGGAGCCGTCGATGCGTCCGTCAACATCGGCAGACAAAACGTCGTCAATCCGTTCGGTCGTCACATTCACCATGGTTTACCCTCCACAAGGCCCCCGTCGCGCCGCACATCCGCTTCGCACGGTATTCGACGGAGACCGATTTTTTCGCCGGGACAGACCGCCTTACTCTCAATCGTCGCTTTCAGGCAGGACGACGAATTCCGGATAAGCCTCGATCCCCAATTCCGCCACATCCTGGCCCAATTCCTCGGTCACCGGCGCGATGCGTACGCCGACCGTCAACTTGAGCACCGTCCATATAGCCCATGAGGCGACAAAAACGAAAGCGCCGATGGCCGCAACGCCGATGAGTTGTACAAGCAGATCGCCGCCGCCGGCAATGGATACGGCGAGCGTGCCCCAGATGCCGGCGAACAGATGGGCCGGCACGGCGCCGACGACATCGTCGATTTTCAGCCGTTCGAGAAGCATCAGGCCGACTACGACGATCGCGCCGCCGACCCCGCCGATGACCACGGCCCAATAGTGCTCGGCGATGTCCGGCGCCGCCGTGATCGAGACGAGGCCGCCGATCGCACCGTTCAGGCTCGCCAGCAGGTCGACGCGTCCCAGCAGGGGCCGCGACAGGGCAATGGCGGCCATAACGCCGGCCCCGGCGGCGAGATTGGTGTTGGCCAGGATATTGCTGAGCGCCACGGCATCGGCCGCGCCGCCGAGCGCCAGTTGCGAACCGCCGTTGAAGCCGAACCAGCCGAGCCACAGGATGAAAACGCCCAGGGTGACCACAGGGACGTTCGACGGCGGCGTCGCCTTGACGCTGCCGTCGGCCCGGAACTTGCCCTTGCGCGCGCCGACCACGATCGCGCCGGCCAGCGCGGCCCAGCCGCCCGTCGAGTGGACGATGGTCGATCCGGCGAAGTCCTTGAAGCCCATCGCTGAGAGCCACCCGCCGCCCCAGGTCCAGGCGCCCACGATCGGGTAGACGATAGCGGTCAGCACGGTGATGAAGGCGAAGAACGACCAGAGCTTGACCCGCTCGGCCATGGCGCCGGAGACGATCGATGCGGTCGTGGCGACGAACACCATCTGGAAGAACCAGTCGGACATCGTCGAATAGCCGTTTTTGACCACGGCGGCGCCGGCCGCCGCCTTGGCCGCCGCGTCGTCGCTGGTCAGCAGCGTCACCTCGTCGGCCGTGGTGCCGTAGAACAGCGTGAGCGTGCCGAACCAGCCGCCCTCCGGCACGCCGACATACATGATGTTGTAGCCGACGAAATAGAACATCAGCCCGGCAATGGCGTAGAGGCCGACATTCTTGAGGCAGATGACCGACGCGTTCTTGGTGCGCACCGAGCCCGATTCGAGCATGGTGAACCCGGCGCACATCCACATTACCAGCGCCCCCCAGATGAGGAACGAGAAGCTGTTGAGGACGAACTGGGTCTCGTCGTTTAGGGCGGCGTACGACGCCGTCGGTATAAGCGCGAGAAATCCAAAGGCTGCAATGCCAAGGGCGAGGGCTGCCGGGCGAAGCACCCGGAAACCGCGCCGGCCTGAATCGTGGAGCATAATCACGAGTCTGTTTCCTGTCGGTTCACCGTATTATGCCCGGCGCCCAAATTGGCGGCGGAGACCGGTCTGTTTCGGTGCAAGGCAAACGATTGAGGTTGCGTCTGCGTCGTACGCTGTGGCGCGCATTTCTGCGTCGTACGGTGTGGCGCGTATTACGGCGCGACCGGACATCGCTGTCAAGTGAAGACGCGACAGAAATCCCGTATACGGAGTAATTTTCGGCCCGACCGGGCGCGATTCCGCGCCGGTTTTGCCTTCCCGGCCGTCAGCCCTCATCCTCTTGAAAGAAACCGGATTGTCCGCCGAACCTGCCGGAATTACCGGCTGCCGTGCCGGAAAAATTCCAGAATTCCGGCCGATATCGGTTTTATGGCGGATGGGGTGGGATTCGAACCCACGATACGGGATCACCGTATACACACTTTCCAGGCGTGCGCCTTCGACCGCTCGGCCACCCATCCGCTTGAGACGCAGTTATGTAGCAACCGGCCCCCCGCGCGCCAACCCCTGCGCCAGCCCCGTTGCAGGCGTCGAGGCCGCCGCCCGCCGGCGTGTCGCCGGCCCGGACTGGCGCGACGGCGCCGAACCTGCTAGCACACCGGACGGGTTCGCAACGCCGGCATCGACAACGAGGCGCAATGATCGTTTTCCGCTTCCTGGCCTACCTGCTGATCCTCGCCGGGATCGGGATTCTGGGCCACGGCGTCGTCGGGATGCTCGAGAATGGCGGGTTCGAGCCCGTGCCCTTTGCCAAGCTCTGGTTGTGGATCGACCAGTCCTCCCTGCTCGGCGCCAACCATTTCCTCGAACAGAGCCTGGGCGCCGATATCCAAAATTCGGTCCTCGTCCCCTATTTCTGGGGTGCGGCCGCCTACGCCGTGTTTCTGGCGCCGGGCATCCTGCTCTGGCTGGTATCCCGCCCGCGCGGCTATGGCCCGCGCGACTAGGGCCCGCGCGACCGGGGACAGTCGGGATGAGGCGCCGGAAAACGGGCCAAGAAACTTTCGTAACGATCTGCCTAACGAAAAAATAGCGCCCTATCTTTTCGTTACGGGGATGCTAACGAAAGAATTTCGTGCTATTCTTTCTTTACGAAGCGGCTAAAGAAAGAAATTTTCTCAACCATGTCGTCCGAATTGGAGCCATCGCGGCTCGGTCGCAAGGTGACGCTGTCGACGGTCGGGGAGAAGGTGGAGGCATTCATTCCGCCGCCGCTGCCGCCGGCGCCGCCTGTCCGGATGGATCGGCTCAACAGCTTGCTGGAAAGAGCCAATCTCGCGCTGGGCCGGCTCGACGGCATGACCTCGATTTTGCCGGATACCGACCTGTTCCTCTACATGTATGTACGGAAAGAGGCGCTGCTCTCGTCCCAGATCGAGGGCACGCAGTCGTCGCTGTCCGAGCTCCTGCTGTTCGAGAGGGCGGACTTGCCGGGAGTGACGCTCGACGACGTTCGGGACGTCGCGAACTACGTCGCGGCCATGGATCACGGCCTCGCCCGGATCCGGGATGACTTTCCGATCTCGCTGCGCCTGATTCGAGAGCTTCACGAGATCTTGCTGTCGAAGGGGCGGGGCAGCAAACGGCAGCCCGGCGAATTCCGGCGCTCGCAGAACTGGATCGGCGGCAGCCGCCCCGGCAACGCGGTGTTCGTCCCGCCGCCGCCGGGCCAGGTCCTCGACCTCATGTCAGACCTGGAGAAATTCATCC
Organism: Rhodospirillaceae bacterium Spongia-Bin9; assembly: GCA_900197615.1. Classification (GTDB taxonomy): domain Bacteria; phylum Pseudomonadota; class Alphaproteobacteria; order Bin65; family Bin65; genus Bin65. The sequence continues at coordinate 15,069 of FZLR01000053.1, forward strand.
ATGCGGATACGCCGGAAATTCCGGCGCTGATCAAAGCGGGCCTCGTCCATGTCCAGTTCGAGACGATCCACCCCTTCCTCGACGGCAACGGGCGACTCGGCCGGCTCCTGATCGCTTTTCTGCTCTGTACCCAAAGGATTCTGAAAGAACCCCTCCTCTATCTCAGCCTCTATCTCAAGACATATCGGCAGACCTACTACGACCTACTGCAGGGGGTGCGCGAACGAGGCGACTGGGAGGCCTGGCTCGCCTTCTTCCTGAAAGGCATTGCCGAGACATCTCAACAGGCCACGGACACGGCCCGCGAACTGCACGATCTGTTCGAGAAGGACAGGCGCAGAATCGAACGCCTCGGTCGGCCGGCGGCTTCGGCCCTCAGGGTTCATCAGCGTCTGCAACGGCACCCTTTGGTATCGGTTCCGGAAGCCGCGCGGGATCTGCGCCTGTCGCCGCCCACCGTCGCCAATGCGATTCGGCGCTTGGAACGGCTCGGCATCCTCCGGGAAACCACCGGCAGGCAGCGCGGACGCCTGTTCGTCTACGACGCCTATCTGGCCATCCTCAACCGGGGGACGGAGGCGATGTGAGCGGCAGGGACGGAAGCGTTGTTCCCCCTCAATCCTCCCCCATCTTGAGCGCTTCGATGAAGGCGCTTTGTGGGATGTCGACCTTGCCGAACTGGCGCATCTTCTTCTTGCCGGCCTTCTGCTTCTCCAGCAGCTTGCGCTTGCGGGTGATGTCGCCGCCATAGCATTTGGCGGTCACGTCCTTGCGCAGGGCGGAGATGGTCTCGCGCGCGATAACCTTGCCGCCGATCGCCGCCTGGATCGGGATCTTGAAGAGCTGGCGCGGGATCAGGTCCTTGAGCCGGCCGCAGATCGCCCGGCCGCGCTGCTCGGCGGACGGGCGCGGCACGATCATCGACAGCGCATCGACCGGCTCGGCGTTCACCAGGATCTGGACCTTGACCAGGTCGCCTTCCCGGTAACCGTCCATCCGGTAGTCGAAGCTGGCATAACCGCGGGTCACCGATTTCAGCCGGTCGTAGAAATCGTAGACCACCTCGTTGAGCGGCAGCCGGTAGACCAGCATGGCGCGCGAGCCGGCGTAGGTCAGGTCGAGCTGCTCGCCGCGCCGCTCGGTGCAGAGCGCCAGCACGGCGCCGAGATAGTCGTCCGGCGTCAGGATGGTCGCGCGGATCCACGGCTCCTCGATCGCGGCGATGCGGGTCTCGTCCGGCATGTCGACCGGGTTGTGCAATTCGAGCGCCGCGCCGTCGCTCATGTGGAGGCGGTAGACCACGCTCGGCGCGGTCGCGATCAGGTCGAGATCGAACTCGCGGGCGAGGCGCTCCTGCACGATCTCCAGATGCAGCAGGCCGAGGAAGCCGCAGCGGAAGCCGTAGCCCAGCGCCGCCGAGGTTTCCGGCTCGGCATGGAAGCTCGAATCGTTCAGCGCCAGCTTCTCCAGCGATTCGCGCAGATGCTCGAAATCGCCGTTATCGACCGGGAAGATGCCGCAGAACACGACCGGCAGGCTGGGCTGGAAGCCGGGCAGCGGCTCGGCCGTGCGGCGGCGGTCTTCGGTGATGGTGTCGCCGACCTTACAGTCTGCCACCGTCTTGATGCCGGCGGTTATGTAGCCGATCTCGCCGGGGCCGAGCGAGGCGACCGGCTCGCGCTTGGGCGTGAACACGCCGACCCGGTCGGCCTCGTAGACGCCGCCGGTCGCCATCATGCGGATGCGCTGGCCCTTGCGCAGGCGGCCCTCGCGCACCCGCACCAGGATGATGACGCCGAGATAGGGGTCGTACCAGCTGTCCACCAAAAGCGCCTTGAGCGGCGCGTCCGCGTCGCCCTGCGGCGGTGGCACCTGGGCCACCAGGGCGGCGATCAGGCCTTCGACGCCGGCGCCGGTCTTGGCCGACACCGGCAGCGCGCCGGAGGCGTCGAGGCCGATCACGTCCTCGATCTGCCGGCGGATCCGCTCCGGCTCGGCCGCCGGCAGGTCGATCTTGTTGAGCACCGGGATGATCTCCAGGTCGTCGTCGAGCGCCAGATAGACATTGGCCAGCGTCTGGGCCTCGACACCCTGCGAGGAATCGACAACCAGCAGCGCGCCTTCGCAGGCGGCGAGCGAGCGGCTGACCTCGTAGGAGAAATCGACATGGCCGGGCGTGTCCATCAGGTTGAGGAACCGTGTCTCGCCATCCGGCCCGGTCCATTTCAGGCGCACGGTCTGGGCCTTGATGGTGATGCCGCGCTCGCGCTCCAGCTCCATGCTGTCGAGGACCTGCTGCTTCATCTCCCGGTCGCTCAGCCCGCCGGTATGCTGGATCAGCCGGTCCGCCAGCGTCGACTTGCCGTGGTCGATATGGGCGATGATCGCAAAATTGCGGATCTGCGCGATGTCGGTCGGGGAATCGGTCATCTGGGGCAGGGCAGGAGGAAAAAGTCTCGGTTCCGGGGCGGGCGACGGCCGGGAGGTAGCACCGCGCCGCCCCTGCGCCAATGCCGGAAAGGCAGCGCGCTGTCCGGCCCGGCGGGAAGTCCGGGTCAGCCCATCCGCATGCCGCCGGAGATGGAGATGGTCTGGCCGGTCATGCCGTCGGATTCCGGCGAGGCGAGATAGACTGCAATATGCGCGATTTCTTCCGGCTGCAGCAGGCGGCCCGTCGGTATCCGCGCTGTCATGGCCGCCTTGAAGGCGTCGAAATCCATGCCCGCCCGCTCGGCATGGCCCTCGAATTCGCCGATCATGTCGGTCTCGACGAAGCCGGGGCAAATGGCGTTCACCCGGATGCCGGCCGCGGCGTTCTCCAGCGCGGCGCAGCGGGTCAGCGCGACCACCGCGTGCTTCGAGGCATTGTAGGCCGCCTGGTTCGGGCTTTCCCACTTACCGGCGGTCGACGCGATGTTGACGATCTTGCCCCGGCCCCGGTCCTGCATGTGGCGCAGCGCCTGCTGCATGACGTGGAAGGTGCCATAGGCGTTGACCCGCATGACCCGGTCGAACTCGGCCGTCGTGTATTCGGTGAACGGCTTGCCGGTGTAGACGCCGGCATTGTTGACGACGATGTCGATCCCCCCGAAGGCATCGACCGCGGCGGCAAACAGGGCCTCGACGCCCGCTTCGTCGGAAACATCGACCGCGCCGGCCGCGACCCGGCGCCCGGCCGCCGCGACCTGCGCCTCGACCTCGGCGAGATTGGCGCGCGCGGTCGCGCTCAGGAACAGGTCGGCGCCTTCCCGGGCGAAGGCTTCGGCGATCGCCCGGCCGATGCCGCGGCTGGCGCCTGTGATCAGAGCCGTCGCCCCAGCGAGGCGCCCGGCAGTCGGCGTGGCGGTTTCGTTCGTCATGCCGGCACCATACGCCGGCCTGCCGGAATGGCCAGCTTCGCCCGTGACGCAGCCCTTGCGGCGGGAGGCTCACGGCCGGCCATGCGGACCGCCATGCGATAACAAGGCGGTTGGCAGCGCGGCGGGCGCGCGCTTACCTGTCAGGCATGACGGAGCGCACAACCGACCGGGCAGACCCCAGCGAGACCGCCGATTTCGGCTTCCGCACCGTGGACGCGGACGAGAAGCGGCATCTGGTGCGCGGCGTGTTCGACAGCGTCGCCTCGCGCTACGACCTCATGAACGACCTGATGTCCGGCGGCCTGCACCGGCTGTGGAAGCGGGAGTGCATGGCCATGCTGCGCCCGTCGGCGGACCGCACCCTGCTCGACGTCGCCGGCGGCACCGGCGATCTTGCCTTCCTGTGGCGGCGCAAGGGCGGCGGGCCCGCCATCGTCTGCGATATCAATGCCGGGATGGTGGCCCACGGGCGCGACCGCGGCATCGACCGGGGCATGCTGGACGGCATCGAGTGGTTGTGCGGCGATGCCGAGCGGCTGCCGTTGCCGGACCGCAGCGTCGATGCCGTCACCATCGCCTTCGGCCTGCGCAACGTGACCGGCAAACAGGCGGCGCTCGCCGACATGCACCGGGTGCTGCGGCCGGGCGGCCGTTTCCTGTGCCTGGAGTTCAGCGCGGTTTCCGTGCCGCTCCTGGGCGACCTGTACGACCGCTATTCCTTCGCTATCCTGCCGCGCATCGGCGAGATGGTGGCCGGCGACGGCGATGCCTACCGCTATCTGGTGGAAAGCATCCGCCGGTTCCCGCCCCAGCCGGAATTGGCCGACACGATGCGCGCAGCCGGGTTCGGGCAGGTGACATGGCGCGATCTGACCGGCGGAATCGTTGCCCTCCACTCGGGCTGGCGGCTCTGAGGCTCCGGCAATCCCGATGTTCCGTTCCGTCCGCAACGTCGCCTGGCTGATCGCCATCGCCGCCACGCTGGCGCGGCACGATGCGCTGTTCCCGCTGGAACGGCTGCACATCGCGCCCTTCGCGCTGTGGATCGGCCGGCGGTTCCGCAAGCGGCAGATCGAGGGTCGGCCGGGCGAGCGGCTGGCGCTGGCGCTTCAGCGTCTGGGGCCGACCTTCATCAAGCTCGGCCAGATGCTGTCGACCCGGCCCGACCTGCTGGGCGAGCAGGTGGCGAGCGATCTGGCGGCTTTGCAGGACCGGCTGCCGCCGTTCGATGGCGCGGCCGCCCGGCGCACGATCGAGGAGGAGCTCGGCCGGCCGGTCGGCGAGCTTTTCACGCAGTTCGACGAAAAGGCCGCCGCCGCCGCGTCCATCGCCCAGGTGCATTTCGCCGTCGCCGCCGATGGCCGCGACGTCGCCGTCAAGGTGCTGCGCCCCGAGATCGAGGCCGCCTTCGCGCGCGACCTCGACCTGTTCTACTGGATCGCCGGGCTGATCGACCGGCTGCGGCCCGACCTGCGCCGGCTGAAGCCGGTCGAAGTGGTGAAGACCTTCGCCGACTCGACCCGCGTGGAAATGGACCTGCGCATGGAGGCCGCCGCCGCGCGCGAGCTGGCGGAAAATTTCGAGGACGACCCGACCTTCCGCACGCCCGACGTGGATTGGGACCGGACCGGCCGCCGCGTGCTCACCCTGGAGCGGGTCCACGGCATTCCGGTCGATCAGCGCAAAAGGCTGATCGAGGCCGGTCACGACCCGACCGAAATTCTGGGCAATGCGGCGGCCGTGTTTTTCAACCAGGTATTCCGCGACGGCTTCTTCCATGCCGACCAGCACCCCGGCAACGCCTTCGTCGACGCCGACGGCCGGATCGTCGCCGTCGATTTCGGCATCATGGGCCGGCTCGACCGGGAGACCCGGTTCTATCTCGCCGATATGCTGATGGGCTTTCTGCGCCGCGACTACAAGGCAGTCGCCGATGTTCATTTCCGCGCCGGCTACATCCCGCCGAACCAGTCGCGCGCGGCGTTTGCCCTGGCCCTGCGCGCAATCGCCGAGCCGATCTTCGACCGTCCGCTGCACGATATCTCGATCGCGCGGCTGCTCGGCCTGCTGTTCCAGGTGACCGAACGGTTCGAGATGGAGACGCAGCCGCAACTGCTCCTGCTGCAAAAAACGATGCTGGTGACCGAGGGCGTCGGCCGCAAGCTCAACCCGGACCTCAACATGTGGACGCTGGCCCGGCCGCTGATCGAGGCCTGGATGCACGAACACCGCGCCCCGCAAGCCGGGATTGGCGGGCAAACTCACGGCGTCGGAGGGGCCGCCGAGCACGCGCCAGCGACGGTGGGCAATCTGGAGCGGGCGCTCGAGCGGATGAACCGGCCGGAGGAACCGACGCCGCCGGCGCCGTCGGGCCGGCAATGGCCATACTGGGCCGCAATCGCCGTGCTGGCCGCCGCGGTGTTGGTGCTGGCGCTCGGATAGGGTTGCGGTGAAGGGCGCCGGAGGGCCCGTCGCCAAAACACTTGCTTCGCGTTTGCCGTCTTGTAACTTTGCGCCGGCAATAAACGGGGCGCCGCGCTTTGTCCCGAACGAAATAAACAAGCCCAGGGAGACGCATGGCATGGCCGGAACCACCGAACCGAGATGTGTGGCGCTTGTCGGTCCTTATCTGAGCGGCAAGACGACACTTCTGGAAGCCATGCTGATGGCGGCCGGCAGGATCCAGCGCAAGGGCACCGTGCCCGCCGGCAACACGGTCGGGGACGCCTCGCCCGAATCCCGCGACCGGGAAATGAGCACAGAAATCAATGTCGCGAATTTCGACTATCTCGGCGACCGGTGGACGGTTCTGGATTGTCCGGGCTCGGTGGAATTCCAGCAGGATGCGCGCCACGCGCTGATGGTTGCCGATATTGCCGTCGTGGTCTGCGAACCCTCGGTCGACAAGGCGATGATGACGGCGCCGGTCCTCAAGTTCCTGGACGACCACGACGTTCCGCATTGCCTGTTCCTGAACAAGATCGACCATATGGCCGGCACGACCATCCCGGAGATGCTGGAAGCGCTGCAAAGCGCCTCGGACAAGCCGCTGGTGCTGCGCCATGTGCCGATCGTCGAGGATGAGACCATCGCCGGCTATGTCGATCTGGCGAGCGAACGCGCCTACGAATATCAGCCGGGCAAGGCCTCGAAGCTGATCCAGATTCCGTCCGACATGGCCGACGAGGGCGCGCTGGCCCGGCAGGACATGCTCGAATCCCTGGCGGATTTCGACGACGGCCTGCTGGAACAACTGCTCGAAGACGCCGTGCCGCCCAAGGAAGAAGTCTACGGTTATCTTACCGCCACCCTTCAGGCGGACAGCCTCGTGCCCGTCTTCATCGGGTCGGCCCAGAACGATGCCGGCATCCGGCGATTGCTGAAAATGCTGCGCCACGAAACGCCCGGCGTCGATGCGGTCCGGGAACGGCTGGAGCTCGGCGGCTGGAGCGGCAACGGCGCGACCGTCTTCAAGACGCTCTACATGCCCCATACCGGCAAGCTCTCCATCGCCCGCGTGCTCGACGGCGAAATCAAGGACGGCACCGGCCTGAACGGCACCCGGGTCGGCGGCATGAACCGGCTGAACGGCTACGATCAGGAGAAGGTCGCGAGCGCCGGCAAGGGCGATGTCGTGGCCCTGGGCCGGATGGAGCCGGTCAAGACCGGCGAAACCCTGGTCGATGCCGGCGATCCGCCGGACACCCTGTGGCCGACGCCGGCCATGCCGCTGTTCGCGGTGGCCGTCGAGGCGGAAAGGCGCGAGGACGAGGTCAAGCTGACCGGCGCCATGGGCCGGATGGCCGAGGAAGACCCGTCGATCATCCTGGAGCATAATCAGGACACGAGGGAACTGGTGCTCGCCGGCCAGGGCGAAATCCACCTCAAGGTCGCGATCGGCCGGCTGAAGAGCAAATACAATCTGAACGTCAGCGGCCGGCGGCCGAAGGTGGCCTACAAGGAGACCATCAAGCAGCAGGTTTCCCAGCACGCCCGGCACAAGAAGCAGTCGGGCGGCCACGGCCAGTTCGGCGACGTGCATGTCGATATCAAGCCGCTGCCGCGCGGGTCCGGCTTCGAGTTCCAGGACACGATCGTCGGCGGCCGGGTGCCGCGCCAGTATATTCCGGCGGTCGAAGCCGGGGTGAAGGACTATCTGTCGTCCGGGCCGCTCGGCTTTCCGGTGGTCGACGTTTCGGTGACGCTGACCGACGGCCAGTACCATTCGGTCGACAGTTCCGACCAGGCGTTCAAGACCGCCGGCTCGCTCGCCATGCGCGAAGGCATGCCGAAGGCGCGGCCGGTGCTGCTGGAGCCGATCTACGACGTGAAGATATCGGCGCCGTCGCATTTCACCTCGAACATCCAGGGCCTGATCAGCGGCCGCCGCGGCCAGATCCTGGGCTTCGATTCGAAGGCGGGCTGGAACAACTGGGACGAGATCAGCGCCAAGCTGCCCCAGGCCGAACTGCAGGATCTGATCATCGAACTGCGCTCCCTCACCCAGGGCGTCGGCACCTTCGAATACAGCTTCGACCATCTCCAGGAGCTGACCGGCCGGATGGCGGACCAGGTCGTCCAGGCCTACAACGACGCCGACGCGAACTGAGGCGCGAGGCGGCCTCAGCCCAAGAAGTACAATCGGACGTGGCCGACCTCGGGCTCGACCGGATCCGCAAGACCTTCGACGCCACCGTTGCGGTCGATTCGATTTCGCTTGAGGCGCCGCAGGGCTGCTTTCTCGCCCTGCTCGGCCCGTCCGGCTGCGGCAAGACGACGATCCTGCGTCTGATCGCCGGGTTCGAAACCGCGACGGCAGGCCGGATCGTCCACGGGGATACGACCTGGTCGGACGCCGATACCGGTATCCATCTGCCGTGCCGAATCTCACGAAAGTAGCCACCTATTCTCAGTCAAAGTAGCCG
>FZLR01000259.1 GCA_900197615.1 Rhodospirillaceae bacterium Spongia-Bin9
TACTTGCCGAGCACGGACTTCCGGAGCGCGACTTGTTCAGAAACCGATCGGAGATGATTGAACAAGCCTACTCAGAGCGTGGTGACAAGATTTCCTATGCGGACCCGCGTTCAAGCTAGGACCGCCTAATGCCACGGCGTTTCGTTAGCGAGAACTTATTCAATCGGATTCACCAAGACGATGGCTGAGTCGTTCTTCGCGCCAAGCAGCAACGCTTAAATCAGGTTCCGGGCTGCCGATAATCACGCTGCCCCGCGGCGGGGATGCCGCGACCGATGGCTGACCGCGGGTCTACAATACTTGCCCATGATCGAGCCCGTCGCACGCGTCTACATCGAGTTGCAGGATATCCAACCGAGGATTTGGCGCCGCGTCGATGTGCCGCTCACCTCGCACCTGCTCACCCTTCACTACATCATCCAGATCGTCTTTGGCTGGACCGATTCGCATCTGTTCCAGTTCACCATCGGGAATCGCAACTACGGTGTACCGAGCGAGGAGGACGAGTTCTGGGGCCTCAAGTTCTATCGGGCGGCGGGTCTGCGGCTGAGAACCCTGGTTGCGCGCGGCGTCGAGCAATTCGTTTACGTCTACGACTTCGGCGACGACTGGCGCCACGATATCGTCATCGAACGCGTCGCCGAGGGCGAAGCAAACATAGATTACCCGGCGTTCGTAGACGGCAAGCGGCGGGGTCCGCCAGAAGATGTGGGCGGGATCCACGGGCTCATGCGGTTTCTCGAAGCTGTCCGCAATCCGATGCACGACGAGCACCGCGACATGATCCGGTGGTACGGCAAACCGTTCGACCCGTTCGATATCGACGAGGAACGCATTCGTATGGGTTTGCTCGGCCTGGCGCGACGGCGACGCGGGGCCTTGGCGTCGAGCTCAAGGAATTGACCGGTCTGGAGCCTGCCGGTAAGTAGCGTGAGTTGTTTGTGCCATTCGATGCAAAGGCCTTCGGTTCAACCCGCGGCCTCAAGCTCTTCACGCAAAATGCGTCGGAGAGTCCTCGCGTCCACAGGCTTGCTAGCCTTGGCAATGTACTCCTTCAGGGCATCATTAATTAGTGTTTGGTAGCCACGACCCAACGCGTCGCCCTTCGCTCGAAAATTCTCGAGGACTTCGTTGTCGAGGTACATTGTGACCCGGGTCTTCGCCCTGGACCGCACGACAGGGCCGCGCTTACCCTTACTGAAATCGTATTCCTGCTTCATATTTTTCCCTCTCGGAAAAAACCATTTCTACATCAGAGAAGCTCACTCCATGCTTCTGCAAATTGGACCGGGCTTTCGCTGGATCCCATATGACATCCATTCGCGGATGATATGCATATTGTATGTATACAGCAAGCAACATTGGCATTGCTGGCGAGGCCGCGCGACCGCATCGCTATAATCCCACCGATCCAGGCCAAACGAGTCTATGCTCGCATTCCGTCCGTCAACCTCATGACCGCCCCCACCAACTACGATGGCGACCGAGACCAGGACCGAGACCACTTCCGCGTCCGCGACGTAGTAGCCAGCTACAACGCCGGCGCACCCACGCTGGCGCCCGGATACGAAGGCCTCCCGTTCGAAGAAGTCCACGCATCGGTACTCGACCTGCTGCCGGATCAGGGCGCCTGCGTGCTCGACATGGGCGCCGGCAGCGGAAGGGACTCGGCCTGGTTTGCCGCCAACGGCTACAAGGTCGTCGCGGCCGAGCCTGCGGCAGAAATGCGCGCCATGGGGAAGGCACTCCACCCTTCCCCCGACATCCGTTGGATGGACGACTCCCTGCCCGCGCTGGAAAAAATCCTGCGCTCGAAACTCACCTTCGACCTGATCTGGCTGAGCGCGGTGTGGATGCACGTGCCGCCGAGCACCCGCGCCCGGGCGTTCCGAAAGCTCGTCTCGGTGATGAGTCCCGGCGGCAGCATGATGCTGACGCTGCGCCAGGGGCCGCCGCCTGCGGATCGCCCGATGGAGCCTGCCACCGCCGCCGATGTGGAAG
>FZLR01000103.1 GCA_900197615.1 Rhodospirillaceae bacterium Spongia-Bin9
GAACCTCCTCCAACGCTGGAAATCTTCCGCCGAAAGCTCTCGCACCGCCTTTCGCACGAAAACAAACGTCAGGGAATCGCTACCCCTTTCCCCCTGACACATAACAATTGACGTTATAATTTAATCGATTAATATTCTCGTTTCGAACGGCCTCCGGTTTCGTCCCCGTTGCCCGTTTGCCTCCCAGGACCGCCGCTTCCCGGCTCAAGACCGGGGCAGGCCGCCGCGTCCCGGACGGGGCAATAAAGGGGGTTCCGGCGGGTGAGCGTTTGCGGGCCGCTGCCGCACGGCCGATATGTTCAAATCGAGGCATTGCCGCCGACGCCGGCCGGCAGGCGGCTGTGCGATCCGGCCGGACATGCAAAGGCGGCGCGGGCTGCGGCCGGAGGTCCGAAAGGCCGCGGCTTGATCGGCAAACCGGTCCCGCATAGGGTGCGCGCACCGATCCGGACGCACAGCTGCCCGCGCACCGCTCCCCGAACGACAGGGCCTTCGATGACCGAACAGATCCGTTTCACCGGCACCGACAGCTATGTCGCGACCGAAGACCTGATGGTGGCGGTGAACGCCTCCGTGACGCTGCAGCGGCCGTTGCTCATAAAGGGCGAGCCCGGCACCGGCAAGACGGTGCTGGCCCACGAGGTTGCGAAGGCGCTCGGCAAGAACCTGATCGAGTGGCACATCAAGTCCACCACCAAGGCGCAGCAGGGCCTGTACGAATACGACGCGGTCGACCGGCTGCGCGATTCCCAGCTCGGCGACGAGCGGGTGCACGACATCGCCAACTACATCAAGAAAGGCAAGCTGTGGGAGGCCTTCGAGGCCGACGATGCGCCGGTCCTGCTGATCGACGAGGTCGACAAGGCGGACATCGAGTTCCCGAACGATCTGCTGCTCGAGCTCGACCGGATGGAATTCCACGTCTACGAGACCCGGGAGACGATCCGGGCGCGGCACCGGCCGATCGTCATCATCACCTCGAACAACGAGAAGGAGCTGCCGGACGCCTTCCTGCGCCGCTGCTTCTTCCACTATATCCGCTTCCCGGACAACGACACGATGGAGCGGATCGTCGATGTCCACCATCCGGGCCTGAAGAAGAACCTGCTGCGCGCCGCGCTCAAGGCCTTCTACGACATCCGCGAGGTGCCTGGCATCAAGAAGAAGCCGAGCACCTCGGAACTGCTCGACTGGATCAAGCTGCTGGTGGTCGAGGATATTCCGCCCGAGGCGCTCAAGTCGGACGACATGAAGACGATTCTGCCGCCGCTCTACGGCGCGCTGGTCAAGAACGAGCAGGACGTCCACCAGTTCGAGCGCCTGATCTTCATGGCGCGGCGGGGACAATAGGGCGCGGGCAATAACTGCGCTCGCCGCCGCGGCAGGCAGGGGCGGCGGGTTCGGGTCCGGCGGCTTCGCCAATTCCCATTGCCCTTCGGGCCACTTAGGTTAGCGGACAGTCCGCACAGCACGGGGCGCCGCCGACTGCCATGACAGGCCGACCGACCGATCCGGTCCCCGGTTTCGACAAGACCGTCCGGGACCTCATCGACAACAAGACCAAGCCCCAGGGCGCCCTGGGGCAGGTCGAGGCGGTCGCGTTGCAGCTGGCGCGCGCGACGCAGACGACGGCGCCGCGCCTGGCCTCCTGCGAACTGACGATATTCGCGGCGGATCACGGCATCGCCGCGGAAGGCGTCTCGGCCTATCCCCAGGCCGTGACCCGGGAAATGGTGCTGAATTTCCTGAACCGGGGCGCCGCGGCCAACGTGTTCGCCGACGCCGTCGGCGCGACCGTCCGGGTGGTCGATGCCGGCGTAGCCGGCGAACCGATCGATCACCCGGACCTTCTGGACCGGCGCATCGGAGCGGGCACCCGGAACAGCCGCATCGAGCCGGCCATGACCGCATCCCAGCGCGACGACGCCCTGGAGGCCGGCCGGCAGCTTGCCGGCGAATGCGCCGCCGATGTTCTGTGTTTCGGCGAAATGGGCATCGGGAACACCTCGGCAGCAACCCTTCTCGCCCACAAGCTGCTCGGCCTTCCGGTCGCCGATCTCGTGGGGCGCGGCACCGGGCTCGACGATGCCGGCCTGGCGCACAAGACCGCTGTCTTGCAGGCCGCGGCGGCCCGTACTGCACCGGATTTGACCGCTGCGCAGGCGCTCGCGGAATATGGCGGATTCGAAATCGCGACGATGGCCGGCGCCATGCTCGGCGCGGCCGGATCGAACCGGCCGATCCTGGTCGACGGCTTCATTTCGACCGCAGCGGCGCTTGCGGCGCTCGGGATCGAGCCGGCGGCCGGGCAAAACCTGATTTACGCCCATCGCTCGGCGGAGCACGGCCACCGCAGGATGCTCGAAGCGTTGAACGCCCGGCCGATCCTCGACCTGGAAATGCGGCTCGGCGAGGGCACCGGCGCGCTGCTGGCCTGGCCGGTCGTCAGGGGGGCGGCGGCCATGTTGACGGACATGGCGAGTTTCGAGAGCGCCGGCGTCAGCGGGCCGGCCTAGGATCCCGGTGGGCCATGCTGTCCGGGATCGCCCGACAGTGGATGCTGTTCCGGCTGGCCTGCCAGATGCTGACCCGGTTTCCCGCCGCGCGGGGCATCGATTATGCGCCGGCGCTCGACGCCGCTGCGGTGCGTTACTATCCGGCGGTCGGCATTCTCGTCGGGCTGGCGGGCGGAGCGATTTTCGCCGCATCCTACGGCCTGTTCGGCCCGTTTTCGGCCGCCGTGCTGGCCCTGGCCGCCACCGCCCTGCTGACCGGCGCGATGCACGAGGACGGCTTGGCCGACACTGCGGACGGCATCGGCGGCGGACGCACCGCCGAGCGCGCGCTGGAAATCATGCGCGACAGCCGGATCGGCGTGTACGGCGTGCTGGCCCTGGGGCTCATCCTCGCGGTCAGGGTTTTCGCCGTCGCCGGGGTCCCGCCGTGGACCGGGTTTGCCGTCCTGATCGCCGCCCACGGGCTCAGCCGGTGGAGCGTCGTAATCGTGATCGCGACCGCCGGTTACGTTCGTTCGTCCGGGACGGCGAGCCCGGTTTCCGGTCCGGTTTCGCAGGTTTCGCATCTGGCGGCAGGGGGGGCGGCGCTCGCCTGCCTCCTGCTGGTGGGGCTGGCCGCCTCGCCGCTCGCAGCATTCGGCGCGCTCGGCGGGCTGGTTTGCGGCCATGTCGCGATCAGGGCGTTCTTCCAGCCGAAACTCAAGGGCTATACCGGCGATACCCTCGGCGCGACCCAGCAGGTCAGCGAGGTCGGCGCCTATCTCGGCCTGCTGGCCTGCCTTTGAGTTCGCGGCGTACCCCGCCCCTCAGCGCGATTTGCTGAGAACCGTCGCAAGGGCGGCGTCGAGCCGGCTCCAGGCTGCCTCGTCGGGCGGTAGGCCGAAGCGCAGCCAGTCGGGGCGGTCGGGAAACTCGCGGACCAGGATGCCCGTCCGCCCGAGCGTTTCGGCGATGGCCGGCGCCCTGTCATGCCGGACAAGGCGGAAGAGGGAGGCGCCGCCGACCGGCTCCAGCCCATAGCCCGACAAGACAGAATCGAGACGTTCGCCTGCCTGCGCCAGCCGTTCGCTCATGGCCTGCCGCCAGGCTGCATCCGCGAGCGCGATGCAGGCGACGTGAATCGCAATGCCGGATACCGGCCATGGCCCCAGAGCCTCTTCTACCCGTTTCACGGTGTCGGGTTCGGCGATCAGGAAGCCGAGGCGCACCCCGGCCAGCCCGTAGGCCTTGCCGAACGAGCGCAGGACGATCAACCCCGGTAGCGGCACGGCCGGAACGGCGCTCAGATGCGCCTCGCCGAACTCGGCGAAGGCCTCGTCAACGATCAGGCGACCGCCGCGCAGCATCCGGCGGTCCTGAAGCGCCTCGATTTCCCGCGGATCCAGCGAGCGGCCGTCCGGATTGTTCGGATTGCACAGGACGGCGATATCGCCATTCTCCAGAACAGCCGGTTCGGCGCCTTCCAGCACGGCAGCGCCGGCGGCCGACCAGACGGCGGCATGTTCGCCGTAGGTCGGCGACAGTATGGCGACCTGCGCCGCCGGCAGGATACGGGGCAGGACCGAGATGAGAAGCTGCGTGCCGGGCGCAGCGGCGATCGTGTCCGGCTCGCTTGCGCCGTAGGCCGCGGCGGCGGATTCCTTGAGCCGCCGTATCTGTACCTCGTCCGGCAGGCGCGTATAGGCTGTGTCGGGAATGGCCGGCAGGGGATAGGAAAAGGGATTGATGCCGGTCGACAGGTCGATCAGCGGTTCGGGCGCGTCCGGAAAGCGCCGCCGCAGTCTGGACAGGTCGCCGCCGTGGGGGATCATGCGGCGGCGGCCGGTCCGTTCGGCGGCCGTCCGGGTGCAGCGGGGATTGTGACAACCGCAATGTGGTTCGAGACCAATCTGCTTCTCCTGGCCGCCGCCCTCCTCGTCGAGGCGGCGTTCGGCTATCCGAAGGGCCTTACCGCCCGGCTCGGCCATCCCGTCATGTGGATCGGCGCCCTGATAGAGCGGATCGAGCGCCGCTGGAACCGGCCGACCTTGCCCGATCCGCGGCGGCGTCTCAACGGGGCGGTTTGCGTGCTGGCGGTGCTGATCGTTTCGGCCGGCGCCAGTATTTTCCTCCAAGGCGGCGCATTCCTGCTCGCGTCCTGGTGGATCGCGGCATTGGGGCTGGGTGTTTTGGCCTCGTCCCTGTTCGCCCAGCGCAGCCTGCACGAGCATGTCGCAGCGGTCGGCGAAGGGCTGACGTTCGGCGGCCTGACGGAAGGGAGAATACGGGTCGCCCGCATTGTCGGCCGCGATCCGGAAACGCTGGACGAGGCCGGCGTTGCCCGGGCCGCCATCGAAAGCCTGGCGGAGAATTTTTCCGACGGCGTCGTGGCGCCGGCGCTCTGGTGCGCTCTTCTCGGGTTGCCCGGCGCGATCGCCTACAAGGCAGTGAACACCGCGGACAGCATGATCGGCCACAAGAGCGAACGATACCGCCAGTTCGGCCGGTTCGCCGCGCGTCTCGACGATCTGGTCAACCTGCCGGCCTCGCGGCTCAGCGCCGGTTGGATCGTGCTGGCCGCGATGACGATGCCGGGCGCTTCGCCGGGCGGTGCGACGCGAGCGGTCCGTCGCGACGCGAGGCGCCACCGTTCGCCCAACGCCGGCTGGCCGGAAGCCGCCATGGCCGGGGCGCTCGGCCTGCGCCTCGGCGGGCCGCGGCACTATGCGGAGGGTCCGGTGGACGATCCGTGGATGGGCGACGGACGGGCGGCGGCGACGCCGGACGATATCGACAAGGCGCTGCGCCTGTACCGCCGGGCTTGCGCAATCCAGATCGCCGCGGCCGTCGCGCTGTTTCTCGCTATCGCGCCATAGCGATCAGGCGCCCGATATCGACATGCCTCTCCAGATGGCCGGCCAGGTCGTCCAGGGTTCGTTCGACCAGTGCGTCGTGTGAGGCGATAGTGGATTGCGCCCCGCACCTCCGCAGCCCTTCGGCGCGGGAACGGACGTCGGCCAACATCCCGCGTACATAGGTGCCGGCGACCCGGCCGTCGGCCGATCGGGCGCCGTCGGGCCGCCCGCCGGAAAGCCGGTGGATCGGCCGCTCGGTATCCGGGCCTTCGGTCTTGCCCATATGAATTTCATAACCTGAGAAACCGCTGCCGCCGCAGACCGTCTCGCCGGCGACTTCCCTCACAGTTTTCGGTGCGGTCAGCACGGTATCGACCGCTAGCAGCCCCAGCCCGTCGACCGTTCCGGGCGGTCCCTCCAGACCGTCGGGGTCCGATATCGAGCGCCCGAGCATCTGGAATCCGCCGCACAGGCCGAGGACATGGCCGGCGCGGCGACGATGCGCCAGGAGGTCGATATCCCAGCCTTCTTCGCGTAAGGCCCCGAGGTCGGCGATTGTCGCCTTGCTGCCCGGCAGGATGACGACATCGGCATCGGGCGGCAGCGGTGCGCCGCGGTCGACCATAACCAGGTCGACGTCCGGCTCGGCCTTCAAAGGATCCAGATCGTCGAAATTGGCAATCCGCGGCAGGTGCGGCACGGCAATCCGGATGCGTTTGCCCGCCTCGTCGCCGGCGTTCCCGTCGGCGCTCCGGTCTGCCAGATCGTATGAGTCTTCGGCCGGCAGGTATCGCATCCGCTCGAAGAAGGGTACCAGGCCGAGCGCCGGCCAGCCGGTGCGCCGGGCGATGTCCGCCATGCCGCTGTCGAACAGGGAAGGGTCGCCGCGCATCTTGTTGACGATGAAGCCGGCGACCAGTGCAGCGTCCGAAGGGGCTATCACCGCCTTCGTGCCGACGATCGAGGCGATCACCCCGCCGCGGTCGATGTCGCCGATCAGCACGACCGGGATATCGGCGGCGGCGGCGAAGCCCATGTTGGCGATGTCCGCTTCCCGCAGGTTCGTTTCCGAGGCGCTGCCGGCGCCTTCGACGACAACGAAATCCGCTCCCGAGCGAACCGTGGCGAAGCTCTCCAGCACCCGCGGCATCAGCCCGGCCTTGATATCCTGAAATTCGCGCGCGCGGGCGTCGCCCGTCACCTTGCCCTGCACCACGATCTGGGCGCCGGTCTCGGAACTCGGCTTCAGCAGGACCGGGTTCATGTGAACGCTGGGCGCGACCCGCGCCGCGCGCGCCTGAAGCGCCTGCGCCCGGCCGATCTCGCCGCCGTCGGCCGTTACGGCGGCGTTGTTGGACATGTTCTGGGGCTTGAAGGGGCTGACCGTGTGGCCGCGGTTCGACAGGGCTCTCAGCAGGCCGGCGGCGAGCACCGATTTACCGACATTGGAGCCGGTACCCTGCAGCATGATCGTCCGGCTCAAGGCCGCCCTCCCGCGAACGACCGGCCGGGCATCAGTATTCGATTCCCTCCTGGGTCTTCACGCCGGCTTTGAAATGGTGCTTGACGAGGGTCATCTCGGTGACGAGATCGGCGGCCTCGATGAGCGGCGCCTTGGCGTTGCGGCCGGTCACCGCGACGTGAAGGTCGTATCGCCGGCCGGCCAGCCCGGCAAGCACCGTGTCCAGCGGGAGGTAATCGTAGCGCAGGGCGATGTTCAGTTCGTCGAGGACAACGAGGCCGAAATCCGGGTTCGCCATCATGGCGAGCGCGGTGTCCCACGCCTTCCGGCACGCCGCGATATCGCGCGCCTTGTCCTGGGTTTCCCAGGTAAAGCCCTCGCCCATCGCGCGCCACTCGACCATGTCCGGCGCCATCGCTTCGAGCGCGATCTTCTCGCCGGTCGACCAGGCGCCCTTGATGAACTGCACGACGCCGACCTTGCGGTTCCGGCCGATCATGCGCAGCGCCAGGCCGAACGCGGCGGTCGACTTGCCCTTGCCGGCGCCGGTGTGGACCATGAGCAGGCCCTTCTCGATCTGCTTGGAGGCGACCTCGGCGTCCTGGACGGCCTTGCGGTTGGCCATCTTCGCCTTGTGGCGGGCCTTATCTTCCGTATCGGCGGTCATGGCGTTCCTTTGACGATGGTGGCGATGCCGGCGACCATGAAGTGCACATGTTGCGCGCGGGCGGCAACCCTGCGGTGCAGGGCGCCGGCGGCGTCGCGGAAGTCGCGGGCCAGCCTGTTTTCCGGGACGATCCCGAGGCCGACTTCGTTGGACACCAGCACCGTCGGCCCGCGCCGGCGCTCCAGCGCGTCCATCAGCGCTTCGACGGCCGGTTCGACCGGGCGGTCGTTCAGCATCAGGTTGCTGAGCCAGAAGGTCAGGCAATCGACCAGCACCGGCGCGCCGGCCGGCCCGCCATCCGGGGCGTCGTCGAGTGCGGCGGCAAGCTCCAGTGGCGCCTCGACGGTCTGCCAGCCTTCGCCGCGGCGCTTGCGGTGTTCGTCGATGCGCCGGCTCATCTCGCCGTCCAGGGCCTCGGCCGTCGCGATGTAGTGCCAGGGTGGCGGTGCGGCCTCGACCAGCGCTTCGGCGTGCCGGCTCTTGCCGGAGCGGGCGCCGCCCAGGATCAGGTATAAGTTCTCGACGGTCATGGCGCTTCCAGACTGCCGGGTTCGCAGGCGATCGGCCCTGTGTCGGCGGCCCGGCGGCTTATCGCCCGCGACCGGCCCGGCCATTCGCTTGACACCCCTTCGGGCGCACGCATAAGTAGCCGGGACAATGCCTTTAGCCTAGGCGCAAAAGTGTTGCCGGCGGCGCCTCGGCCCGAAGCCGCCGCTGCCCTTGAAACTGTCGGCGATAGTCGCACATGGCCCCACCGGCATGCGCGACACCTGACCGGGATCCGGAAAAGTCTTGATCGATCCAGAACAACGCCGGCCGGGAAATCCGCGGCCTCTGCCCCGGTTGCCCGGCCGTACCGTACGGGGAACCCGCTTCGTGCGCCGGAGTGCGGCCGGATGACCGACCGGCGCCCTGTGCTTCACATCTGCCTGACCTGCAAGCCGGCTGGCGAGGAGCCGGTCGCGCCGGGCGGGACGGCGGCGGGCACGCGGCTGCACGAGGCAGTCGTGGATCAGCTGCACGCGCGCGATCTGGCGGAGTCGGTCCGGGTCAATCCGGTCACCTGCATGGCCAACTGCGAGCAGGGTTGCAGTCTGGCGGTCTCCGCGCCGGGCAAATGGACCTATCTCGCCGGCTACCTGTCTGCGGACCTGGCGGACGACGTGATCGACTATGCCCTGGTCTATGCCGCATCGAAAACCGGCGTCGTCATGCCGTCGAAGCGCGCGCCATCGCTGCGCGATGTCATCGTCGCCCGCGTCCCCGCCTATCCCGACGACCTTCCCGAACCGCGAGAGAGCGCATGAGCTACACCGCCGCCAAGATACCGGCCACCATCGTCACCGGCTTTCTCGGCGCCGGGAAGACGACGATGGTGCGCCATCTGCTCAGCAACGCAAACGGCCGGCGGCTCGCGGTCATCGTCAACGAATTCGGCGCCGAAGGCGTCGACGGCGAGACGCTGAAGAATTGCGGCATCGAGGACTGCCCCGAAGAGAATATCGTCGAACTGGCCAACGGCTGCCTGTGCTGCACCGTGGCCGACGATTTTGTGCCCACCATGCAGGCGCTGATCGACCGGGACGAGCCGCCCGACCATATCGTCATCGAGACTTCCGGCCTGGCGCTGCCCAAGCCGCTGATCAAGGCCTTCGAATGGCCCGACATCCGGTCGCGGATGACGGTGGACGGCGTGATCGCCGTGATCGACGGGCCGGCGGTCGCCGAAGGCCGCTTCGCCGACGATCTCGAAGCCGTCGAGGCGATGCGGCTGGAAGATCCGTCGATCGAGCACGACAATCCATTGCAGGAACTCTACGAGGACCAGCTGATGGCGGCGGACATTGTCGTGCTCAACAAGACGGATCTACTTGAAGCGGAGATGCTGCCCGAATTGCGCGCATCGATCGCCGCGTCCGCCGGCCGGTCGCTCCGGACGATCGCGACCCGGGAGGGCGCGGTCGATCCGGCTGTCCTGCTCGGGCTCGACGCGGCGGCGGAGGACGATCTGGCCGCCCGGCCGTCCCACCACGACGACGAAGACGACCACGAGCACGACGATTTCGAATCCTTCGATGTCGCGCTGGGGGAAATCCCGTCGCCGGAAGCGTTCGCCGGACGCCTGTCGCGAATTGCCGCCGAACACGACATTCTCCGGGTCAAGGGCTTTGCGGCGGTCGCCGGCAAGCCGATGCGCCTCGCGATCCAGGGCGTCGGGCAGCGGGTCAACCATCATTTCGACCGCCCGTGGGCCGCCGGCGAAACGCGCGAAACCCGTCTGGTCGTGATCGGGCAGACGGGGCTGGACCGTCCCGCCATTTGCGCGGCGCTTGCCGGCTGAGCCATGCACCTCCTGTTCCGCGAAGCCCACAGCCTGGACGAAATCGACGTTGCCGTCGATCTCGGCCAGAGCCCGGCGGACATGGTGTTCCTGTCCTTCGCGGATACCGATCTGGCCGCCGCGACCGTGGCGTGCCGCGAGCTGGGCGACGCCTTGCCGAGCCTGCGGCTGGCCAATATCGGCAAGCTGCGGCACCCGCTTTCCGTCGACGTCTATGTCGAGGAGGTAATCGCCCGGTCGCGCATCGTCGTCGCGCGCCTGCTCGGCGGGCTGGATTTCTGGCGCTACGGCATCGAGGAGATCGCCCGCGCCTGTGCGGAACAGGATATCCTGCTGGCGCTGGTGCCCGGCGACGGCCGGCCCGATCCGCGCCTGGCGGAGATGTCGACGGTGCGGCCGGCCGACCTTGCGCAACTCGACCGCTGCTTCGCCGAAGGCGGGGCGCACAATGTCGGCCTGGCGCTGGCGCGGATGGCGCATCTCGCCGGCCTGGGACCGGCGCCGGAGGCGCGCATCCGGCCGGTCCCGCCGTTCGGCGAACACGACCTGGCGCCGGACCCGGAATCCGGCACGGCAACGGCGGTCGTCCTGTTCTACCGCGCCTATCTGCTGGCCGGCGATGTCGCACCGCTGACCGAACTGGCGGCGCAGTTGGCGAAGCGAGGCATCCGGACCGCCGGTCTCTATGTCGGCACGCTCAAGGATTCGGATACGGCGGCCTGGGTCGAGGCGCGGCTGAGAGCCATCGGCCCGGACATCGTGCTCAATGCGACGGCGTTTTCCGCCCGGCGCAACGATGGCGGATCGCCGCTCGATGCGGCCGGCATACCCGTGCTTCAGGTGATGCTTGCCGGGTCGTCCCGCGAGGCCTGGGCCGAGTCGGCCCGCGGCCTGTCCCAGTCCGATCTTGCCATGCAGATCGTGCTGCCGGAACTGGACGGCCGGCTTTCGACGACCGCGATATCCTTCAAGTCCGAAGACCTTCGCGAAGATCGCCTCGAATACGCGCGGACGAGCCATGCCCCCGATCCGCAAGGCATCGCGCTGGCCGTGGAGCAGGCTGCGCGCTGGATACGGCTGGCGCAGCGCCCGCGCAAGGATCGGCGGATCGGCATGGTGCTGTCCGACTATCCGGCCGCCGGTCAGCTCGCCCATGCCATCGGCCTCGACACGATCGAAAGCGGCGTCGACATTGTCGATCTGCTGCGCGAAGCCGGATACGACGCGAAAGCGGGGGTCTCGGCGCTCGATCTGGTCGAAGATCTGTGCAACGCCGCACCGGGCCCGGTTCTCGACCTAAAGACCTATCGCCGCCTGTTCGCCACGCTGCCCGAAGCGGCGCGGGCGCGCATTCTCGAAACCTGGGGTGCGCCGGAAGACGATCCTGCGGTCGAGGACGGCCGCTTGTGTCTGCGCTATGCGCGCTACGGCCGGGTTGTCGCGGCGATCCAGCCGGACCGCGGCCAGCAGACCGGGCGCAAGGCCCTGTATCACGATCCCGACGTGCCGCCGCGCCACGCCTATGTCGCCTTCTATCTGTGGCTGCGTGGCGTCGAGGATATCGACGCGATGATCCATCTGGGCGCGCACGGCACGCTGGAGTGGCTGCCCGGCAAGGCGGTGGCGGTGTCCGAAGCCTGTTTCCCGGCGGCGCTGCTGGGCGGTATCCCGGTGGCCTATCCCTTCATCGTCAACAACCCCGGCGAGGCGGCAGCGGCCAAGCGCCGGCTCGGTGCGGTGACGATCGGCCATCTGACGCCGCCGCTGAAAGCGGCCGGTTCGCATGGCGCGGGCCTCGAACTGGAGCGGCTGATCGACGAATTTGCCGGCGCCGACGGCCTCGACAGGCGGCGCACCGCGCTGCTGCGCGGCGAAATCCTGGAGCGGGCGGAAGCGCTCGGCCTGCTCGAGGAATGCGACGCCAGCGCCGACGTGGCCGAAGACGACCGGCTGGCCCGGCTCGACGCCTATCTGTGCGACGTCAAGGACCTGCAGATCCGCGATGGGCTTCATGTGTACGGCCGCGTCCCGGCGGCCGGCCGGCGCAGCGAACTCCTGTCGTCGTTGAAACGACATGCGCCGGCATCCGGGTCCGCCGGTCTGGAGGCGCGGCTGGATGCCTGCGCCGCCTCCGAACGGCAGGCGTTGCTCGATGCGCTGGACGGCCGCTTCGTCGCGCCGGGGCCGTCGGGCGCGCCGACCCGCGGCCGGGGCGATGTGCTGCCGACCGGGCGCAACATGTTCACCGTCGATCCACGCGCCGTGCCGACCCATGGCGCGATGGCGCTGGCCCGGCGCACCGCCGACGAACTGATCCGCCGCCATCTTCAGGAGAAGGGCGACTGGCCGCGCGCACTGATGATCGACCTGTGGGGCAGCGCGACCATGCGCACCGGCGGCGAAGATCTGGCGCTGGCCCTGGTGCTGGTCGGGGCCGAGCCGGTCTGGACCGAGGGGGCCGGGCGGGTCACCGGTTTCGAGATCGTACCGGCGGACCGGCTGGGCCGGCCGAGGGTCGATGTCACCCTGCGCGTCTCCGGCCTGTTCCGCGACGCCTTCGAAGGCCAGATCGCGATGTTCGACGCGGTGGTGCGCGCGATCGGGCGGCGGCAGGAAAGCGGCGATGTCAACCCGCTCGCCGGCATCGCGGGCAATCTGGACGAAACGGCCTTTCGCGAGGCCACGGCCCGCATCTACGGCGCAGCCCCCGGCGCCTATGGCGCCGGCGTATCCGCCCTGATCGAGACCGGCGCCTGGTCGCAGTCCGGCGAACTGGGCGACAGCTATCTCGCATCCTCATCCAGCGCCTACGGACAGGGCCTGGACGGGCGCGCCGATCCCCAAGGGTTTTCGGACCGGGTCCGCAATGCCGAAGCGCTGGTCCACGCCCAGGACCACCGCGAAGTCGACCTGCTCGACTCGACCGACTTCGCCGCCCACGAGGGTGGCTTCGTCGCCGCCGCGAACCGCTTGGGGGCCGAGCCCCGGGTCTATCATGTCGATACCGCGGATCCCGATACGCCGCGCGCCCGGACCCTGACGGAAGAAATCGCCCGGATCGTGCGCGGCCGGGCGGCGAATCCGGCCTGGATCGCCGGCATGATGCGCCACGGCTATCGCGGCGGCGCGGAGATTGCGCGCTCGCTGGAGGGCATGTTCGCCTTTGCCGCCACGATTCCGGACCGGTTCGACCGCCAGTTCGAGCTGATTTTCGATGCGACGCTGGGGGATTGCGAGGTCGACGCCTTCCTCCGCGAGAAGAACCCCGCCGCGCG
>FZLR01000035.1 GCA_900197615.1 Rhodospirillaceae bacterium Spongia-Bin9
TCCATCGCCGCCTCGATCTCGGCCCGGCGGGTGGAGTAGGCATCGATGACCTCGCGCGACACGCCCGCGATCTCGAACCGCCCGTCGGCATGGGTCTTCTCGATGCCGTAGCCGAGTGTCCCCAGTTCCCGCGCGAGCTCGCCCCGGTAAAGCGCGCCGATCAGCATCTTCGAGGAGTACAGCTTCTCGTTGGCCATGGTGCGCCACTTGCCGTCTTCGCCCTGCACCATGTTGGCGATCACCGCATGGGTATGGAGCTGGGGGTCGAGATTGCGCGAGGTCTCGTGTGTGAAGGTGGCGATCACCGACTTCTGGCCGCCGGCGCGGATCATCCGTCCGGTCTCCGGATCCCTCATCCGGGTCTCGATGGCGTTCCTCTCGACCCAGCTGAGGGTGCGCTTTACCGCCCGGCCGTGGGCGTCCGCGACGCGGACGTCGCCGCCGACCAGCGCGGCCAGAGAGACGGATTTGGGGGCCGACAGGGTGAGGTCGCGGCCCGGCCGGTGGACGATTTCACCGTCCTTGCCTCGACGGCCGAGTTGCGGCCCGTCCGGCACCCGGCCCTCCAGGATCGCGGTCAAGACGTCCGGATCGACCGGGCCGGAGAGGCCGAGCGCGTCGGCGCCCTTGCCGGCCCAGGCGCTGGCGGCGCGATGATCGGGATCGTCCTTGGCGTAATAGCCGTCCTTCTCGTAGTAGCTGACGCCCTGGGACGGCGAGGCGATGGCGCCGATCGAGGCGACCATCAGTAGAACTTCCGATCCCGCAGGTGCTTGCTCCGGACCGGTTTGCCTCCGATCGAATCGTCCGGCTTCGATTTGTCCGGCCGCCTTCCGGGATCGGCGGGGGCCGGTTTAGCCGGGATCGCGGCTTCGGTACTTTGTCTGCCGCTCCCTGACGTCGGCAGGGAAGGCGTTTCCGTCCGCTCCAGGAGTGGGCCATCGGCCTCCGCGGGCTCGAGGGAATCCGGCTCCGGGAGATCGACGAAGCCCGGACGTCTCTCGTGCTCAAGCGGCGCCAGGAGGCGTTCGAGCTCCGCCGGAGACACCACCAGCAGCGCGATCCGCGCCCGCAGGCCGGGCCGAACCCAATCCGCGATGCGCTCCGCCGGACCCGCTGTCGGCGGATGCCGGTAGGGATATTCCACCGGCTCCAGGGCAGTCCCGGTTCGGCCGCGCCGCCCATGGCCCGCGGCCCCGAGCAGCATCAGGCAGAACACCGTCCCGCCGACGCCGGCGCCCAGCATGACGCCGTCACCGATGGTCCTCAGGATGCGCTGCCGCGCCCGCACCGCCGACGGGAATACGGCAACTGCCGCTCGAACGATGTTCCAGGTGTCGCCGTCCGCTAAACGGAGTGCAACGGTCGTGGTTTCGCTGAAGCCGACGGCGATCATGACCTCCGCAACGGTCAGCTTCCGGGCCGCGTACCAGTCATGGCCGGTCGTCCCGCGCGCCAGCAGGATGACTGGCACCGCCAGCGTCATCGCGGCGACGCCGAGCAGCCCCAGCCGGACCATGCGGCGCGGCCATCGCGCGCCCGACATGTCAGCCTCCCAGGCCCCCTGAGATGCCGGAGCTCACGACGATGTCTGCCGCGCTGCCGCGCGCCCGGCGCGGACGCCTCCGTTCTGGCCTCTCCTGCGGCCTGCGGCCCATGCCTCCAGAGCGTCCCCCCGGTAGCGCACGCAGCGGCCGAGTCGGTAATACCAGGGCCCTTCCCCGGTGATCCGGTAGCGGGCCAGCGTGCTCGGGGCCAGCCCGAGCCGTTCCGCCGCCTCGCGGGTGTCCAAATAGCACTGGTCCATGTCGCCGCCGGCCGGCCCCTCCGGTACGGGGTCGTGATTTGCGGGCCGGGCAGGCGGCCTCGGAGAGGGTAGCGGGGCGCCGGTCAGGATCGCCGGCAACGCGCCGGACCGAGCACGGATCTGCCGCCACTCGGCAGGGCTCGCGTGCGACTTCATCGTCGTGCGCACCGCTTCCACCGTCGCCAGCTTCGGCGACACGCCCCCGAGCAGCTGCGCGACGAAGGAGGGGTTGCCCGTCGCGTCCCGTCCGAGCAGCGAGCGCTTGACCCCCGTCACCGCGAGAAACGCCTCGACTTCCCCGAGGAAGGCGGGGCCGGCCGGCGGCTCGCCCATGACGGCGAGCGCCCGGTCCACCGTCCGGAGGTGTGGACAGCGGCCGTCGCGCAGGGACGGGACAAAGTCGCGATCGCGATACACGGCGGCGCCGAACGCCCCTTCACTCATCCCGGTCCCCGCGCACCAGGCCTCGATCGCCCGCAGAAACCGGGCATCGAGAACGCCGCCGGGATCTGTATTCGGTATGCCCATCCGGCATAGATAGGGGCGGCGGCGGAATCGGAAAACCGCTTTCGGTATGGGAAATCCGGCGTTTCATACGCCAGGCCCCCCAGGGCACCGCATGCCGCCTCAGGGCGGTGAAAAAAACTTCAACCCGGTGCCTGGACTAATGGACAGACTTCCGGTTTCGGAGGCCCAAGATCTCGGCCGTGCCGCTGTTGATCAGCCCGACTCCCTTGTCGTTCCGCATGCGCGAACGGCAAGTACATATGCATTGACTCAAAGCGCTGCGTCAGCGCCAGTGGCTCGACGCCAACTACAGGCAGGGTAGCCGAGTGCCCAGTGTCGGGGTCCCGGTCCCGCTGTCCGGCGGTCGGAGCCATGTCCTGCTGAGCGAGATCGACGACATCTCGAAGCGCATCGCGCTCGGCGCGGTGGCCCAGCAGATCATCGCCGAGGCTCATCGGAGTGCCAAGCGACGGGAAGCCCGGAGCCAGAAAGGGTCGTTCGGAGTCATCCAGTCTGCCATTCCGCTCAGGCGCTCGCGTTTCGGTGAAGGACGGGCGGGACGCCGACGACATGCTTCGCCGGCTAACTTGCCGGCGAAGCATGTCGTTTCATTTGACTTCATTTGGCTAATGTACTCCCCTGCCATCATCACAAGCTGGTCGCGCACTCAAGGACCTGATGCCGATGGATTGTCGATTCTATCCCAATGGCGCGGATTGCGCCGCAGCGGAACAAGCCGGTCACCGGTTTGGCGACCGGGGAACCCACACCAGCCGCACGATCATGTTGGTCGAGTTGGCTGCACTGTTCGACGCCTGTGATGCTACGGCACCCCGCGCGGATCTTCTCCATGCAATCGTCGAGGACAACTGCCTCTCCAAGGCTACCTCCGCCACCCGCCAATTGTCGGCGCAACGCCTCACCGAATTGTATGGACTGAATCCGGACATTCCCCTGTTTCGGATTCTCAGATTTCTATGGCAACTCGACGTAGGCGGCCGGCCGCAGTTGGCCATCCTTGCCGCCTTGGCACGAGACCCTCTATTAGCGGCCACGGCATCTTCGGTTCTGCCGCTTGCCTTGGGCGCGGAATTCCAGCGGATTCCGATGCGAGCAGCGGTGCTGCGGTCCGTGGGCGATCGCCTGAACGATGCCATCCTCGACAAGGTTTGCCGCAACGCTGCGAGTAGCTGGACCCAAGCCGGTCACCTCGTCGGTCGCACACTGAAGAAGCGGCGACTGGTCTCGCCGACGCCAGTGACCCTGTCCTACGCTTTGTTTCTGGCCTTCAGTGCCGGCTATCGCGCGGGTGCGGTTTTCGCTTCTCCCTGGGTCCGGGTCCTCGATCTATCGCCCGACACGGCGCCGAGCTTGGCAATGGAGGCAAAGCGTTTTGGCCTGATCGACCTAAACATATCCGGCGAAGTCATTACTCTGGACGTGAGCCGTATAGATCCGGTGAGAAGAAAGGCTTAGGCGATGAACCGCATCGAACTCCTCGCGGAAAAGTACGCAAGGCATATTGGAGCACCTTGGCAGCGCACTGTCGCTGGCGCCCAGCGGGTGGTCGTT
The DNA here is from genome assembly GCA_900197615.1 of Rhodospirillaceae bacterium Spongia-Bin9. Lineage (GTDB taxonomy): Bacteria > Pseudomonadota > Alphaproteobacteria > Bin65 > Bin65 > Bin65. Next base: position 3,887 of record FZLR01000035.1, read on the forward strand.
TTGGTATACGACAAGGAGCTGGAACGCTCTTTGAGAGCCCGCATGCCGGCCTTCGAAATGGCCACCAGACAAGCCGGCCGGACGTGGCAGAAGATCGACCTTGCTCCTGCATTCGCCGAATGGATCGCTGAAGACGAGTATCGAGAAGCGTATTTCAGTTCGCCCCAGGATCTCCGGCTCAAGCTGGACGCCGAGTTCCCCAGTTATGTTGCAGACCGCATTCGCGCCACCCTTGCGGAGCCCGAAGTCACGGAAGACACGGTAGTCGGCATCTTCGGGGTAGGCGCTCTCTTCGGCTTCGTCCGCCTCTCGGAGGTTCTGAAAATGGTGGAAAGCGACATTCAGGGCCGGCTTCTCGTGTTCTTTCCCGGCCAACACGAAGGAAGCAACTATCGTCTGCTCGATGCCCGCGACGGCTGGAACTACCTTGCCGTGCCGATCACCGCGCATGGAGAAGGAGACTATGTATGAACATCGCCGATGTCCTCCTCCGCAATCCCGCAACCCACCCGCTGATCAACCAGGGTCAGGCGAGACTCACCGATCACGACGAGGAACGCGGCTTGGAGGAGCTGCGCGGCGAGCTCGCCAGTTTCGTTTGCGAGGGGCAGTACGCGGAAGGCATCCAGAAAATCGTCCGCTCGTTCATCGACAGTCTGGGACGAACCAATCAGCGTTGCGCCTGGGTAAGCGGCTTCTTCGGCAGCGGCAAGTCGCACCTCCTCAAAATGCTGGGACATTTGTGGGTCAACACCCAGTTTCCGGATGGAGACACGGCTCGCAACTTGGTGCCCGCCATGCCGCAGGAGCTCGAGGACCTGTTTCGTGAACTGGACACCAACGGCAGGAGGGCCGGCGGCCTGGTCGCTGCGGCCGGAACCTTGCCCAGCGGTACAACCGAGAATGTCCGGGCAACAGTCCTCGGCATCCTGCTACGCGCCACCGGGTTGCCCGCACAATATCCTCCAGCAAAATTTTGCCTCTGGCTACACTCCGAAGGGCATTTCGATGCAGTCAAGGCGGCAGTCGAAGCCGATGGCAAGACATTCGAACGTGAACTCAACAATCTCTACGTCAGCGGGCTGATCGCACGTGCGGTCATTGGCTGCGATCCCGGATTTGCCGGCGACGAAGCCCAGGCCAGACAGCTGATTAGGAGCCAGTTCCCGCCCCTCTCGTCCGATATCGGAACTGAAGAGTTCCTAATCACCGCCAAGGAGGCTCTGCGTCGCATCGGTCGGGACGGGCGCCTGCCCTGTACGCTGATCGTGCTGGACGAAGTTCAGCAGTATGTCGGCGACTCCAATGATCGATCGGTTTACGTCACCGAGCTTGCCGAAGCGGTGGCCAAGCAGCTCGACAGCCGGGTAATGATCGTGGGTGCGGGGCAAAGCGCTCTCACCGAAATGCCACTGCTTGGCAAGATGCTGGATCGCTTCACGATCCGTATTTCGCTGTCCGACACGGATGTGGAGACCGTCACCCGAAAGGTCTTGTTGCAAAAGAAACCGTCAGCGGTGTCCGACGTCCAGCGCCTCATCGAAACCCACAGCGGGGAAATTTCCCGCCAATTGCAAGACACACGTCTGGGACGTTTGGCTGAAGACAGTGCGATGATCGTCGACGACTATCCGCTTCTGCCTGTCCGCCGCCGCTTTTGGGAGGAATGTTTCCGTCAGATCGACGCTGCCGGCACGCATAGCCAGCTTCGCTCACAGCTTCGGATCATCCACGACGCTCTGGCCAAGCTGTCTGGCCGGCCGCTGGGCGGCGTCGTTCCGGGCGACGAACTGTATGACGCGCTGGCGCCCGAAATGGTCAACACGGGTGTCCTGCTGCGGGAGATCAACGAACGGATCGTCGCGGTCGGCGATCGGCATGGTGTGCTGGCGCAACGCGTCTGCGGGGTTGTCTTTCTGGTCGGCAAATTGGCCCGGGAAGCCGGGGCGGATACCGGTGTGCGCGCCACCAAGGACCATATCGCCGATCTCGTCGTAGACGACCTGACCGCCGACAACGGAAAACTGCGCAGCGATGTCGACGCCGCGCTCAAGGCCCTCGCCGAGGACGGGACCCTCATGCAGGTCGGCGACGAGTTCCGTCTCCAGACCCGCGAAGGCAGCGAGTGGGATCAGGATTTCAGAAACTTTCAGGCGCAACTCAACAACGACGCGGCCAACCTCCAATTCAAGCGCGACCAGCAGCTATACGGAGAGATCGACAGGATCATTCGAAGCATTCGAGTCGTGCAGGGCAAGGCCAAGGAACCCCGTGCCTTCCGGATTTCTCGGGAGGACTCGCCTCCCGCAGGAGACGGAGCGGGCATTCCGATCTGGATCCGCGACGGTTGGGCAAGCGCGGAAAAGGATGTCGTCGATGCGGCCCGCACGGCGGGGATGAGCAGCGCATTGATCTCGGTGTTCATTCCACGCCGGTCCGCGGACGATCTGCGCCGGCTCGTCGTCGAAGCCGAGGCGGCTCAGCAAGCACTCGACAAGCGCGGTAACCCGTCCGGCCCCGGGCAGGAAGCGCGACAAAGCATGGAAAGCCGCCGCAACCGCGCAGTGGCTGAACGGAACCGTTTGATTGCAGAGGTCGTTGCCAACGCCAAAGTGTTTCAGGGCGGTGGCAGCGAGATCATGCTCGCTTCCCTGGAAGACCGAACCAGGCAGGCGGCCCACGACGCTCTGGTGCGGCTCTTTCCCCGCTTCGGAGAAGCGGACAGCGCAGCTTGGGGGGCGGCGATCCGACGTGCGCGCGAGGGCGCGGATCAGCCATTCCAGCCGACCGGCCATACCGATGCGACGGAAAGGCATCCGGTCTGTCAGGAGGTCATGTCGACGATCGGCGCCGGCACGTCAGGGAGCGATGTGCGCAAGACCCTCGGCGAGGCGCCGTTCGGCTGGCCCCGGGACGCTGTCGATGCGGCGTTGATGGCCCTGCATCGGTCCCAGCATATCAATGCAACGCTGAATGGCGCGGCCGTGGCACCTGGGCAGCTCGCCCAAAACAGGATTTCAAAAGCCGAATTCCGCGTCGAGAAGGCGACGCTCGGAATTAGGGACCGCATTGCGTTGCGCAAGCTCTATCAGGCGCTGGGCGTGACCTGCAAAGCTGGCGAAGAGGGCGTCGTGGCCGGCGGTTTCCTGAGTCAGATGATCAGCCTGGCCAAGGCTGCGGGCGGAGAGCCGCCTCTGCCCGCGCCTCCCTCCGCCACAGAAATGGAAGATATCCAGAGGCTCACGGGGAACGAACAACTGGTCGCGATCAAGGACAAGGCGCCGGACTGGGAAGAAAAGATCAATTCGTGGAAAGCCGCTTCGGCGCTCGCCGCCGACCGTCTGCCCAAATGGCAGCGTATCGAGCGATTCGCTCGGCACGCGGCTACGCTGGAGGCGGCAAAACCGCATATCGAGGAAATAGAGTCCCTTCGCTCGGGCCGACTCCTGCTGGATGATTCCGATCCGGCAAGCGCGCTGCAGAAGGCGCTGGCCGATACATTGCGCACGACGGTCCGCCAGCGCCTGGACGATCATCAAGCTGCGTTCGACAAGGCGATCGAGACGCTCCGTTCCAGCGATGTGTGGGCCGGTATAGAGGCTTCGCAACAGGCAACGATCCAGCAGGAGGTCGGCCTTGCCGCCCCGGCAACCCCCGACGTCTCGACGGACGAAACGCTCGCCGAGCGGCTGGACCGGGTTCCGCTCGACGCCATGCAGGCAGAAATCGACGCCGTGGCGGGACGGGTTGCCCAGGCCATTGAGCGGGCCGCGAAGCTGCTTGAGCCGGAAGTGCAGCCCGTGTCCCTGGAGCGGGCCACCTTGAAGAGTACGGCAGAAGTCGACGACTGGATCGAGCGGCAGCGGCAGCGGTTGCACGACGCTGTGGCCGACGGACCGGTACTGGTGCAGTGAGGCGACCACAGTGAACACCCTCGATCGCGAACTCCGGCGCAAGCTGGACAAGACCGTCCGCGAAGCGCGACGGGTAGCGGAAGCCGGCGCTGGAAAGGTCTTGGAGCAGTTTGCCGTCGGCCGCCACGAGCCTCACACTGGCATGCATGCCGAGGCGCGGGAACTCCGAAACCGGCTTCGCGCCCATGCCCGACAGCTTGGCGACAAACGCGATCCGAAGCACGGCACCCAGGCCATCGACAGGCTGCTTCTCGAATGCGCCTACGAACACTGGCATCGCATGCTGTTCGCGCGGTTTCTCGCTGACAACGATCTGCTGATCGAACCCGAGTCCGGCGTGCCGATCTCGCTGGAGGAATGCCGGGATCTGTCCCGGGAAGAGGGCGTCGACTGGCTGGCGCTCGCCAGCGACTACGCCGAACGCATGTTGCCGCAGATATTCCGCAAGGACAGCCCGGTTCTGGCGCTTTCCTTGCCGCCCGAGACGCGCTCCCGGCTTGAAGAGCTGCTCAAGGGCCTGCCGCGGGATGTGTTCACGGCCGAAGACAGCCTCGGCTGGGTCTACCAGTTCTGGCAGGCGGACCAGAAGGATGCGGTCAACCGGTCGGAAGAGAAAATCGGCGCAGCCGAATTGCCGTCGGTTACCCAGCTCTTCACCGAGGACTACATGGTCCTCTTCCTGCTGCACAACACGCTGGGCGCCTGGTGGGCCGGCAAGGTGCTGACCAACAAGCCGGAGCTCGCGACTTCAGCGGAAACCGAGGATGACCTTCGCGCGGCCTGCTCAGTCGGCGGTGTCGAGTGGACATATCTGCGCTTCGTCCGGGAGGCGGCGGAGGACGATTCCAAAGGACTCTGGCAGCCCGCCGCCGGCGCGTTCGAAGGTTGGCCGAAGACGGCGAAGGATATCACCGTGCTCGATCCGTGCATGGGCTCCGGGCACTTCCTCGTTTTCGCGCTGCCGGTGCTCGTTGCCTTGCGCATGGCAGAAGAGGCGCTATCCCGCGAAGCTGCGGTCGAGGCGGTGCTGCGCGACAACCTGTTCGGGCTCGAGATCGACCTGCGCTGCACCGAGATCGCCGCTTTCAACTTGGCTTTCGCCGCCTGGAGGATGGCGGGCTACCGTCCCCTGCCGCCCCTCAACCTCGCCTGTTCCGGCCTTGCCATCGGCGTCGGCAAGGCCGAATGGCTCCGGCTTGCCGAGAAGGCGACCACCGCCGTTGACCCCGGCGCAAAGCACGACCTGTTCGGCACGGAAGACACCCTGCTCACGGCGGGAGTCGAGGAGCGGGTGAAGAACGGCCTCGCCGGGCTCCACAACCTTTTCTCCAAGGCGCCGTGGCTCGGCAGCCTGATTGACCCACACCGCGACGGCGGAGACATCTTCCGTGAGGGCTTCGACAAGCTGGAGTCCTTGCTGGGCACGATCCTCGCCGCCACCGACACAGTCGAGACACGCGAGATGGCCGTCGCGGCGCAGGGCATGGCAGCGGCGGCGGGCCTGCTAGGACGGCGGTTCACGCTGGTCGCCACGAACGTGCCCTTCCTCGGGCGGGGCAAGCAACACGAGACGATGCGGGATCACCTGGAATCGTACTTCAAAGATGCGCGGTCGGACTTGGCGACCGCGATGCTTCGCCGCCTTGTCGACTTCGCGGAGCGGAACGGAACAGCCGCCGCCGTCACGCCGCAAAACTGGCTGTTCCTAAAGTCCTACTCTAAGCTGCGAAAGCGCCTGCTGCGGGAGAACACACTGAACGTCGTCGCGGCCCTCGGCTCGCGCGCGTTCGAGACCATCAGCGGCGAAGTCGTGAACACGAGCTTGGTCGCGGTTACGGCCTCGTTGGCGCCAGGGGATGCCCGTTTTGCTGGTCTCGACGCCAACGACGGCGCGGATGCGGTGGAGAAGGCACAGGCGCTGTCGCGGGGCATGATCGCACTACCGGTACAAGCCGCGCAGCATGGGAATCCAGACCAGAGGATTGCAATTGGGGAAGGCGGTAGCGGCCCATACTTGCAACAATACGCGAACGCTTTCCAAGGCATTGCGACGGCCGATTTCTTGCGGTTTGGAAAGGTTTTCTGGGAGATATTAACTCTGGATAAAGCATGGTCCCCCCAATCGACTACGGTGGAGGACACGACTGATTTTGGCGGTTTGAGAAACATCCTGTATTGGGAGAACGGTTGCGGATATTTGTCCGACTCTCCACAAGCACGTATTCAAGGTTTGGCGGCATTGGGTAAGCCGGGAATATGTGTGTCTCAAATGGGCCATCTTTCCGTTTCGAGATTCTTAGGGTCGTTTTTCGACAACAATAGTTCAGCTCTCATTCCGAAAGATTCCAACAACTTGCCAGCGATTTGGGCGTTCTGCTCAAGTCCAGAATACTGCGAAGCCGTTCGGAGCACTGATCGAGCACTAAAGGTTACAAATGCAACCTTGGTTAAGGTCCCCTTCGATCTCGATTATTGGAAGAGGGTCGCGGTGAAGCGCTACCCGGACGGTCTGCCCAAACCGCATACGGACGACCCGACCCAGTGGCTGTTCGGTGGCAACCCCGCAGGCTCCGACGCGCCGCTCCAAGTCGCCGTCTCCCGGCTCCTCGGCTATCGCTGGCCGCGCCAGACCGGCTCCAGCTTCATGGACTGCCCGGCGATCGGCCCGGACGGGCTCGAAGATCATGCAGATGAGGACGGCATCGTCTGCCTGGCGGCGCTGAAGGGCGAGGCGCCAGCGGGCGAGAGGCTGGCCGCGCTGCTCGCCGACTCCTTCGGCCCGGCGTGGTCGGCCGCCCGGCTGTCGACGCTGCTGGCGGAAGTTGACTTCGCCCACAAGAGCCTCGACGACTGGCTGCGCGACGGGTTTTTCCGGCAGCATTGCGCGCTGTTCTACCAACGACCCGTCCAGCGGCCCTTCGTCTGGCATGTCTGGGACGGGTTGCGAGACGGCTTCCACGCCCTCGTCAACTACCACCTTCTCGCCGCACCCGGCGGGGAAGGGCGCCGTACGTTGGAGAAGCTGATCTACTCCTATCTCGGCGACTGGATCGACCGCCAGCGGGCCGATCAGGCCGCCGGTCTCGAAGGCGCCGACGCCCGCTTCGCCCATGCTGAGCATCTACGCAGGACATTGATCGATATTCTCGAAGGAGAGCCGCCCTACGATATTTTCGTGCGCTGGAAGCCGCTTCATGAACAGGCAATTGGCTGGGAACCTGCCATCGACGATGGAGTCCGGTTGAACATCAGGCCCTTCATGATGGCCCGCCCGCTCCGGGCCAAAGCCAAGAACGCCTGCATTCTTCGTACGACGCCCAGGATCAAATGGCAGAAGGACCGTGGCAAGGAACCCACGCGCGACAAGGAAGACTATCCCTGGTTCTGGGGATGGGACGGGACGAGCGAGGATTTCTCTGGCGGCGCAGAATTCGACGGAAACCGCTGGAACGACCTGCACTACAGCAACGCCTTCAAGCAGACCGCAAGAGACCGGAGACAAACGTAACCAATGACCGAAGCACCGCAGCTCAGCCTGTTGGGTTCGTGCGAAACGCGCCGGCGAGTCGCTGGATATATCAAGGACATGCTCGCGAAGGCGCGCCAGCCCTCCGCCCGCGAACTGGTCGCCGAACTCGACCAAGCCATCGGTATCGAAGCGCGTTGGGACCTGGAGGCCGTGCTGGCATCGCTGATTGACGATAAGGACCTGGCTCGCGCTCAACAAGCCTATCTGCGTTGGCTGCTCGAAGAAGAAGACCTGCTCGCGGCCCTTCGCGGCGAGAGCGTCCCCGACCGGGAAGCGGTCTCGACCATCGACGGCCTGCTGCAGGCCAGCCGTAACTATCGCAAATCGACCGATTTCCAGGAGATGATCGGCTTCATGGGGCGGTTCAGGGACTATGCTCCATACAACAACATGCTGGTGCGCATCCAGAACCCGACCTGCACTTTCTACGCGACGGCCAGAGATTGGCAGAAGCAGTTCGACCGCACGTTGATCGAAGACGCGAGACCGATGTTGATTCTCGCGCCCATGCATCCGGTGATGCTGGTCTACGATCTCGACCAGACCGAGGGCTCCGATTTGCCGGCCGAGCTGCAAGGCTTTTCCCATTTCCAGGGCGAGTGGGAGCCAGTTTGGCTTCACCGTCTCGTCGAAAACGCTCACCGGCACAAGATTCGAGTCGACTTCAAACGGCTGTCCTCCACCGAGTCCGGGTTCGCCACGCTGGCGCATGGGTCGGGCGAAAAGATGAGAATTGTCGTCGACGAGAAGCTGTCGGAGCCGAGCCGGTTCGGCGTCCTGTGCCATGAAATGGCGCACATTCTGCTCGGCCATCTCGGAAGCGACGAGGATGGCTGGTGGCCGACGCGCAGCCACCTCGGCCGGTCGGCGATCGAGGTCGAGGCCGAAGCAACGGCGTATGTCGTCACCCGCCACCTCGGTCTCGAAGGCAAGAGCGCCGCTTATGTTTCGCGACATCTAAGGCCGAATGCCGAAGTGCCGGGCGGCGTCTCGTGCGACATGATCGCGAAGGTCGCGGGACGGATCGAACGCATGGCGACCCGTTTGGAGCCCGCGCCCATGAAAAGAGCCGAACGCGGGAGGCGGCTACGGTGAATGACCGGGCATCCGCTTCCGAGACTTTGATCGAAGCGATTTGCGACTCGATGGCGAGCAGCTTGCGCACCCCGGACGGAATTGCTTCTCCCGCAGCGTTGCTCTGGACAGACACAAACGGGCAGTGGAAGCCGCTGCTCCCGGCCCTCCAGAAGGTCTTACCTCAGCTCTACCGGCTTGGATCGTACGTGCCGGTGGAGCGGCAGGGCCCCGTCATCTGGTTGAAATGCATTGTCGACCGGGCTCTGTCTGAGGCGCCGCCGGATCGAAGCGTGGTCCCGGTCCTCTATTTGCCGAACGTTAGTCGCCAGGATCTCCGCGCGGGCGGCGATTGCGACCCCATGCTTCAACCGCTGGTCGAATTGCAATACCGCGGGGAGGTCTGGCACCAGCGCAATGGCCGCGACTGGACGGTCGAGGCGTTTCTCGTGTCGGAAGATGGCCTGGATCTCGACGTTGCGCGGGATTCCCAGACCCGCGAAGCCATGCTGCGGGCGCTCACCCTGTTGGCAGAGGAGCCGATCGCCGGTCTCAAGGGAAAGCGTCTGGAAGCTGAGGACTTCGAGAGACTCGCCATCGGCGATCCGATCCGAGACGTGCTGACGTGGATGAGCGACCCTGAAGCGTTCGAGGGTCGGGCCGACAACGACCGGTGGAAAACCTTCTGCAACGTATGCCGGCGTGAGTTCGATTTCGATCCGGACGAAGATGGCGTCGACGCCGCGGCCACGGCACTTCTTCAGGGAGATGGCAAATGGAACGACGCCTGGAAACGCTATTGCGAGGCGCCCCAGCTTTATCCCGGCGTGAGGAATGCCCTGCGCAACGCGCAACCCAAGGACCTGCTGAGCCTGGTCGACCAGTCGCGCCGCCCCGGATTCAACGAGGAGCAGGAAGACAATCTTCGGACTGGTTTGGAACAAGCCCTCGATCTGTCCCATGCGGATGCCTGCGATCGCGTGAACGTGCTCGATCAGGAACATCGGGAGCGCAGGGGTTGGGTCTGGGCACAGATCGGCGAGAGCCCCTACGCCAAGGCGCTCGAACCGCTCGGCCGCTTGGCGTGGGCGGCGCAACGGCCTTTGGGCGGGGCCTCGATCGATGCACTCGTCCACGACTACGCAAGTCACGGCTGGCAGTGCGATCAAGCATCTCTCGACGCCCTTTCCTGCCTGACACCGGGCCTCGAACGCGACCTCGTCGCCAGGGTCGTGAGGACGCTGTACCAGCCGTGGCTCGATAAGTCCGCGCGCATCTTTCAGGACCTGCTGTCCGCCGCCGGCGTCGAAAGGGACGCCTTGTTTGCCGGAGTGAATGCCGAGCCGGAGGTGTGCGTCCTGTTCGTCGACGGACTGCGCTTCGACCTGGGAACCAAGCTGCATGGCCTGTTGGAAGAGCAGGGAAATATGGTCCGCCTGACACATCGTCTGGCACCGATTCCCACGGTCACGGCGACAGCCAAGCCGATGGCATCGCCTGCCCATGACGCATGCGGCGGCAGCGAAGATGCGACGGATTTCTATCCTTCAATCGAGGGCACGGGGAACCCGGCGAACGCAGGACGCCTACGGGATGCGATGGCACGTACCGGGGTCGAAATCCTGGAGAGGGACGAAAACCGCATGGGTCTGGCCGCTGAACGCGGGGCTTGGTCCGAGATCGGCAAGATCGACGAATTCGGCCATAAGCTGAACGTCGATCTGGTTCGGCATATCGACACCGAACTGAATGCCATCGTTTCGCGTGTCGAAACGCTCTTGAGTGCCGGCTGGCGGAAGGTGCGGCTCGTCACGGACCATGGGTGGTTGTTGCTGCCGGGGGGACTGCCCAAGGTCGAAATACCGGCGTCCGTTGTCGAATCCAAATGGGCGCGTTGCGCAGTCGTGAAGGGTGACTCGGCATCGGCGGTCCCCACCTATCCGTGGCATTGGAATCCAATGATCCAGATCGCGTCTCCACCCGGGATCGGCGCCTTTCGCGCCAACAGCGAATACGCCCATGGTGGCGTGAGTCTGCAGGAATGCGTCGTGCCGGAGTTGATCGTTGAACGTGGCGTCGCAGCGGTCCATGCAACGATTCATTCGGTCGTTTGGAGGGGGATGCGGTGCCGGATAGGTGTCGAGTCGGGCACCTCCGGATTGAGCGTAGATCTGCGCCGGAACTGGAAGCAGGCAGAATCGAGCATCGCCGTCGCAAAGCAGTTGGATGCAAAGGGCGAAGCCAGCCTTGCAGTTGCCGACGATGGCCATGAAGGAGCAGCGGCCACGGTTGTGGTTCTCGACGGCACGGGAAGGGTGCTGGACCACAGATCGACGACCGTTGGAGAAGACAGATGACCGCGGAACTGGACCGACTGGACGGAATCGCCGCCTCGGTGTTCGACGGCTACCTCGTCCGCAAGGATCTGGTTCGTAAGTACTCGCGCCAGTATCCCGTCCCGACCTATGTGGTCGAGTTCCTGTTGGGTCGCTATTGCGCAAGCATCGACGAGGCGGAAATCGCCGAAGGCCTTGAAATCGTCGAACGTCAATTGAAGGACCGGACCGTCCGTACGGGCGAAGAGGAGTTGTTCAAGGCCCGGTCGCGCGAAGAGGGCACGGTCAAGATCATCGATATGGTGAAGGCCCGCCTCGATGCCAGAAACGATTGCTACATCGCAGAGTTGCCGAGCCTCAATCTGCGGGACGTGCGCATTGACGACGACACTGTAACGGAAAACGAACGGATGTTGACGGACGGCTTCTACGCCGAAGTCACGCTTTCCTACGATGGTATCATTGCGCAGGAGAAAGGCGGGCGTCCGTTCAAGGCAGACGGGCTTCGACCGATCCAGATGTCCAAGTCGGACGTATTGGACATCTATCTCAAGGGACGACTCGCCTTCACGAGAGAAGAATGGGTGGAGTTTCTCCTGCGCTCAATCGGCCTGGAACCCAGCGCATTCGATGAACGTGCCAAACGGGTTGCGCTGTTGCGCATGATCCCCTTCGTCGAACGGAACTACAACCTGGTCGAACTCGGTCCCCGAGGAACCGGCAAAAGCCATTTGTTCCAGCAGATCTCGCCTTACGCTCATCTGGTCTCAGGCGGCAAGGCGACAGTGGCCAAGATGTTTGTCAACAACGCGAACGGCCAGCGGGGCTTGGTATGTCAGTACGACGTAGTCTGCTTCGACGAAGTGGCCGGTATCTCCTTCGACCAGAAGGACGGCGTCAATATCATGAAGGGATACATGGCCTCCGGTCAGTTTAGTCGTGGCAAGGAGAATATTCGCGCCGAAGGCAGCTTGGTCATGGTGGGCAATCTCGACGTCGATGTCGAACAGCAGCAACGAATCGGACACCTGTTGGGGCCGATGCCTTCCGAAATGCGCGACGACACCGCTTTCATGGACCGGCTGCACGCCTACGCGGCAGGATGGGACTATCCGAAGCTGAGTCCGGACGAGCATTTGACCGATCACTTCGGGCTGGTCAGCGACTTTCTGAGCGAATGCTGGAGCCGCCTGCGGAGCACCAATCGGTTGGCTGCGGTTCAGGGACGGGTTCATCTAGGCGGCGCGCTGAGCGGGCGCGACATCGAGGCGGTGAACAAGACCGTCAACGGCCTGCTTAAGCTGTTATTCCCGGGCCCCGAAATGGACGTCAGTGACGAAGACTTGGAGTGGGTCTACCGACTGGCCCTCGAATCCCGCCGACGGGTCAAGGAACAGCAGAAGAGAGTGTTCAAGAGTGAGTTTCGCAATACCCATTTCAGCTACACCCTCGGCCCCGAAGGTGTAGAGCAGTTCGTGGCCACGCCGGAACTCCACAGCGACGAGGCGATCGACAGCGACCCGTTGCCGCCAGGGCAGGTCTGGGGGGTCAGTCCAGGCACGGGAGAAACCGGTCCCGGTCTCTACAGGATTGAAATCGCTTGCGGTCCCGGTAGCGGTGTCAAAGTCCTCAACCAGCCGACGCCGCCCGCATTTCGCGAAAGCGTCAGAGTCGGGGAACAAAACCTTTATGCACAGGCCAAGCAGTTGGTTGGCGACCGCAACCCGAGGGAAGAGGAGTTCACAATTCAGATGCGCCCAATGGACACCGACAAGACAGGCGGCGGACTGGGCGTGCCCGTTGTTGCGGCCTTGTGCGGCGCCCTATTGGGGCGCAACACGCGCGGCGGCACCATCATTGCCGGCGCACTAAACTTGGGCGGGTCTATCGAAACGGTTCCCAACGCGGTTCAAATCGCTGAGCTGGCCGTCGATAAGCAGGCCCAGACCTTGCTGATGCCGGTATCTGCCCGCCGGCAACTGCACGACCTGCCGGATGATCTCTGGACCAAGATCAGCATCGAGTTCTACAGGGATGTCTCCGACGGCGTGTTCAAGTCTCTCATTGATTGAGAGCTTCCAAGTTCCGCTATCGGTGAGGGTAGGAAGCTGCCACAAGCGAAACAGCGCCGTCGGCGGGTCCGCGCCGCCGAACGGCCAGGTCCGGCTTCGCCGCGGCCGCCTCCGCGTCCACCTGGGCGCGCGAGAGCCGGAACTCCCGCGTGATCACCGCCGACCTTGGCCGGGTCTGCCCGAAAGCGTCCCCTTCCCGGTCCGGCTGCTGGCCCAGCCGACCTGGCGGCGCTGGAGTGGGGCCTGCTGGCCTGAAAGGTCCCCCGGGACGCCGGCCGGGGCGTGCTCTTCTGGGCGGCTGCTGGACAGTATGGTTTCGGTGTCCTCGCCGACGGTGAGCCGCACGTACTCGTAGTCAACCCGTGTGATCGAATTCCAACTATTGCAACTGTACAGTACGCGAAAGTCTGATTACCTTGACAATGTGTAGTGAGCTTCCTACTTTTTCGATTTGAAAAAGCGAGAAAGTAGGAAATGCTGCACCTCGTCGGCGAGACCATCGACAAGCACCGCGCCCAATATGGCATGGAGACCGGCAGGCTCGTCCAGATCATGCGGGGCATCTATATCGCATCGGAGGATGACGCCGACGCTGTCCTGTTCGATCACGCGCTCCGGATCGCCGCCTATCTATACCCGAGGACGTATCTTTGCGGCCCCAGCGCCGAGCGGCTCGCGCCTACGCCTGACAGGCGCCTGTTCCTGAGCGGCCGGCGCAATGCACGCACACGGCTGCGCACCCTGGAAATCGTGCAGACGCGCGCGCCCGACGCGCCCGAAACGGAGACCGCTCAAACTACCGACCCAATGGGTGACCTGAGGGTCCGGCGCTCGACGCTTCGCTTTCGGTATCTGGAATCCTTCCGGCGGCGCAGCGAAGCCGGCGCGGCGATGCCGATCGACATGCAGGCCGATATCGCCGCGCGGCTCGTCGAGAACGCCGGCGGCAAGAAGACGGCGATCATGGAGTGCTGGCGACTGGCCGAGGCCAACGGATGGCGGGCGGAGGCGGGGCGCGCGGAAGCGTTCATCGCCACGCCGCTTCGAGAGGCGCCGCCGCGGGGGAGGGCGCTTCATGTCGGATGGCACGGGGAGAAGATCGGGGTGTTGTCTCATGACGGATCGGGCTGGCGCTGGGAGCAAACCGCGACAGAAGGCGCGACGCCGGTTCGGACCGGGGCGCCGGGCCGCCTGCCGCCCTTCATCGAGAGCTTGCTGCCGGAAGGCTGGCTTGAACGCGTCCTGAAACCGAAGTCGGAGCTGGAGCTGATATCCGGCGGGAAGCGCTACATGTCCAACATTATCATCTCCGAGGACGCGGACGATCTTCGCACTCTTCCCGCGGATATGCTGGAGGGACGGCTCGAAGCGTACACGAAGGAGGGCGCATTCGCCGGCGGCTACGCCGGGCCCGCGCCTGCATTCGACGAGACGCTGGAAGACCGCATGGCCGCGCTGTTTGCATCGGACGCGACGCCGCGACTGTCGGGGGTTCAGATCAAGGCGCCGATGAACCTTTCCCATGCCGGCGTGTTGCGGCCGGCCGGAGAGCTGGCCTTCACGCATATCCTCAAGCCTTCGCCGGGAGCCGGCTTCGAAGACCTTCCTCTCGTCGAAGCGGCATGTCTGGCGGCGGCCCGGGCCTGCGGGTTCGAGACGGCTGCGCACGCAATGGTCTCGATGCCTGGCAACCTCCCCGACGCACTGCTCGTCGAACGCTTCGATATCCGGCGAGACCGCAATGACCGTCGAAAGATCGCAATGGAAGACATGGCGTCCGTTCGCGGTGTCGCGCCTTCCGAAAAATACGAGGGTTCCATCGAGCAGGCCGCCCGGGCGCTGCGGAGCGTCTCCAGCGACGCCGAAGCGGATGTCGCGGTGCTGCTTGGCCGCGCCGTGCTCGCCTGGCTCATAGCGGATGGCGATTGCCACTTGAAGAATTTGGCCGTTCTGCGTGTTGCCTCCGACGGAGCGGAGAATTTCACATCCGTCCGGCTCGCTCCGGTCTACGATGCCGTGACGACACGGGTCCTTCCGGGCCTCGAGAGCGATCACCTCGCCCTCTCGCTGGCGGGCAAGCGGAATCGTTTGTCGTCCCGCGACTTTGTCCGGGCGGGCGTGACGATGGGCATGAATGCGGGGGCGGCTCGCGATATCGTCGCGTCTCTGTGTGGCCGCCTGAGCGCGCACCTTGAAGACGTTGAACCCGCCTCCGACCGCGTTACTCAAGCAGTCGAGATCTGGAAGGAGAGAATCGAGACCACTGCCGATTGACGAGCGCGGCGAAGCGAGGTTTCTGCTTCGCACTTGGCGGCCGAAGGTTCTGGAGATCGTCAGGAACGATGCGGCGTGCGGGTCGACCGACGACAACTGACGACGCCGGGTATCGGCCCGGTCCGCGCTCTCAGCCAGAACCCGGCTTGGTCGATTCCCTGGCGGTGTGTTAGAGGTTTTCTGGGAGGCGTACTGACGCGGAAGTCGGATGCCGTTGACACCTAACCATGGCTCAGTGATGCGGATTCCCAAGGTAGATCAGTAAGTTAAGACGGCTCAGACCGGAATTTCGATCAAATGTCGGTCTCGGTGGTTGCGAGCCCCCGCAACCAAAAGAAGCGCCGCTAATCCAATGGGTTAGCGGCGTTTTCATTTTCGGAAAGATTCTTCCGAAATGAAGTTCGGAATGCATTCGGAACGGAAAATGTGGGAATAGAGGGGTATACCGGTCCTCTCCTGATCGCGATTCGTTGGTCGGGCCGTAAGGGTCCGGCATGACTGCCCTTGTGGCGGGTCTGTGCGAAGCGTCAGCCCAAGCGCTGACCCCGCCGGACCACCCGCCGCACAATCTCGGCTCGACCGCACGGCGTGAGTCTTGCATTCTTGTGGACGTTCATCCGGAGTTCGCTTCACGGTGCGCTGACAGGATTTCGTCACCCATAAGCTTCCAGGATCAGTCCCGGATGAACAACCCATTGAGAAATCACAGCTAGAGATTCAGGAGAGTTGCAGGGAGAAGTCATGGGAATGCGCCTGTATTTCAATGCGAATTGCTCCGATTGCGTGCGGCAAGCTGCCTGGACTAATCGGTTGGATTGGCTGAATCGAGTCGACCTGCGTACGGACGAGTCCCCATTGGGAAAAGTTCCGATTGGAGAAATTGTCGTGGTCGATGAAGGGAACAAGAAGGTATTCACCGGAGTTTATGCCATACGGAAAGTATGTCTGAATGTTCCGGTATTATATCTGTATGGCCTGGCTCTCTACCTGCCACTAATGCGGAGCATCGTTGGGCGCAACAAAGCCGGATGCAATGGGGATGCGTGTGAAATTTGAAACGGCTGCTTTGGTGATCGCGGCGACACTCCATTCGGTCGCACAGGTGATACACCATTATTCCCATACCGTTGCAGGAGTCGAGAATTCACTGCCCGAATTGTTGTTCATTCTGATCGTGGTCACGGTCATGCCCTGGATGGCAATCTTCGTCTGTTGGAAATTTAGCACGAGAAAAGGTGCCACTCTGTTTGCCCTGTCAATGGTGGCATCGTTCCTGTTTGGATACATCCTTCACTTTGTTGTCGATAGTCCGGACCTGCACACGCACGTTATCGAGCAACATAGAAGCATATTTTTCCATTCTGCAGCAGGCCTGGCCCTGGTAGAGTTCTCCGGGTTCGTTCTTGGTTTGTATGTCCTGGTTCGCAGGATGCGGTGAGCCGGTTGAGGAGCGCATTGAAAGCCGTCGCGAAATGCGGGCCGCCAGGCCCATTCGACGCGGGTTAGCATAGTCCAGCGTGGTTCTGAGCGAGTTTGGCGTCGCTCCGCGCGTGGAGCGCTCCCGTGGACTAGGCAGACAAACTCTGAACCGCCCGGCAACGGGTGAGACTGAACCACCGCCCATAGCGCGCGCTAGTGCGCGAGGTGTACGCCGTCCGATCACCCCATCCCGGCGGTGCATCGGGTTATATCGTCCTGCTTTTATGGTGCGGCTGGGAAGCCGCGAGGCATTTCGGAACTTGTCCCGCAAGTGCGTGGCTAGCGTTGCCGCATATGCGCCACTCGGGCTCGCCCGGTGCACGCGGGAAACCGCGGCCGGCGCCGCGCCGTCAGGCGACCCGGCGCTGCCCGGCCGGCCGCTCGCCGAGCGCCTGGAGCGCCGGCATCACCCCGGCCGCGAAGCGGTCCATGTTGGCGTCGGTCAGCTCGGCGGGCAGTGTGCCGAACTGGAGCAGCGCGATCAGGTTGCCGAAGCCCATTTCGCCGTAATAGTCGACCAGCCGGTCGCGTACCGTCGCGGCGCTGCCGCACACCATCATGCCCATTTCCATCGCCGGCTCGATCGCCAGGTCCCCGAACATGCTCTTCTTGGCGGCGGCGACCCGCTTCATCGATTCGCGCGAGGTGTAGCCGGGCGGCAGCAGGAACTCGATCGGCATGCGGGCGAAGCAGTTGCGGAAATTCTCGAAATGCGGCCGGGCCTCGGCGATCGCGCTTTCGTCGGTCTGGCCGACATAGACCGGCACCGCCCAGCCGAGCTGGCTGTCGAGCGCCGTGTAGCCGTATTGCTGAGCCCGCGCCCGGTAGAGATCGAGGTATTTCTTGACCGCGGCGGCCGGGCTGAAGGTTTGCAGATAGGTATAGCGCCGGTCCGGATGGCTGGCGAAGTCGATGGTTTCCTGGCTGCCTTGGGACGGGATCCAGATCGGCGGATGCGGCCGCTGGTAGGGCCGCGGCCAGGTGTTCACATAACGGTGCCGGTAATGCTTGCCGGAGAACTCGAATGGCCCGGTCTCGGTCCAGGCGCGAACGATGAGGTCGTGGGCTTCGTGGAAGCGCTCGTGGCTCGTCGTCGGATCGACACCGAAGACATGGTATTCCGCCCCGATGCCGCGCACGAAGCCGGCGATCAGGCGACCGCGGGTCAGCGTGTCGATCATCGCGTGCTCCTCGGCCAGGGTCAGCGGATGCTGGCGCAGCGGCAGCGCGCTGCCGAGGATGCATATCTTTACCCGGTGGGTGCGCCGGGCGAGCGCCGACGCCATGACGATCGGCGACGGCATCATGCCGTAGGCGGTCTGGTGATGCTCGTTCACGCCGATGCCGTCGAAGCCGAGCTCCTCGGCCCGCTCGAGCTGGTTCAGGTAACGCTCGTAGAGCATCGCCCCCTTTTCCGGATCGTACAGCCGGTTCGACAGCCTGACCCAGGACGTGCCGACTTTCCGCACTTCGTCGAGATCGACCTCGGCATAGGGCATCAGGTGGAAGAAGAAGACCTTCATGGCTTACGCTCCTTGCGTATGGGCCTCGACGGCGGCGGCCAGTTCACCGGCTTTCTCGATGTGCAGGAAATGGCCGGCCTCCGGCACGACCGTGACGCCGGCTCCGGGAATCATCGCGGCGATGGCCTCGGCATGACCGGCGGACAGGATGTTGTCGTGGGCACCCCAGACGATCCGGGTCGGCACATCGATCCGATGCAGCCATTTCGGCAGATGGGGGTCGTGCATCCGCGGTTCCCAGGCAAGGCGCGCGAAGGCCGCCCGGTTCTTCAACCAGATGTCGTCGGCCTCGACCGCGTCGGGCAGCCGGGAAATCGCAGCCTCGGCGAACGCCCGGTCGTGGAAGCCCTGGCGGAAGGTTTCCTCCGGAGACCAGGCGAAGGGGTCGCCGGTCGCCAGCCCCGGCACGTGGACGCCGGCCGGACAGACCAGGGTCAGGCTGGCCAGCCGGGCCGTGCTGCGCACCGCCACTTCCATCGCGATCCAGCCGCCGAGCGACATGCCGACCAGATGGACGCCGGCGAGATCGAGATGCTCCAGGAAATCGAGATAGAAGTAGGCGACGTCGTGGATGTTGTCGAACCAGTCCGGCTCGTCCGATGCGCCGAAGCCGGGATGCTCCGGCGCGATCAGTCGGTAGCGTTCGGCAAGCCGCGTCATGAACGGCAATTCGATGCCGCCGCCGCCCGCGCCGTGCAGAAAAAGGAGCGGCGGGCCGCTCCCGCCGCGCAACAGGCTGACGGTGCAATCGCGAATGGTTTCTGTCGATTTCTGCAATCCGGTCACCTCTCTGTTTCGATCTCTCGCGCCAGCGCGGGAAGTGGCGTTCCCGCACCGGCGCATCGCGTTTCTCGTGCTCTCGTTCCCGAGCGGTATTTTCGTCCACAAGGATTTGCCGATCGAACCCTCAAGGATAATGAAACGGAATAAGTTCGGCGCCCGCCGGTCGGCATTCCCGAACATGAGTCCGCCGATGAACGGCCTTCTAGCGGCGGCAGGCCTGAGCCTCAAGGATATCGACGGCGTGCCGACGGCGAACATCGCCCGCGGCGCCAACGACATCGACCCGCCCCGTCCGCGCGGTCGCCCGGTGCGCGAGACTCCCGAATTCGGCAGGTACGCAAGCAAAATCCATCGAATTTTCGCGTCGCCCGGAATTCTCCGATTTCGGGACGCGGTCGTCGAACCTGCCCGAAAGCGTGTCGGCGAGAGCCTGCCGGGCAGGCTGGAATCCGGGTTATGCAAAGGCGATTGCGTCCATTCCCGGCAGGATGCCGGGTCCGATAAAACCGACCTCTGCGGTTATCCGCCCGGGCGCATCCTCCGGGAGGTATTCCCCGCAGACCCTTTCGAAGCCGGGCTTGTCGTCGGTATCCGTCTGATAGGCCGTGACCTCGACCGCTATCTCCAGCGACGACCCGGCCGCCTCAAGGATCGCCCTGAGACCTTCTAACACCCGGTGCGCACGATCTTCTGGAAGGCCATGTGCGCTCCCGAGCGCCGGCCGATTCGCCGGGCGGTATCAGTCCGATTTCGAATCGGCCGGCAGGTTGGCTTTCAGATGGTCCCTGATCCGCCGGATATGCCGCTCTGCGGTATCGCGGGCATTCGTTGAGTTGCGCGAAGCGATAGCCGCCAGCATCGCGCCGTGGTCTTCGAGCGATTTTTCCGATTCGCCCGGCAGCTGGAGATCGGCGACGGCATAGAGCGCCGCGTCGATGCGCAACGAGCGGTATATGGAATTCAGCTTGGGGTTCCCCGACGCGGCAAAGATCAGATTGTGAAAGTCCTGGCCCAGCGCGTGGAAGGCGGAATCGTCCTTTTTCCCGAACGCGGTGCGCTGGGAACTATGGACCCGCTCCAACTCTTCGATATCGGCTGTTTCGGCATTCTCCGCAGCCAGAGCGGCCGCCAGCCCGTCCAGCGCGACCCGAACCGTCAGCAGTTCTTCCATCTCTTCGATCGTAACCGATTTCACGAAGGCGCCACGGCGCGGCTGTAACTGGATCAGGCCTCTTGTCTCAAGGGTGTAGAAGGCTTCCCGCAGGGGCGTCCGGCTGACGCCGAGCAGGTTGGCCAGCTCAACCTCCCGCAACCGTTCTCCCGGTCGGTACCGACCCTCGAGGATAGCCCGCTCCAGGAGATTGGCGATCCGGGCCGAAACCGGCAGATTCAAGTCCCGGGCGCGATCCTTTTCGAGATTGGGAACCCGTTTGAGCGTGACCGCCATGGGCGTGCATCCCTTGCTGCCGTTGTTCCCGCGTCCCGTTGCGGTTCGCAGCAATCCAACGGTCGCGAACCGGTGAGGCTATCATAGTATCGAATCTAGTACACAATCGCGTGTTGACGGCGAATTGGGCGACTGCCCATCCTCGAATTTCAGCAGAGAAGACGCCGCTGGCGGTTGCATGTTCCAACCGCCGGGCACTGCCGGGGCGCTCGGCTGCGCCGGGTGCGCACCTTCGATCCCCTCTAATGTTGCGATGGCAAAGGGTTGGCGAGCCGAGCGGCATCCAGCGGTCAGGCCGGACGACAGGCTTTATCTCGATAGGGATCCCAAGCGCCGGGCGGTCCCGAATCCGGATGGCGTCGGCGACGGCCTGCCGGCCCCGCCGTGAATGTCTTCCGACAGGGACGCAAACGATTTCTTCGGCGCAGTGGACATTTCCAGCCCGTAGGCCAGGAACCAGATCAGAATGACGCCGGCGCCCCACCAGAGGATGCGCCAGGCCCAGAGCGACGGCATCGCGAAGTCCCAGGCGTCGTAGCCGGCGTCGGGTGCGCCGAAAAGATAGTTTCCGATAACGCCGCCCGGCCCGGCGCCGAAGAACAGCCACACCACGACCAGGATCCAGGCGAAAGTCCTGACGCCCCGCCGCTCGGACCTCGGCGCGGCGTGGTCCTGCAGAAAGTCGTGAAATTTCTGCCGGTGCGCTCTGCCCGTTCGCTCCTGGGACATGGCCGAGGCAACGACGCAGACCAGCAGGTTGAAGAACATGCCCCAGCCGGCCGAGTGAATGGTCCAGGGCCAGCGGCCCCAGGGCAGGGTGCCGCCCGTCAGGGTCTGGCCGATGCTCTCCGTCAGGATCACCGCGAGGACGCCGGCGCCCAGGCCGTAGAGTGCGCCTTGCCGCGTGATCCAGGGGAACCAGGTGGCGCCGAGCAGGGTCGGCCAAAGCTGGAAAGCGACCGGCAGGGCGAGGGCGCCGAGCTGGATCAGGGCATCCCGGTCGTAAGTCGCCAGCGAGAGCGCCAGGCCGGCGACGACCAGGATGGCGATGCGCGCGAAAAGCTTCTGGCCGCGATGGCTGGCCCCCGGTTTCAGGAAGCGGCGGAACACGTCGCGGCTGAGCATTGTGCCGGACGCTGCCAGATGTACCGCGCCGGTCGCCTGCATGGCGACCAGGCCGCAGACGGCGAGCAGCGCGGCGAGCCAGGGCAGCGCCTCGGTCACCGAATTGATATAATAGGGGACGAGGGCGGCCTGCTTGCCGTCCGACAGGTCCGGGAGGACCTGGGCGACCGCCAGCCCGGCGTCGGTTACGGCCTCGTTCGCGCCGAGGAACAGCGCGCCGGCGCCCTGGATCGACGAGAAAATGAGAACGATCGCGCCGACCGCCGCGGCGGAGGCCCAGACCTGTTGTGCCGCGAAGGGCCGGGGCGTTGCGCTGGAAAAGGCCCAGATCGAGAAGGTCGGCGCAGCCATCACGCCGAGCAGGGCGAACAGGAAACTGAGGCACATCACCCCGGTCCAGAGGCCGCCGACCGGCGCTTCCTTGCCCAGCCCGGCCGTCCATTGCGCGACGCCGGACAGGGCGAACAGGCCGTTATAGTCGCCGCCGCCGAGGCCGCGCGTCGTGCCCCAGCCGCCGATCCGCGTCGCCGCCAGGTCCGCCAGCTTGCGGTTGAGGATTTCGAACCCGCCGACATGGTCGAGCGCAATGAGGCCGAGCACGATCATGCCCATCGCCATCAGGATGCCCTGCAACACGGCGACGTTGGCGATGCCGGCAATGCCGCCGGCCGTGACATAGACGACGAGGACCAGGGCGAGGCCCCACATGGCCACGTCGCGTGATACATAGCCGTCGGTGACGACGCCGATCAGGAAGCCGGAGCCGCCCAGCAGCAGGCCGGTGAAGGGGATTGCGAACAGCAGCGCGACCGCCAAGACGATCAGGCGGAGCGCCTCGCTGCCGTAGTAGTCCGCCAGCAGTTCGCCGGGCGTCATGTAGCCGAAGCGCTTGCTCAGCGCCCATTGCCGCTTGAGCAGAACGACCCCGGACAGCGGAATCGCAATCGCGCCGATGGCGGCGAACCCATAGGAAAAGCCGTCCCGAAAGACGAGGCCCGGATGGCCGATGAAGCTCCATCCGCCGAACGCCGCCGTCGTCACGCCCATGACGAACAGCCAGACCGGCAACTTCCTGCCGGCGACGAAATAGTCGCTCGCCGTCGGCGCGCGGAACCCGCAGCGGGCGCCCCAGAATATGCAGTAGCCCCAATACAGGATCAGGAAGATGAAGAGCCAGACGATCTTGTCCGACAACGATCTGCCCTCGCTCCAGCGGCGCCCTCGGTCCCGGTCACGCCGGTGAGTCCGGCACGACCTCCGACCTTTTGCCACCCGGCGGCGGCCGAGTCGACTTGCGAACGATGATATCGCCCTTGATCTGCCAGGCGACTGTCTCGCTCTCCGCCCCGATCGATATCTCCTCGATCAGCTTCACCGTCGCTTCGATCATCCTGTCGAGCGGTTGGGAATAGGTTGTCAGCGAGTGCGACGGCCAGGCCGCCATTTCAATGTTGTCGAGGCCTGCGACCGACACATCTTCGGGTACCCGCAGGCCGAACTCGGTGCGCAGCGCCTCGATACAGCCGAGCGCAATGATATCGCTGGCGCAGAAGACGGCATCGGGGCTCGGATGCCGTTTCATCAGGCGGATCGCGGCGCGGTAACCGGCCTCGTAGGAGAAGGAAAAGCCCTCTTCGCGCCAAACGTCCGAAACGCCGCGCGCGATACATCTGTCGCGAAACCCGCGCCACCGGTCCAGCGTGGTCGAGGCGTTCTGGAAGCCCGCGATGTAGGCCAGGCGGCGGCATCCGGTATCGATGAAATGGTCGGCGATCATGCCGCCGCCATGGGCATTGTCGCAGATGACGAAAAACGTCGAGGAATCCGGATCGCGGCGGTTGAAATAGATCAGCTTCGTTCCGGCCCTCTCGGCCACCTCCTGGGCCCGGGAGGAGACGGTCACGGCCATGACGATGACGAATTCGGGCTGATAGCTGATCGCGAGCGGCAGGATATCGTCCGGGGTCTCGCCGGACGGCACCGTGAACAGCATGACATGCCATCCGGCTTCGCGCAGCGCTTCGCCCAGCCCGCGCAGCGCCTCCGGATAGAACGGGTTTTCGAGATGGGAAACGATGATGCCGACGATCCGGCTTTTCTGGGTAATCAGGCTTTGAGCATAGGGGTTGGGCCGGTAGCCGAGCCGGTCGGCGTAATCCAGCACCTTGCTGCGTGTCTCGGGCGCGATCACGGCATCCTTGTTGAAGGCGCGCGAGATCGTCGAAATCGAGACGTCGAGATCCTCTGCCAGGCGCTTGGCGTTAATGCGCTTGCCGGGCGGTTCCGACTTGCCGGCGGGCTTCTTGTCCATCGGAGTCAGGGATCCTCGAAATGCGCTGTCGGGCAATTCCGACCGGCGGACCGGATATCGAACAGTGTCGCCGACGATATGACCGAAAAGCATCTTTCCGCCATTCCGGAAAAAATGCAAACGATTGCTGCAAACGATTGCAGTCCATTTTGTTTCGGTCTAATCTACCCGCGTTCTGACGTTGCTTCCGCTCGCGTGGGGTCCCGTCATCCCGACCGCGCCGGGCGTTGGCGACCGAGGGCGCCGTTCCATCGGGAACGCGCATCCATTCCAAGCAACCGGGGAGGGTACGATGAGACACTTGGCCAAGCTGGGGGTTCTGTTGGGAGCGCTTGTGCTCCTGCCGGGACACGCGATCGCCGAGGGCGTGGACGAGCTGCCGAAGGACATTCAGGAAAAGCTGTATTCGAAAAATATGCTGGACCCGTCGCAGCCGATCGGGCCGAGCGCGTATCGCAACTGGAAATCGCCGAGAAAACCGCCGTGGACGATCGGCTACGCCAGCTCCTACGCCGGCAACACCTGGCGCGCGGGCGTCATGGACCGGCTGGTCCAGAAGCTGATCGGCAAATGGCAGAAGCTGGGCCTGCTCAAAGAGGTTCTGGTCACCCAGTCGAACCTCAACGACGCGCTGCAGATTCAGCAGATGCGCCAGCTCGTCGACCGCGGCGTCGACGCGCTGATCGTCTGCTGCTCGAACCCGACCGCCCTGAACGCGACGGTGAAATACGCGTTCGACAAGGGCGTGCCGACCTTCTCGTTCGTCGGCTACCTGACCTCGCCCTATTCGATCAACTCATCGTCCAACTACCAGCTGGCCGGGCATCGGATGGGCACCTGGATGGCCGGGGAGCTCGGCGGCAAGGGCAATGTTCTGGTGGTCGAAGGCATTCCGGGAACCTCCGGTTCCGACTCCCAGGACCGCGGCATCAAGGCCGGCCTCGCGGCCAATCCCGGCATCAAGGTGGTCGGCAGCATCGCCGGCATGTGGACCGACCAGGTCGCCCAGGCCGAGGTGCAGAAATGGCTCGCCACCCATCCGGGGAAACTGGACGGCATCGTCGTGCAGTCGGCGGCTGAAATGGGCGTTCTCCGGGCGCTGCAGCAGTCCGGGCGCAAGATGATCCCGGTGACGATCGGCGGCGAGCTCGGCGCCATTTGCTACTGGCGCAAGAACATCGACTATATCAGCTCAGCCTATCATGTCTGGCCTCCGGGCGACGATTTCGAGTTGATCTGGAACATCATGATGCGGACGCTCCAGGGCCAGGGTCCGAAGCTGCAATCGGTGCTGGTCGACGTGATCCCGTTCGGCAAGGATGACGTCAAGAAAATGATGGGCACGGATTGCGACGAGAACAACAAGCTCTGGGCCCATGTCGGCATCGAGACCTGGGGCGGAAAGAAGTTCCTGGACAATTTCTTCCTGCGTCCGGCCGATCCGGAGAAATATAAGGCGTCGATGCACTAGACGCCGTACTATCGCAGGCCGGAGCCATCGCAGCGGCTCCGGCCGAGCGGTAGGACAGGGTATTGGACAGCATAGCGTCGCCAATGGACCGCCCGACGGGTGACGCCCCCGGCGCCGGACCGGCGAACGGGGGGGCGTCGCGCGATGCCGTGTCCGTT
>FZLR01000245.1 GCA_900197615.1 Rhodospirillaceae bacterium Spongia-Bin9
CGGGAAGACCGCCCGGGCGCCGGGCGGCGCCATGATCGCCCGGTTCAACGAGGCGGTCGAGCGCAGCCTGTGGCAGCCGCGCCGCAACTCGACGACGGCGATCCTTCGCGGGGAAGACGAATGAACGCCCCGAAGGTGGAGGGAGCGATCGGGGGAACGGTCAAGGGCTGGTGCCCGTCTTTGCTGACCCCGATGGAGTCGGGCGACGGCCTGCTCGTGCGGGTCAAGCCGAGGGCGGCGACGCTGACCGCCGAACAGGCGGAGACTGTGGCCGCAGCGGCTGCCCGATCCGGCAATGGCATGATCGATTTGACCAACCGCGGCCATCTCCAGGTCCGCGGTCTGTCCGAGGCCGGCGTCGAAGGTTTCGCCGGGCAGGTGGCGCAGGCCGGGCTCGCCGCGGCGGAACCCCGGGCGGAAGCGGTGCGCAATGTGCTCACCGACCCGCTGGGGCCGGACGATCCCGCCGCGGCGTTCGATTCGCACCGTCTGGCGCGGCGTTTGAGCGCCGTGCTGGAAACCGATCCCGCCTTCCGTGAATTGCCGGACAAGTTCGGCCTGCTGGTCGATGCGGGGGCCTTCCTTCCGCTTGCCGGCTGCACGGCCGACATCATGGTCCGGCCGGACAGGAGCGACCTGAGCCTTGCGCTGGCCGGCGGCGATCGCCGGCTCGGCCTGCCGGAGTCCGCGGTGGACGAGGCTGTCGTCCGGCTGTTGGCGGCGTTCCTGGCCTGGAAGAGGGAGCAGGGGGACGGGGAATTTCCGGCGCCTCAGCTGCGCATGAAGGCGATGGTTGCGGCTTGCGGTGCGAGCGGCGTTTTCGAGGCGGCGGGCCTCAGCGGCGCGCAGCGGGCGGAGACCGTTCGCACAGGGGCGGCGCAAAGGCCGTCGCCCGGCTTTGTGCCGATGGCGAACGGGTCTCAGGGCTGCTTCATGCTGGCCGCGCCGTTCGGCAGCCTGGAAGCGGGCGCTCTGGCCGCCCTGGCGGCGCTCTCCCGGCGATATGCCGATGGAACGATCCGGGTGACGCCCTGGAAGGCCGTTGTCCTCTGGGGCGTTTCGCCATCGGAAGCCGGCTGTGTGTGCGAGGCGGCGTTGGACATCGGTCTCGTCGCGGCGCCGGACGACCCCCGCAGCAGAATCGTCGCCTGCGCCGGACAGCCGCGCTGCGCCAATGCCCACGCGGATACCCGTGCCGACGCTGCGTTTCTTGCCGGCGCGGGCCTGGCTGGAACGGGCGTGTTGCATGTCTCGGGCTGCGCAAAGGGCTGCGCCCATCCGGGACCGGCCGCCGCGACTCTCGTGGCGGCGCCCGGCGGTTACGCTCTCGTCCGTGACGGCCGGCCGGGCGATCCTCCTGTGCATACAGGGCTGACGCGGGACACGGCGGCGCGAATTCTCTCCAACCCGAAGGCGGCGGTTCCCGGTTCCACCGGGTCCGCCTCCGATTACAGGTAAAGCCGATGACACGCCACTACGATTACAGCCGAGACGGTGCAGAAATATATGAAAAATCCTTTTCAACCATTCGGTTGGAAGCCGATCTTTCGGGATTGTCGGAGATCGAATCTCGGGTCGCGGTGCGCGTGATCCATGCGTGCGGCATGGTCGATCTGGCTGGCGATCTTCAATTCTCGTCGGGCTTTGCCGATGCAGCGCGCGACGCCCTGCGCGCCGGGGCGCCGATCCTGTGCGATGCGAACATGATCGCCAGCGGCATCACCCGAGCGCGCCTGCCGGCCGACAACGAGATCGTCTGTACCCTCGATGTGCCGGTCGTTCGTGACCTCGCCAAGCGCATGGAAACGACCCGGTCGGCGGCGGCGGTCGACCTGTGGCAGGACCGGCTGGCCGGCGCCGTCGTGGCCATCGGCAACGCGCCGACGGCGCTGTTCCGCCTGCTCGAATTGCTCGACGAGGGCGCGCCGGCGCCGGCGGCCGTGATCGGCGTGCCGGTCGGTTTCGTCGGCGCGGCCGAATCGAAAGAGGCGCTGGCGGCCAGGGCTGACCTGCCCCATGTCATCGTGCGCGGCCGGCGCGGCGGCAGCGCCATGGCGACCGCGGCCGTCAACGCGCTGGCCAGCGACCGCGAGTGACCGGTTGGAAATGAGCGGCGCAGGAACACTGTACGGCGTGGGGGTCGGGCCCGGCGATCCCGAATTGCTGACCGTGAAAGCGGCCCGTCTGCTGCGCACTGCGCCGGTTGTCGCCTGGTTCGCCGGGTCGGGCAGGGCCGGGCTCGCCCGGCGCATCGCAGATGGCTACCTGGCGCCGGACGCAGAGGAAATCCGCTTCACCTATCCCTATACGACGGAAATTCCGAAACATTCCGCCGCCTACCGCGACGCGATGGCGTCCTTCTACGACGATTCCTCGGAACGGATCGCGGCGGTGCTCGACGGCGGTCGCGACGTTGCACTGCTGTGCGAGGGCGATCCGCTGTTCTATGGCTCCTTCATGTATGCGAACGACCGGCTGGCAGGGCGCTACGAGACCGAGATCGTACCCGGCGTGACGGCGATGGCCGCCTGCTGGAGCCGGGCGGGAGCGCCCATGACGCGCGGCGACGACAGCCTTTGCGTACTTGCCGGCACCCTGGACGAAGAAGCGC
>FZLR01000109.1 GCA_900197615.1 Rhodospirillaceae bacterium Spongia-Bin9
CAGGGAGCCCGGTGACCCGGCGCGCCATGCCGGCCCGGGCGGCGAGAGCGGCGACGGCGGGCGGCGTACCGCCGGTCGGGCCGTCGGAAGCGACACAGTAGACGAAGCCGCTGCGCGCCCAGGCGGGGCCGGGCGGCGAGCGGGCGTCGGCATCGCTGGCGACGATCTGGACGAAGGCGACGCCGCGGTCGCGCGCGAGCTGCGACCAGGCGATGCGCTCCGGCGGTTCGGCGTCGACGATCAGCAATCCGTCGGCGCCGGCATTGGCCATCGCATCCATGAAGGGCGCCGGCCCGGCCGAGCGCAGTTCGGCGGCATAGCCCATCAGGATGAGCGGCACGTCCGGATACCGTCCGCGCAGCCGCGCCGCCTGGGTGAGCGCATCCAGCGAACCGGCGCCGGCCGCGGCGGCCCTTGCATGGGCGCGCTGGATGACCGGCCCGTCCATGTTCGGCTCCCGCGCCGGAATGCCGATCTCGATCAGGTCCCCGCCGCGCCGGCGCAGCGCGTCGAACGCAAGGTCGGCCGTCGCCGTATCCGGGTCGCCGGCGACCGCGAACGGCACGAGGCCAGGACGCCCGGCCCGGGCCAGCAGGTCGAAACGGCGCTGGAGCCGCTCGCTCATCGGGTCGCCAGTTCCGGCCGGTCGCGGAAATGCGCCAGGGCTTCGGGATTGGCGAGCGCTTCGCGGTTCTTGATCGGGCGGCCGTGCACGATATCGCGCACCGCCAGTTCTACGATCTTGCCGCTCTTGGTGCGGGGAATGTCCGGCACCGCCGCAATGCACGCCGGCACATGGCGCGGCGAGGCGCCGGCACGGATGCAGGCGCGGATTTTCTTCTCCAGCGCCCCGGTCAGGCCGTGCCCCGGCCGCAGGACGACGAACAGGACGACGCGGGTGTCGTTGTCCCAGTCCTGGCCGACGACGATCGCCTCCTGAATCTCCTCGAGCTGCTCGACCTGGCGGTAGATTTCCGCCGTGCCGATGCGCACGCCGCCGGAATTGAGTGTGGCGTCCGAGCGCCCGAAAAAGACCATGCCGCCGGTTTCGGTCCATTGCACCCAGTCGCCGTGGCGCCAGACATTCGGGTAATCGGCATAGTAGGCGTTGAAATATTTCTCGCCGCTGTCGTCGCCCCAGAAGCCGAGCGGCATGGAGGGGAAGGACCGGGTGCAGACCAGTTCGCCCTTCTCGCCGGCGATCGGCTGTCCCGCCTCGTCGAACACGTCCATCTTCATGCCCAGGCACGGCGCCTGCAACTCGCCGCGATAGACCGGCGCAAGCGGGTTCATGCCCACGAAGCAGCCGAGCAGATCGGTCCCGCCGGACATCGAGGCGAGATGCACATCGGCTTTGACGTTCTCGTAGATATAATCGAACCCCTCCGGCACCAACACCGAGCCGGTCGACGAAATCGAGGAAATGCTCGACAAATCGTGGGTTTCCATCGGCTTCATCCCGGCCTTGTTGCAGGCGTCGATGAATTTCGCCGAGGTGCCGAACAGGGTGATTTTCGCGTCGTCGGCAAAGTCGAACAGCACGTTGCCGTCCGGATAGAAGGGCGAGCCGTCGTAGAGCACGATAGTGGCCTCCGCGGCCAACGCGCCGACCGTCCAGTTCCACATCATCCAGCCGCAGGTGGTGAACCAGAAGACCCGGTCGCCCGGCTTCACGTCGCTGTGCAGCCGATGTTCCTTGGAATGGGTCAGGATGGCCGCCCCGACGCCGTGGACGATGCATTTCGGCGCGCCGGTGGTGCCGGAAGAGTAGAGGATATACAGCGGATCGTTGAAGCCGACGCGGGTGAACTCGATCTCGCCCGGCGGATAGGGCGCCGTGTAGTCGCCGAACAGGGCGGCCTTCGGCACGGCGGAGATATCCGGCGCCTCCTCGACATAGGGCACGATCAGCACCCGTTCGAGCGACGGCATGCCGGCGGCGATGGCGGGCAGCTTGTCGAGGCAGGGCTGGACCTTGCCGTTGTAATAGTAAGCGTCGGCGCCGATCAGCACTTTGGGCGAAACCTGGCCGAACCGGTCGAGCACGCCCTGGACGCCGAAGTCCGGCGAGGCCGAAGTAAAGACACAGCCGATGCTGGCCGCCGCCAGCATAGCGATCACCGTTTCCGGCACGTTGGGCATGTAGGCCGCGACCCGGTCGCCGGCGACGAGCCCCTCGGCGCGGAAGGCGCGGGCGAGGCTCGACACCGCATCGTGGAGCTCCGCCCAGGTCATCTCCCGGCGAACCTTGTCCTCGCCGCGGAAGATAATGGCGGGCGTGTCGTCCCGCCGGCGCAGCAGGTTTTCGGCGAAGTTGGCGCGGCCGTCAGGGAAAAAACGGGCGCCGGGCATCTTCTCCCGGTCGACGACGACCCGTTCGCCGGGCTCTCCGACGATTCCGCAGAAGTCCCACAGGGTCGGCCAGAACTGTTCGGGCCGGTTCACGGACCAGGCGTGCAGGCCGGCGAAATCGGAGAAATTCGTGCCCCACCGGTCGGTCGCCGCCTGCATGAAGGCCATCATGTTCGAGGCGTCGATGCGCGACCGGCTCGGTTGCCACATCGTTTCGCTGGCCATGGTTTCCTCCGGATTATCCTCTTGCGCCCGACTGATAGCGGATAGCCGGCCCCCGCGGAAAGTCCTGCATGCCATGCACCGGCAGCAGATGGCAAAGGGCGCGGCGCTGCTTATATCGGCGCTCATGCCGGAACCCTCGTACGCCGCCGAAGCGCGCCATACCGCGTTTCGGGCTCCCGAACCCAATTTCGCTCTCGCCGTGGCCCTGATGATCGTGGCCTCGGTCTTCTTCGCCGGCATGGCCGGGCTGATCCGCTACGGTTCGCAGGATCTGCACCCCTTTCAGCTGGCCTTCCTGCGCAGCGCCTTCGGCATCCTGTTCATGCTGCCCTGGCTGATGAAATCGGGCATCGGCATCCTCAGGACCAGCAGAATCGGCCTGATTTCCGTGCGCGGGCTGACCGCGGCCTCGGCCATGTTCGCCTTCTTCTGGGCACTCTCCGTCATGCCGCTGGCCGAAGCGGTCGCGCTCAGCTTCACCGCACCCTTCTTCGTGACGGTCCTGGCGGTGATCTTCCTCAACGAAGTCGTGCGCGCGCGGCGCTGGACGGCGGTTGCCGTCGGCTTCCTCGGCGCGATGATCATCCTGCGGCCGGACGGCGGGGCCGTCGCCTGGCCGGCGCTGGCAGTCCTGTTCTCGGCCCTGATGATGGCCGGCTCCATCATCTGCATCAAGAAGTTGTCCAGGACCGAGCCGACCAACGCGATCTACCTGTGGATGGTGATTTACCTGGCGCCAATCACCTTCATCCCGGCGCTGTTCGTCTGGAAAAACCCGACCTGGGAGCAGCTCGGCGTCGCCGCCGGGATCGGGTTTGCCGGCACCGTCGGGCATTTGCTCGTGACCAGGGCATTCGGACTGGCCGAAACGACGGCCCTGATGCCGTTCGATTTCGCCCGACTGATCTTTTCGGCTCTGGTCGGCTACCTGTTCTTCAGCCAGCAACCCGACATCTGGACCGTTTTCGGCGCCACGATCATCGCCGTTGCCGGCATCTACATCGCCCGCCGCGAAGCCCGCGCAGAGCGGGCGCGCCGGGCGGCCCTGACCGCAAGAGCCGCGGCCTAGCCAGGATTTCCCGCCCCGGCCACCAATTGTGCGGGGCCGGATACCTTCGGTCGCATTGTTGGGGTTCCGGCGCCCCAATAGCTTCGCCCGCGCCTTTCGTTTCCCCTTCCGGAGGATTGCCGATGCCCCGCGACGACCGGCCCGAGGATCGCGGCCCGGCCTATGCGCCCGTGACCAGCGCCGAATTGCACGGCTACCACTTCGAGGATCTCGAGGTCGGGATGACCGCCGTCTATTCGCGCACGATTACCGAGGCCGATATCGCCAATTTTTCGGCCGTCTCCGGCGACATCAATCCGGTCCACCTGTCCGACCAGTTCGGCAACGAGGGCATGTTCGGCGGCCGCATCGCGCACGGCATGCTATCGGCCAGCTTCATTTCCGCGGTCATCGCCAACAAGCTGCCGGGCCCGGGCGCGATCTATATGGGCCAGTCGCTCAAATTTATGGCGCCGGTGCGCGCCGGCGATACCGTGAACACCCGGCTCACCGTCCGCGAACTCAACGACGAGAAGCGCCGGGCGATCCTGGACACGATCTGCATGGTCGATGGCGAGCCGGTGATCGAAGGGGAAGCGATGGTCAAGGTGCCGTCGCGCGACGGCTGACCGGCCGTGCCATGCGGCTGATCCGGACCTGGCGGGACGTTCAGGCCGAGGCGGACCGCGCCGTCGTGGCGGTCGGCAACTTCGACGGCGTGCACGAAGGGCACCGGGCAGTGATCGGCGGCGCCGTCGACGCGGCCCGGACCGCGGACGCGCCGGCCGGCATCCTCACCTTCGAGCCCCATCCCCGCACCTGGTTCCGGCCGGAGCAGGATCCATTCCGGCTGACGCCGCTGCGCTCGAAAGTGCGGCAGATCGAAGCCCTGGGCCTCGACCTGCTCTATGTCCTGCCGTTCGACGAGGCGATGGCAACCCGGACGGCCGAAGCCTTTGTCGAGGACATCCTGATCGGGGGCCTGCAGATCGGCCATGTCGTGGTGGGCTACGATTTCGTCTTCGGCAAGGGGCGGACCGGCTCGGTCGAAACGCTGCAAGGCTATAGCGAGGCCGGCCGTTTCGGCCTCACCGTCGTCCCTGCGGTCGACGACGGTACCGGCGCCAGTTACTCATCGACCCGCATTCGCGGGGCCCTGCGCGACGGCGACCCGGCGACCGCCGCCGCCCTGCTCGGCCGGTACTGGGAAATCGAGGGCCATGTCCTGCCCGGCGACCGGCGCGGCCGGACCATCGGTTTCCCGACGGCGAACCTGGATATCGGCGACTATCTGCGCCCACGCTTCGGCGTTTATGCCGTCCTGATCGCGCTCGACGACCCCGATTGCGCAGAGACCGTCTGGCTGCCCGGCGTTGCCAACCTGGGCAAGCGGCCGACGATCGGCGACGACAAGGTTCTGCTCGAAGTCAATATTTTCGACTTCGACAGCGACATTTACGGCCGGCTCGCCCGGGTGCGTCTTGTGGATTATGTCAGGCCGGAAACGAAATTCGATGGACTGGACGCCTTGAAAGCGCAGATCGCAAAGGATGCGGCGGCGGCGCGCCGAATTATCGCCGCCCTTCCGGCGGGGCGCCGATAACGCCGGAGCGCATTGGCCCTTCCAGTTCCGCACCGGGTGCCGAAAGCCCGGTCCTCTCCCGGACACTATCGATGACCGTCGACTACCGAGACACGATCTTCCTGCCGCGCACCGATTTTCCCATGCGCGCCGGCCTCCCGAAACTGGAGCCGCAGATTCTGAAACGCTGGGAGGAGGAAGACCTCTATGGCCAGCTCCGCCGCAGCGGCGAGGGCCGCGAAAAATTCATCCTGCACGACGGCCCGCCCTACGCCAACGGCAACATCCATATCGGCACCGGGCTCAACAAGATACTGAAGGACCTCATCAATCGGACGCAGCAGATGCTGGGCAAGGACGCCAACTACGTCCCCGGCTGGGACTGCCACGGCCTGCCCATCGAATGGAAGATCGAGGAGCAGTACCGCGCCAAGGGCCGGGACAAGGACGCCGTTCCGATCAACGATTTCCGGCGCGAGTGCCGGGAGTTCGCCGAACACTGGATCGAGGTCCAGCGCCAGGAGTTCAAGCGCCTCGGCGCGATCGGCCGCTGGGACGATCCTTACCTGACCATGAAGTTCGACTCGGAAGCCCTGATCGCTGCCGAGCTGATGAAGTTCGCCGCCAACGGCAAGCTCTATCGCGGCTCGAAGCCGGTCATGTGGTCGGTTGTGGAGCGGACGGCGCTGGCCGAGGCCGAGGTCGAGTATTTCGACCATGAATCCGACACGATCTGGGCGAAGTTTCCGGTTATCGGCGGTCCGGACGATCTGGCCGGCGCGTCGCTCGTCATCTGGACGACGACGCCCTGGACTATCCCGGGCAACCGCGCGGTCTGCTTTTCCCCGCGCATCGACTATGGATTGTACGAAGTCACCGCTGCGCCGGACGGCAACTGGGCGCGGTCCGGCGACCGGCTGATCCTGGCCGACGCCCTCGCGGGCGACGTCATGGGCGCCGCGCGGGTCGAGAGTTTCGAGAAGCTGCGGGCGGTCGCCGCGGACGAGCTCGAAGCGGCGGTTTGCGCCCATCCGTTGCGCGAGGCCGGCCTCGGCGGCTACGGGTACGACGTGCCGCTGCTTGCCGGCGACCATGTCACCGACGATGCCGGCACCGGCTTCGTCCACACCGCGCCCGGTCACGGCCGAGACGATTTCGAGGCCTGGACCGGCAACGAAGCTGCGCTCAAAGTCAGGGGAATCGAGACGGCAATCCCCTTCACCGTCGGCCCGGACGGCGCGTTCACCGAAGATGCGCCCGGCTTTACCGGCGAATACGTCATCACCGACAAGGGCAAGAAAGGCGGCGCCAACAGGGCGGCGATCGCGGCCCTGACCGGGGCCGGCGCGTTGATCGCCCGCGGGCGGCTGAAGCACCAGTATCCCCATTCCTGGCGTTCGAAGAAGCCGGTCATCTTCCGCAACACGCCGCAATGGTTCATTGGCATGGGCGACGGCGAACCGGAGGGCCTGCGCAAGACCGCGCTGGACGCCATCGATGCAACCCGCTTCTTCCCGGCGACCGGGCGCAACCGGCTGTACGCCATGATCGAGCAGCGGCCGGACTGGGTGATCTCGCGCCAGCGCGCCTGGGGCGTGCCGATCGCCGTGTTCGCCGATCCCGCAACCGGCGAAGTGCTGAACGATCCGGCCGTGAACGCGCGGATCGTCGACGCCTTCCGGGAGGAGAGCTCCGACGCCTGGTTCCGCGACGGCGCACGCGAGCGCTTCCTCGGCGCCGAGCACCGGGACGGCCCGTGGGAGAAGGTGGACGATATTCTCGACGTCTGGTTCGAGAGCGGCTGCACCCACGCCTTCTGCCTGGAGCAGGAGCCCGGCAAGCTGGTTTGGCCGGCCTCGCTCTACCTGGAAGGCTCGGACCAGCATCGCGGCTGGTTCCATTCCTCCCTGCTCGAATCCTGCGGCACCCGCGGCCGCGCGCCCTACGAGGCCGTGCTGACCCACGGTTTCGTGACGGACGAAGAAGGGCGCAAGATGTCCAAGTCCCTGGGCAACGTGACGGCGCCCCAGGAGATTTGCGATCGCTACGGCGCCGATATCCTGCGCCTGTGGGTCGTCGCGTCGGACTATTCGGAAGATCTGCGCATCGGGCCGGAGATCGTCAAACAGCAGGCCGACACCTACCGCCGCTTGCGCAACACGCTGCGCTACATCCTCGGCAATGTCGCCGGATTTTCGGAGGCGGAGACGGTTGCGCCGGCAAACATGCCGGAGCTGGAGCGTTGGGTGCTGCATCGGCTCCATGCACTGGACGGCGACTTGCGCAAGGCGTGCGAGGCCTTCGAGTTCCACGGCTTCTATGCCGCCCTGCACCATTTCTGCACCACCGAACTGTCGGCCTTCTATCTCGATATCCGCAAGGACGCGCTCTATTGCGACCGGCCGGATGCGCTGAGACGGCGGGCGGCGCGGACGGTGCTCGATATCCTGTTCGACTGCCTGACCGCCTGGCTCGCGCCGGTGATCTGCTTTACCGCGGAAGAAGCCTGGACGGCGCGGCACGGCGACGATGCCGGCAGCGTCCATCTGCGCACGTTCCCCGACATTCCGGCTGAATGGCGCGACGACACTTTGGCGGCCAAATGGTCGAAGATTCGCGCCCTGCGCCGCGTCGTCACCGGCGCGCTGGAGGATGAGCGGGCGGCCAAGCGGATCGGATCGAGCCTGGACGCCGCCCTGGCCGTCGAAGCCACGCCGGACTATGTCGAGGCCATGAACGGTGTCGATCTGGCCGAAATCGCGATTACTTCGGCGGCCACGCTGACGCCGGGCGCCGATCCCCGCGGCGCGTTCTCCATGGCGGAAATCGCGGGTGTCGCCGTGACGCCATTGCCTGCCGGCGACGCGAAATGCAGCCGGTGCTGGAAGAAGCTGCCGGATGTCGACGCCGACCCCGACGTGCCGGAGACCTGCGGCCGCTGTGCCGATGCGGTGCGGGCGCGGCGCTGAGGAGCGGTCATGTCGGTCCGGCGATATGGCCTCATTGCCTGTCTCGGCGGGCTGGTTCTGGCGCTCGACCAGATCAGCAAGGTCTGGGTTCTCGGCGCGCTTGGCGCGGCCCGCCCGGCAATCGAGGTAACGCCGTTTCTCAATTTCGTGCTCGTCTGGAACCGCGGTGTCAGCTTCGGCCTGCTCGACCGCGACTCCGCCTGGCAGCCCTGGCTGCTGGTCGGGCTGAGCCTGGCGATTGTCGCGGGAATGCTGGTCTGGCTGCGTAGCGAGCGTGGCCGGTGGATGACGCCGGCGATAGCCCTGATCGCCGGCGGCGCCGTCGGCAATGCCGTCGACCGGGTGCGCCTGGGCGCCGTGGTCGATTTCGTCGATTTCCATCTCGGCGGCTGGCATTTCGCCACCTTCAACATTGCGGACGCGGCAATCTCCTGCGGCGTGGCGCTTCTGCTGGTCGTTTCCTTGTTCGGCGCAGGGAAAAACGCTACATAGCGGAGCGATTCGGCCGCCAGTGAATTTCGGCAATTCGATCCGGAGGCGAAGGCGATGACACGTAACCATAGCCCTGTCCGGCGGCCCTTAGGTGTCGCGATTGCCTTCGGTGCGGTCCTGGCGCTGGGCGGCTGCCAAACCCTCGATGAAGCCTTCAGCGGCGTCAATCCCATTGCGAAAGAGCTCGACAAGGCGGCGGACAAGCGCGGCGGCGGCAAAGATGCGGAAACGCTCTCGATCCCGCCCGGCTACGCGCTGCGGCCGAAACCCGGCAAGCCCGGGACCGGCAGCAGCCGGGTTCCCGCGGCCGGGAAAGAGGACAGCGGCAGCAAGAGCAAAACCGCCGGCGCCGATCCGAGAAAGATCGACCTGGGCACCGTTTCGACGGGCGGGACGAACCAGTCCCCGGCGACGGGTTCGGGCGGCACGATCCTTCGCGACCCCCGGACCGAAACGCGCGGCAAGGAAATCGTCCGGGAAGGCGAGCCGAGCAAGGGCGAGAAGGAATTGCTGAAGCCGCCTCCGAAGAAGAAGAGTTAGCCGCCGGTCGGCGCGTTACTTCCTTGCAGGAGCCTGCCGGATCCGCGGCGCCTTCTCCGGCAATGGGACCGGCGCTGCCACATCCCGGCCACAAGTTGCATCCATGAAACACGGCCGGGCGGTTGTTCGC
Organism: Rhodospirillaceae bacterium Spongia-Bin9; assembly: GCA_900197615.1. GTDB lineage: Bacteria > Pseudomonadota > Alphaproteobacteria > Bin65 > Bin65 > Bin65. The sequence continues at coordinate 9,339 of FZLR01000109.1, forward strand.
ACCGCCGGCCCCGCCAGCCATTGCAGGAGTTCTCCGTGTTGGGTCGACGAATGGGACGCCGCTTGTCGCGGCCGGGGCAGAGCCTTGCCGCCATAATGCTGATCGGCGGCGCGATTGCCGCCGGCGCGCCGGCCGAGGCCGGGAAACCCAGCCGGGAGGGCCTGTTCAACGCCGAGACTTTTACTCTGAAAAACGGGCTACGAGGGGTGGTCGTCGTCAACCGGCGAGCGCCGGTCGCCCTCCACATGCTGTGGTACAAGGTCGGCGCGATGGACGAGCCGGCCGGAAAATCCGGCATCGCCCATTTCCTCGAACACCTGCTGTTCAAGGGCACGAAAACCCTGAAATCCGGAGAATTTTCGAAGATTGTCGCGGCCAATGGCGGCCAGGAGAACGCGTTTACCAGCTGGGATTACACCGGCTACTACCAGTTCGTCGCCAAGGACCGCCTGGCCCGGATGATGAAACTCGAAGCCGACCGCATGGCGAACCTCGTACTCTCTGAAGACGATGTCGTGCAGGAGCGGCGCGTCATCCTCGAGGAACGGCGGTCGCGCATCGAAGGCCGTCCGTCCTCGATCCTGTGGGAGCAGGCGCGCCGTGCGCTCTATCTTAACCACGGCTACGGCCGTCCGATCATCGGCTGGATGCACGAGATGGAACGGCTGTCGCGGCAGGATGCACTGGATTTCTACAAACGCTACTACGGCCCCAACAACGCGGTCCTGGTCGTCGCCGGCGATGTCGATGCCGCCGAGGTGCATCGTTTGGCGAAGAAGTATTACGGCCCGGTGCCGCGGGTGGAACTACCGCCGCGCCGGAAGCTGGCAGAGCCGCCGCAACGTGCGGAGCGCCGGGTGATCTACCGCGACCGCCGGGTGCGCCGGCCGTCGTTCAGCCGGATGTATTATGCGCCCGGCTATAACAGCCCCGCGGCACAGCACGCCTACGCCCTTCAAGTGCTGGCCCGGCTGCTCGGGTCGTCCTCCACCAGCCTGCTCTACCAGAACCTGGTGGTCCGGCGGAAGCTGGCGACCACGGCCGGCAGCGGCTACAGCGCGACCCGCCGCGGCCCCTCCAGCTTCTATCTCCATGCGCTTCCGAAGCCCGGCGTTTCCATGGATCGGCTGGAGAAAGCGGTCGACGCCGAACTGGCGAAAATCCTGAAGAACGGCGTGCCGGAGGAGGAGGTCGAGGCGGCGAAGCAGCAGCTTCGGGACATGGCGATCTTCGCCCGCGACAATGCCAGGACCGGTGCCAACGCCATCGCATCGTCGCTGATGATCGGCCGGACCGTGGCCGATGTCGAAGAATGGCCGGCGCGGATCGGCGCGGTGACGGTCGACCGGGTCAACGCCGCGGCGCGCCACGTCCTCCAGCGCCGCAAATCCGTTACCGCCCTGTTGCTGCCGGAACAGCCCACTGGTGGGAAGCCCACTGGTGGGAAGCCTGCCGGGGTAAATCCTGCTGGTGGGAAGAAGGCCGAGGTGCAGAAACGATGACCGTCCTTCCGCGCATCGCCGGGCCGGCTGCCGCGCTCGCCGTCGCGGCGCTCGCCCTCTTCGCCGCTTCCGCCGCATCGGCAACGGTCGAGGTCCGTGAGGTCGTCAGCAAATCGGGCATCGCCGCATGGCTGGTCGAAGACCACAGCAACCCGGTCCTGTCGGTCAGCTTCGGGTTCCGCGCCGGAGGATCGCGCGATCCCGCGGGCAAGGAGGGACTCGCAGAATTGACGTCCGTCCTGCTCGACGAAGGTGCCGGTGGGATGAACGCGCTGACTTTCCAGAAGAAACTCGAGAGGTTGTCGATCCGGCTGGAATTCGAGGTCGGCCGCGACCAGTTCCGCGGCACGCTGAGAACCCTGAGCCGAAATCGCGATACCGCGTTCGAGACGATCGGCCTCGCACTGACCCAACCGCGCTTCGATGCCGACGCGGTGGAGCGCATGCGCGGAAGCCTGCTGTCGAGCTTTCTCGGCAAGACCCGCCAGCCGCGCTATCTTGCGCGCCGCGCCTTCTGGTCGTCGGCCTATCCGGGCCATCCGTATGGCCGGCCGGTGTCCGGCACGGAAAAGAGCCTCGGCGCGATCGTCCGGGCCGACCTGCAGCGTTTCGTCGCCGACAATTTCGCCCGGGACAACCTCTTCATCGGCGTTGTCGGCGATGTGACCCCGGCGCAGCTTTCGGCCCTGCTCGACAAGGCCTTCGGTGGCCTGCCCCCGAAACAGAATCCGCGGCCGGTGCCGGCGGCGGCCCCGAAATTGCAGGGCGGGATCGTCGTCGAACGGTTCGATGCGCCGCAGAGCGTGGCCGTGTTCGGCCAGCCGGGCCTGCCGCGCCGGCATCCCGATTACTATGCGGCCTATATCCTGAACCACATTATGGGCGGCGGCGGCTTCACCTCCCGGCTGTATCGGGAAATCCGCGAGAAGCGCGGACTGGCCTATTCGGTTTATTCCTATCTGTGGCCGCTGCGGCGCTCGGCACTAATGCTGGGGGGCGTCGCCACCCAAAACGCGCGGGTCGCGGAATCGGTCAAAATCGTGCGGGCGGAATGGGCGCACATGGCCAGGGAAGGTCCCACCGCCGAAGAGCTGGCCGCGGCCAAGAAATACCTGACCGGCAGCTACCCGCTGCGTTTTTCCAGTTCCTCGCGTATTGCCGACATGCTGGTCGGCGTGCAGTTCGAAGGCCTGGGGCGGGGTTATTTTGCCAAGCGGAACGGCTATATCGAAAAGGTAACCCTGGCGGATGTCCGGCGGGTGGCGCGGAGCCTGCTGAAGCCGGATCGGCTGACCTTCTTCATTGTCGGCAAGCCTGCCGGCCTGTAAACACCGGCAGGTGAAAATCGACGGGCGGGCCCGAAGCCGGCCGATCCCCATGACGCCCCTCTATTCGCAGGATTTTTCCGGAATATTCCCTGCTCCGTCCGGCGGGGACGGCCCGTCGCGGGCCGCCTTCGACGCCGCGTGCGGCAACGCCTGGAC
>FZLR01000170.1 GCA_900197615.1 Rhodospirillaceae bacterium Spongia-Bin9
CGACAAGCCCGTGCTGTTCCTGCACCCGAAGGATTTCTGCGGCACCCTGGTCGAGCTGGAGCAGGTTTAGGCTTCCCCGATTGAGAGGGGGCCGCTGCCCTCCATGAGCGTTGTCGAAACCGTTGTCGTCTTCGCCATCGTCTGGTGGCTGTTCTTCTTCATGCTGCTGCCCTGGGGCGTCGAGCGCAACGAAGCGCCGGACAAGGGCCACGATGCCGGCGCGCCGGTCCGGCCCATGTTGTGGCGCAAGGCGCTGGCGACCTCGGTGCTGGCGGCGGCCGCGACCGCCGTCATCCGCTGGGCCGTCGAGAGCTATCTGAGGGATTTCTGAAGGCGGCCTGCCGTTGCCTCGCCCCATTTCAGACTCTAGAGTCCGGACCCTTCCGGCACGAACCGATTTGCTCCTGCGAACCGTTTCATTCGCAACCCGTTATCCAGCCGAAACCGAACCGCCATGCGCCTCACCCGCTATTTCCTGCCGACGCTGAAGGAAACGCCCGCCGAGGCGCAGATCGTCTCGCACCGCTACATGCTGCGGGCCGGCATGGTGCGCCAGGCCAGCGCCGGCATCTATTCGTGGCTGCCGCTCGGCTACCGGGTGCTCAAGAAGATCGAGCAGATCGTGCGCGAGGAGCAGGACCGGGCCGGCGCCGTCGAGATGCTCATGCCGACTATCCAGTCGGCCGACCTGTGGCGCGTCTCCGGCCGCTACGACGATTACGGCAAGGAAATGCTGCGCATCCAGGACCGGCACGGGCGCGACATGCTCTACGGCCCGACCAACGAGGAGCTGATCACCGAAATTTTCGGTTCTGCGGTCCGCAGTTACCGCGACCTGCCGAAGAATCTCTACCATATCCAGTGGAAGTTCCGCGACGAGGTCCGGCCGCGTTTCGGCATCATGCGCGGCCGGGAATTCTATATGAAGGACGCTTATTCCTTCGCGCTCGACTATCCCTCGGCGGTCCATGCCTACAACCGGATGTTCGTCTCCTACCTGCGCACCTTCGCCCGGATGGGGCTCCAGGCGATCCCGATGCAGGCCGAAACCGGGCCGATCGGCGGCGACCTGAGCCACGAATTCATCATTCTCGCCGAGACCGGCGAAAGCGCCGTCTACTGCCACAAGGACATGCTCGCTTTCGACATCTTCACCGAAGACGTCGACTACGACAGCGACCTGCAGCCCATCGTCGACCACTGGACCGGCCTCTACGCGGCGGCCGACGACAAGCACGATCCGGAGAGTTGCCCGGTGCCGCCCGGCGATCTGGTCGAGGCACGCGGCATCGAAGTCGGGCACATCTTCTATTTCGGCGCGAAATATTCCGAGCCGATGGGGGCGGTGGCGACGGGCCCGGACGGCAAGGAAGTGCCGGTCGAGATGGGCTCCTACGGCATCGGCGTGTCGCGGCTGGCCGGCGCCATCATCGAGGCGAGCCACGATGCCGACGGCATTATCTGGCCGGAGGCGGTGGCGCCCTTCCGGGTCGGGCTCCTCAACCTGCGCGCCTCGGACGGGGCCTGCGTTTCGGTCTGCGACGGCCTTTACGACCGGCTGACTGCAGCCGGCGTCGAATGCCTGTACGACGACAGCGAGGACAGCGCCGGCGCCAAGTTCGCCCGCATGGACCTGATCGGCCTGCCCTGGCAGATCGTTGTCGGACCGCGCGGCGTGAAGTCCGGGACGGTGGAATTGAAGAACCGCAAGACCGGTGCGCGGGAGGAACTGTCGCCCGAGTCGGCGCTCGCCCGGCTTTCGGCCTGAGGCCACGCGCATGGCAGGGGCCGAAGGGCGTTTCACGGTGTTTTCGCCGGCCGAGCGCATGCTGGCTTTCCGCTATCTGCGGCCGCGGCGCAGCGAAGGGTTCATTTCCCTCATCGCGGCCTTTGCATTCCTCGGCATCACCATCGGCGTGGCGACGCTGATCGTTGTCATGTCGGTGATGAACGGCTTCCGCGCCGAGCTGCTGTCGCGCGTGCTGGGTTTCAACAGCCATGTCGTCGTCTATGGCGACGGCCGGCCGATCCGCGGCTACGACCGGCTGGTCGGCGAGATCCGCAAGATCGAGGGCGTCGCGAGTGCGGCGGCGGTCGTCGACGGCCAGGTCATGGCGTCGGTCGGCGGGCGCAGCACCGGCGCCTTCGTCCGCGGCATCGCGCCGGAAGACCTCAAACGCCACCGTCTGTTGAGCGACAGTTTGAGCCCCGGCGCCTTCGGGCGCTTCGCGGACGGCACCCTGATCCTCGGCCAGCGCATGGCCGCCTACCTCGGCGCGGGGACGGGCAGCCGCCTCCGCCTGCTGTCGCCGAAATGCGAACCGACGCCGGTCGGCTGCGTGCCCGGCATCGCCTCTTTCGACGTCGCCGGGCGGTTCGATGTCGGCATGTCGGAATACGACCGCGGCTATCTTTTCATGCCGCTGGAGACGGCGCAGGAGTTCTTCAGGATCGACCGGGGCGTCACCAATATCGAGATCGCGGTCGACGACCCGGACCGGGCCGAGGCGGTGGCGGACCGGGTGCGGGGGCTGGCGATACCCGGCACGTTCGTGCGCAGCTGGCAGGAAATCCACTCGACCTTTTTCGGCGCGCTCAAGGTCGAACGGACCGTCATGTTCCTGATCCTTACCCTGATCGTCATCGTCGCGGCGTTCAACATCGTCTCCAGCATGATCATGCTGGTGAAGCAGAAGGGCCAGGCCATCGCGATCCTGTGCACCATGGGCGCGACGCGCGGCAACATCATGCGCCTGTTCTTCATGACCGGCGCGACCATCGGCGTCGCCGGCACCTTCTTCGGCGTGCTGCTCGGGCTTGGCCTGGCCTACAATATCGACGGTCTCAAACGCTGGGTCGAAGAGCTGCTCGGCGCCGAGCTGTTTCCGGCGACGGTCTATTTCCTGTCGAGCCTGCCGTCGAAGGTCGAACTGCCGGAAGTCGCCCAGATCGTGGCGATGGCGCTGGTCCTGACTTTCCTCGCGACGATCTACCCGGCCTGGCGGGCCTCGCGGCTCGACCCGGTGGAAGCCCTGCGCAATGAGTGATCCCGAGGCCCAACCGGGCACAGATGCCCCGGCGTCTCCCGGCGACAGCGCATTGCTGGCGCTCCGGGGCGTGAGCAAGACGTTCCGGCAGGCAAGGCGGGAGATCGAAGTCCTGCGCAGCGCCGACCTGACGATCCGGCCGGGCGAGATGGTGGCGCTGGTCGGCCCGTCCGGCGCCGGGAAATCGACCCTGCTGCATATCGCCGGCCTGCTCGAGCGCCCGACCGGGGGCCGGGTCGCGCTTCACGGGCAGGATTGCGGCGGCCTGTCGGGCCAGCAACGGGCGCTGCTGCGCGGCCGGTCGCTGGGCTTCGTCTACCAGTACCACCATCTGCTGCCGGAATTCAGCGCGCAGGAAAATGCGATGCTGCCCCAGATGCTGGCCGGCGCCGGCAAGGCGGCGGCGCGGGCACGGGCGGCGGAGCTGCTGGAGGCGTTGGGGCTGAAGGACCGGCTGGACCACCGGCCCGCGCAACTGAGCGGCGGCGAGCAGCAGCGCGTCGCGATTGCCCGGGCCGTCGCCAACCGGCCGTCGGTGCTGCTCGCCGACGAGCCGACCGGCAACCTCGACCGGGCGACCGCCGAGCGGGTGTTCCGGCAATTCGAGCAGCTGGTGCGCGGCAGCGGCATCGGCGCCCTGGTCGCCACCCACAATCCGGCGCTGGCCGACCGGATGGACCGGGTACTCGAAATTTCCGACGGCCGGCTGAAGGAACGCGGCCCGGAATAAACTCGGGGTTTTCCACCGAATAATCCACCGGAATCTGCTCCGTCCGCGTGTCGAAGCGGAGCGCGGCCGCAGAAATGCGTGTAGGCTTGCGCCGGCAACCGACATGCCCCTTTCGAGCGCCGCGCCGGACCGCCCATGACCCACGCCGATTTCGTCCATCTCCGGGTTCATTCCGCCTATTCGCTGTCCGAAGGGGCGCTCAAGATCCCGGATATTGCGGCGCTGTGCAGAGCGAACCGGATGCCGGCGGTGGCGATCGCCGACACCAACAACCTGTTCGGCGCCCTGGAATTTTCCCAGACATGCGCCAAGGCCGGGGTCCAGCCGATTATCGGCTGTCAGCTATCGGTCGCTTTCGAAACGCCGGAACCCGGCCGGCCCCAGCGCGGCAGCTTCGACCGGCTCGTCCTGCTGGCGCAGAACGAAACCGGCTACCGGAACCTGCTCAAATTGACGTCCCAGGCTTTTCTGGCCGTGGATGCCGGGGCCTCGCCCCATGTGCCGGGCGACGCGGTTTGCGCCCATGCCGACGGCCTGATCGCGCTCACCGGCGGCGCGCAGGGCCCGCTCGGGCGCTATCTGGCGGCCGGGCAGGGCGATGCGGCGGAGGCAGCCTGCGACCGGCTCAAGGCCATTTTCGGCGATCGCCTCTATATCGAGATCGCCCGCCAGGGCGTCCGCGAAGAGACGGCGATCGAGCCCGGACTGCTGGCGCTGGCCGACGCGCTGGGCCTGCCGCTGGTCGCGACCAACGAGGCGTTTTTTGCCGAAGAAGGCATGTTCGCCGCGCACGATGCGCTGCTGTGTATCGCCGGCGGCACATCGGTCAACGAGCAGGACCGCCGGCGCCTGACTCCGGAGTTCCGCTTCAAGACCGCCCAGGAAATGCGCGCCCAGTTCGCCGATATCCCCGAGGCGCTCGACAATACGCTGGCGATCGCCGAGCGCTGCGCCGTTATGGCCGAGACACGGGCGCCGATCCTGCCGCATTTCGTTTCCGACGCCGGCCGTTCGGAGGCCGATGAGCTGCGCCATCGGGCGACCCAAGGACTCGAAGAACGGCTGGCCGGTCGCGTTGTGGATGCGGGTGCGTCGGAAGCGGACAGGGAAGCTGCAGCCCGGCCCTATCGCGAGCGGCTGGAGACCGAACTCGGCATCGTCGAGAAGATGGGCTACCCCGGCTATTTCCTGATTGTGGCCGATTTCATCCAGTGGGCCAAGGGGGAGGGCATACCCGTAGGGCCGGGGCGCGGCTCCGGGGCCGGCTCCGTCGTCGCCTGGGCGCTGACCATCACCGATCTGGATCCGTTGCGCTGGGGCCTGCTGTTCGAACGCTTCCTCAATCCCGAACGCGTCTCCATGCCGGATTTCGACATCGATTTCTGCCAGGAGCGGCGCGACGAGGTGATCCGCTATGTGCAGCGGAAATACGGCGCCGACCGGGTGGCGCAGATCATCACCTTCGGCAAGTTGCAGGCCCGGGCGGTGCTGCGCGATGTAGGCCGGGTATTCGAGATGCCCTACGGCCAGGTCGACCGGCTGTGCAAGCTGGTGCCCAACAATCCCGCCAATCCGGTGACGCTCCAGGAAGCGATCGAGATCGAGCCGCAGCTCCAGGAACAGCGGCGCCAGGACGACAGCGTGGCCCGGCTGATCGATATCGCCCTGCAGCTCGAAGGCCTTTACCGCCACGCTTCGACCCACGCCGCCGGCGTCGTGATCGGCGACCGGCCGCTGGAAGAACTTATCCCGCTGTATCGCGACCCGCGCTCGGACATGCCGGTCAGCCAGTTCAACATGAAGGATGTCGAAAAGGCCGGCCTGGTCAAATTCGATTTTCTCGGGCTCAAGACCCTTTCGGTCCTGCAAAAGGCGGTCGACCTCCTGAAGGTCCGCGGGATCGAGGTCGACCTCGAGCGCCTGCCGCTCGACGACGCGGCGACCTACGCGATGATCTCGCGCGCCGACACGACGGGCGTGTTCCAGCTGGAAAGCAGCGGCATGCGCGACGTGCTGCGCCGGCTCAAGCCCGACCGGTTCGAGGACATCATCGCCGTCGTTGCCCTCTACCGGCCGGGGCCGATGGAAAATATCCCCGCCTACATCAACCGGAAGCACGGCATCGAGGCCGTGGCCTACGACCATCCGAAGCTGGAGCCCGTCCTGAAAGAAACCTTCGGCATCCCGATCTACCAGGAACAGGTCCAGCAGATGGCCCGGGACCTTGCCGGCTATACGCTGGGTTCCGCCGACCTCTTGCGCCGCGCCATGGGCAAGAAAATCAAGGCGGAGATGGACGCCCAAGGCGGAACCTTCATCCGCGGCTGCCAAGAGCACAGCGGCATCGAGGACCGTCACGCCCGGCAGATATTCGACACAATGGCGGCCTTCGCGGGCTACGGCTTCAACAAGTCCCACGCCGCCGCCTATGCGCTGGTGGCCTACCAGACCGCCTGGTTCAAGGCCAACCACCCGGTCGAGTTCTACGCCGCCTCCATGTCGTTCGACATGGGCAATGCCGACAGGATCGCGGGCTTCCGGCGCGAGCTGCAGAACGAAGGCATCGCCCTGATGCCGCCGGACGTGAACCGGTCCGGTGTCGCTTTCACGGTAGAGGAGGGCGCCGTGCGCTATGCGCTGGCGGCGCTCAAGAATGTCGGCGCGGCGGCGATGGAAAGCCTGGTCGGCGAGCGGACGGAGAACGGCCGGTTCCGGGATGTCGGCGATCTGGCGGACCGGCTCGGCGCCGGCGTCGTCAACAAGCGCCAGATGGAACACCTGATCAAGGCGGGCGCGCTGGATTCGCTGAACCCGAACCGGCGCCAGCTGTTCGAGGGGGTCGACGCGATTACCCGGCTGGCCGCGCGCGCCGCCGACGACCGGTCGAGCAACCAGGTCAGCCTGTTCGGCGACGACCCGGCCGCCGCCGGGGCCGCCCTGCGCCTGCCCGATGTGCCGGACTGGGCGCTGACCGACCGGCTGCGCCACGAGTTCGACGCGGTCGGCGTCTATCTGTCGGCGCATCCGCTGGACAGCTATGCCAAGAGTCTGGAGAAGCTGGGCGCCGTGCCCTATGCGCGGCTCATAGAAATGGCGCAGGCCGGGGATCCGCCCTCCGTGGCGAAACTGGCCGGCACGGTGATCGGCCGCAAGGAGCGCCGCAACGCCAAGGGCAACAAGTTCGCTTTCGTCCAGCTCAGCGATGCCAGCGGCATCTACGAGGTCACTGTGTTCTCGGAAGCCCTGGCGCAGAGCCGCGACCTGCTGGACGATGCCGCCGAGACCAACGCGCCGGTGCTGGTCAATGCCGATGTCCGGATCGAGGACGGCGAGTCGATCCGCCTGCTGGTGCGCTCCTTTGCGACCCTGGATTCGGCGGCGGCCCGCTCGACCCGCGGTTTCCGGATTTTCCTCGGTGGCGACGAGGCGATCGGCCCGCTGCACGGCCTGCTTGACCGCGAGCAGGGCGGGCATGGCACCGTCGACCTGGTGGTCCCCTGGGGCGAACGGGAAGCCGAGGTCCGGCTCCGAACGACGATCCCGACCGCCCCGGCCGTCCATCAGGCCATCAAGTCGATCCCGGGCATCGTGCATGTCGAGGAGGTGTGAAGGGGGGAACGCACGCACCCCCTCTCCGTCATTTCGATCGGAGCCCCGTAAGGGGCGGAGCGGAGAAATCTTTGGGAGTTATATGCCTGACTATGCCGCCGGGGCGGCGGCGCGCGGCTGGCGCCGCGCCACCCCCACCCG
>FZLR01000031.1 GCA_900197615.1 Rhodospirillaceae bacterium Spongia-Bin9
CGGGAGAATCTGGCCAAACCGGTGCCGGACAAACGCGAAAAGTGCCAACTTGGGTTACGGCCTGACCGCCAACAACGGTCGCGCGGTCGAGGCTGCGCTGGGCGGATATTGCACCCTGGAAGACGCCTCGCGTCTGGTCAGCCGGCTGCGGCTGATCAAGAGCCCGTCGGAAATGGCCTATGTCCGCCGCGCCGCGGAACTGGCCGATGCGGCATGGAACGAAGCAGTCGCGCTCGCCGGGCCGGGCGCGTTCGAAGGCGATATCCTGGCCGCCATGCAAGGCGCCGTGTTCCGCGGCGGCGGCGACTATCCCGGCAATGAGTTCATCATCGGGTCCGGGCCGCAGGCGCTGCTGTGCCGGTATTTTACCGGCCGCCGGCATCTGGATGCGCAGGATCAGCTGACCCTTGAGTTTGCCGGCGTCTACCGGCGCTATCATGCCTGCCTGATGCGCACCCTGTGCATCGGCCCGCCGCCGGCCCGGCAGATCGAGATGCACAAGGTCGCCGTCGAAGCGCTCGAAGCCGCCAAAGACGCGCTTCGCCCCGGCCACCCGATCGGCGAAGTGTTCGATGCCCATGCAAGAGCGGTCGATGCGGCCGGCATGCGGGAGCACCGGCTCAACGCCTGCGGCTATTCCCTCGGCGCCACCTATGCGCCGAACTGGATGGACTGGCCGATGTTCTTCCACGGCAACCCGGTGGAAGCCGCACCCGGCATGGTTTTCTTTATCCATATCGTCATTTTCGATTCGCAGGCCGGCCTCGCCATGACGACCGGGCAGACGGTGGCGGTGACCGAAAAAGGTTGCGACGTGCTGACCGGCGCACCGCTCGGCACGATCGTCGAATAGGCGCCTGGCGAAGCCGGCACGAAGCGGCGCGGCGGGCGCCGCATAGCCCGTCCGCCAGATACGCAGTTGCGGGTTTCGGCGGGTTGGGACAGACTGTCTGCGAGACCTGACTTCAAGACCGACAAGGCGGCCGGGCTTCAACCGGTGCGCCACCGATTCGGTGCGTCGGCACTGGCGGGCACCGGGGGGAGTATCGAACATGACACCGTCATGGACCGTTCCGGCTGCGAAATTTATCCCGGCCTCGTCGATCTTCCCGACCGGAAGCCGCAGCGGAGGCTGACCGGCCGTGCGGAAACCGATGCAGCGCCGGACGATCCTGATCCTCGGGATCGTCCTGCTGGCCGCCGCGCTGCTGTGGATGATCTTTGCGGTGTGGCCGGAATGGCTGGTCGACACGCTCGGGCGCAAGAAAACCTTCGTCAATACACTGCTCAACGGCGTCACCCTCGGCGGCCTTTATTTTCTGGTCGCGAGCGGCTTCACGCTGGTCTTCGGCCTGATGCGCAACGTCAATCTGGCTCACGGCTCGATGTACCTGCTGGGCGGGTATATCGGCTACGAGGTGGCCGAGGCGACCGGGAGCTGGTTTTTCGGCCTTGCCGTGGCCTTTCTCGCCATTGCAGTCAGCGGGATCCTGTTGCAGGTCGCCGTTTTCCGCCGCATGGAAGGGGACGAGCTTCGCCAGACCCTGGTGACCATCGGAATTTCGATCATCGCCGCCGACCTGATGCTGGCGGTGTGGACCGGTACGACCTACCAGTTCGATACGCCCGAGGGCCTCTACGGCGCCGTCGTCCTGCCGGTGATCTCGGTCGTCAAGTCGTCGGGCGCGCCCGTTTTCATCAAGTATCCGATGTACCGTCTGATGGTGCTCGGCGTTGCTGTGGTCGTCGGCATCGGTCTGTGGCTGTTCCTCAACCGCACGAGGATCGGGATGATGATCCGGGCCGGCGTCAACGACCGCGAAATGCTGGCGGCGTCCGGCGTCAACGTCCACTTCGTCTTCGCCCTGGTCTTCGCCATCGGTGCGGGGCTTGCCGGATTTGCCGGCGTCGTCGGCGGCACGGCGCTTTCCATCGCGCCGGGCGAGGATATCCGCTACCTGCTGGCGTCGCTCGTCGTCGTGATCGTCGGCGGCCTCGGCTCGGTGTCCGGCGCCGCCATCGGCGCCCTGCTCATCGGCCTCGCGGAACAGTTCGGCCTGGCCTATTTCCCGACCTACGGCGTGGTGCTGACCTTCCTGATCATGGTCGGCGTCCTCGCCATACGTCCCCAGGGCATCATGGGGACGCGCTGAGATGTTCCGGATCGAACGAAAATCCGGTCGCTACCCGCTGGGCATCAACCCGGCGGCGCTGCTGGTCGTCGTGTTCCTGATCGCCTATCCGATGTTTGCGTCGGACTTCTTCACCTTTCAGGTTGGGGCCTATCCCCTGATCCTGGGCACCATCGCGCTCTCGCTGACGATGCTGGCGGGCTACGGCGGCATGGTCAGCATCGCCCAGATGACGGTCGCCGGCTTCGCCGCCTACATCGTGGCGATCCTGGGCACCAACAGCGTCGGCGTGATGGGGCTGGGCTGGCCGTGGTGGCTGACCGTTATCGTCGCCATCCTGGGCGCGGCGCTGCTCAGCACCTTCATCGGCGCCATCTCCGCGCGGACCGAGGGCATCTACACGATCATGATCACGCTGGCGATCGCCGTCGCCTTCTTCTATTTCGTTCGCCAGAACTATCAGATCTTCAACGGCTTCACCGGTTTTGCCGGCATCGAGCCGCCGACATTGTTCGGCGTGTACTGGCGCGATCCCACGCCCTTCTACTATCTGACCCTGGCGATCGCGGCCTTCTTCTATTTCGCCGTGCGGTACGGCTCGCGCTCGACCTTCGGCCTGGGCCTTCAGGCGGTCCGGGACAATCCGCGGCGTGTGCGGGCGCTCGGCATCAACGTATTCCTGCATCGCGTCGTCGCCTACTTCTACGCCGGCATTATCGCCGGGACGGCCGGCGTTCTGCTGGTATGGTTCAACGGCCGTGTCTCGCCGGGCATCGTCGGCGTCGACATGGCCATCGACATTCTGGTGATTGCGGTTGTCGGCGGAATGCGGGCGCCCATCGGACCGTTTCTGGGCGCCATCGCCTTCGTGCTGCTTGAGAACTTTGCAATCGACCTGATCGACCGGGAGCGTTTCAATACCGTCATCGGCCTGGCCTTCCTGCTCGTGGTGTTGTTTTCGCCGGACGGCCTGCTCGGGCTTTGGCGCCGGATGGAATCGCGAATCCGGCTGCCTCGTGCAAACGCCCGTTGGGGCGTGCGCGCTAACCGGGACGACTGGCATCCCGCCGGTTCGCCCGAACGTATGTAAAGAGGGAGAAGAGATATGTTGAAAGTTGCAGGAAAGTCCCTGCTCGCGGCGGCGGTCCTTGCAGTTGCAAGCCCCGCGGTGGCGCAGGACACGATCAAGATGGGCGGGCTTGCAACCCTGGAAGGCGCCTTCGCTGCGCCCGGCCAGGACGGCATCCGCGGCATCATGATGGCGCTCGAAGAGGTCAAGTACATGGCCGGCGGCAAGAAGATCGAGCTGATCACCGGTTCGTCGGATGCTTCGCCGGCGAGCGCCATCCGGGCGACCCGCAAGCTGGTCGAGCAGGACGGCGTCCAGATCATGATCGGGCCGCTGTCCGGTTCCGAGGGCCTGGCGGTCAAGGACTACGCCAAGACCAAGCCCAACGTCACGTTCATCAACGGAACGTCGGCGGCGCAGGATACGACGCTGCGCAAACCGGCGCCCAACTTCTTCCGCTTCTCGACGGAAGGCGCCCAGTGGATGGCCGGCCTCGGCGAGTATGCCTACAAGGTCAAGAAGTACCGCAAGGTCGCCGTGCTGGCGGAAGATTATTCCTTCCCCTACACCCAGGTTTTCGGCTTCCTGGAGCCGTTCTGCCGTCTCGGCGGCAAGGCGCCGGTCGACGCGCGCTTCTGGGTGCCGATCGGCAACAAGGACTATTCCTCGGTCATCGCAGCCCTGCCTGACGATGTCGACGCGATCTACGTCGCCCTCGGCGGCGCCGACGCGATCAACTTCCTGAGCCAGTATCAGCAGGCAGGCGGCGAGCTGCCGCTGATCGGCGGGTCGATCACCGTCGACCAGACCGTGCTGGGCTCGAAAGGCAAGATCCGCAAGACCGTGATCGGCACGCCGTCTGCCGGGCCGATTTCCGATACCTGGGACGACCCCCGCTGGAAAGCCTTCGTTGCGCAATACAAAAAATTGTTCGCAGGGAAGGGCGGGTTCCCGTCGCCGTCGCTGTTCGCCCATGGCTACTACATCAACACCAAGGCCGCGCTGCTGGCCCTGGACAAGGTGAAGGGCGATCTGTCCGACGGCGGCAAGAAGCTGCGCGCCGCGCTGTCGTCGCTCAAGTTCGAGTCGCCGACCGGAATGGTCTCTCTCGACGCGCGCCGGAACGCCATCGCCGACATGTTCCTGACGGAAGTCGTCGAGGGCCCGGACGGCAACCTGGTCAACAAGACGATCGGGGTTACCAAGCAAGTCTCCCAGACCTTCGGGGTCAAATATGAGGAGTTCCTGAAATACGGCCCGGTCAGCCGCACCAACCCGCCCTGCAAATAGAGCACGGCGAACTGCGCAGCCGAGGACCCCGTTGAACGAACCCGGCACCGCCGCCCGCGCAGCGCTTCCGCAGGCCGGACAGTTTGCGCTGGAGCTGAACGCGGTCAGCCGCCATTTCGGTGCGCTGGTCGCGATGGCGGACATCGATATGACCGTCCGCGCCGGCGAGCGGCGGGCGGTGCTGGGTTCGAACGGGGCGGGAAAGACCACCCTGTTCAACGCGATCACGGGTGACTATCCCCCGACCTCGGGGCGCGTAAGACTGTTCGGCGAGGACGTGACGTATCTGCCCGTTCACGAGCGGATCCGTCGCGGCCTCCGCCGGACCTATCAGATTTCACTGCTGTTCAGCGGCCTCACGGTCATCGAAAACATATTTCTGGCCTGCCGGGGCGTCGGGCGCGGGCGGCACTCGCTGTTCCGGCCGCGCCGGGACGATGGCGCGATGGAGATGGCCGAGACACTGCTCCACGCGGTTCACCTCGACGACCGGCGCGATACGCCGGTGGCCGAACTCAGCCACGGCCAGCAGCGGCAGCTCGAGGTGGCGCTGGCGCTGTCGGGCGCGCCGCGCCTGATCCTGTTCGACGAACCGGCGGCCGGACTGTCGCCGAGCGAACGCGGCGACCTGGTCGAGATTCTGCAGTCCTTGCCGCCCCATGTCGGATTTATCCTGATCGAGCACGATATGGATGTCGCGCTGCGCGTCGCCGAGCGGGTCACCATGATGCACAACGGGCGCATCTTCAAACAAGGAACGCCCGACGAAATCGAGAGCGATCCCGAGGTCCAGGAGCTTTACCTGGGCCACGGAGACAATGGAGGCGGCCGTGCGTGACCGCGCCCGCCGACGCCTGCCCGATCCCCATGCCCTGGAGATACGGGATCTGCACGTCTACTACGGGCCGTCCCACGCGCTGCAGGGCGTCAATCTCGAACTGGTTTCCGGCGTGCATGCGGTCGTCGGCCGCAACGGCATGGGCAAGACGACCCTGTGCAACACCATCATGGGGCTGTTGCCGGTGCAGCGCGGATCGATCCGCATGGCCGGCGAAGAACTGGTCGGGCTGGCGCCCTACAGGATCGCCAACCGCGGGGTCGGCTACACGCCCCAGGGCCGCCGGCTCTGGCCGTCGCTCACCGTCAACGAACATCTGCGGCTGGCCTGGACCGGCAGCGCCGCCTGGACAGTCGACCGGATCTACGACACCTTTCCCCGGCTAGCCGAGCGCCGCAACAATGGCGGCGGACAGCTTTCCGGCGGCGAACAGCAGATGCTCGCGATCTCCCGCGCGCTGCTCCACGATCCCGAGTTGCTGGTCCTCGACGAACCGACCGAAGGCCTCGCCCCGGTCATCGTCGACCAGGTCGAGAAGCTGCTGGCTGAATTGGCGGCGGAAAACCAGGTCGCGGTATTGCTGATCGAGCAGAATATCTCGGTCGCCACGGCGATTTCCGAACAGGTCTCGATCATGGTGAACGGCCGCATCCGGCGCACCATGCCCGCGCACGAGTTGGCTGCCGACCGGCCGCTTCAGGAACGGTTGCTGGGGGTCGGCCGCCATTCCCACGAAGACGTCGATCTCGAACTCGACGACCCGGTCGAAGAGGCTCCGGTAGAAGAGGATCCGGTCGAGGCGTCGCCCGAGGACGGCCGGACAGCGGAGGGCGAGGCGCAGGCCGAACCGGAGCCGCCGGCAGGAACGGACAGCGGCGGGCTGATCTATGTGCCGCCGACCCGGTGGGCCGGCGCGACCTGGCGGCAAAGCTCCGACGTGGCCGCAGGCAACCGCGACCGGCCGTTCGATACGAAACCCGAGCCGCTGTTCCGCGAGCCCGCGACCGGCTTCGATGCACAATCCGGCGGCGCCGTCTATGTCGCCGGCACTTTCGATACCAAGGGCGCCGAACTCGGCTTTATCCGCGACCGGCTCATTGCGCTCGGCGTTGCGGTAAAGACCGTCGACCTGTCGACTTCGGGCAAGGCGTCGTCGGCCGATGTGCCGCCGCATGTCGTGGCGGCGTCGCACCGACAGGGAGCGACCGGTGTCTTCGCCGGCGACCGGGGCAAGGCGGTGGGCGCGATGGCCGAGGCGTTCGAGACCTGGCTGGTCCGGCAGCCGGATATCGGCGGCATTATCGCCGCCGGCGGATCGGGCGGGACGGCGCTTGCCACGCCGGCCATGCAGGCCCTGCCCGTCGGCGTACCGAAGATTATGATCTCCACGGTCGCCTCCGGCGAGGTCGGCCGGTATGTCGGCGCAGCCGATATCATGATGATGTATTCGGTCACCGATGTGCAGGGCCTGAATCGGATCAGCCGCACCGTGCTGGCGAACGGCGCCAGCGCGCTCGCCGGCATGCTCGCCGAACGCCGCAAGCCCGAACCGCAGCGGGACGACAAGCCGTGCCTCGGGCTCACCATGTTCGGCGTGACGACGACGGCGGTGCAGCAGATTACCGGCCTTCTGGAGGACCGTTACGACTGTCTCGTCTTCCACGCCACCGGAACCGGCGGACGATCCATGGAGAAACTGGCCGACAGCGGGATGCTGACCGCCGCGGTCGATCTCACCACGACGGAAGTCTGCGACCTGACGATGGGCGGCGTGTTCCCGGCGACGGAAGACCGGTTCGGCGCCTTCATCCGCACGCGCCTGCCTTACGTCGGCTCGGTCGGCGCCCTGGACATGGTGAATTTCGGCCCGCGCAACACGGTGCCCGACCGCTTCCGGAACCGCACGTTCGTCGAACATAATCCGCAGGTGACGCTGATGCGCACCACGCCGGAAGAAAACGCGCGCATGGGCGCGTGGATTGCCGAACGGCTGAACCGGATGGCCGGACCCGTCCGGTTCCTGATTCCCGAAGGCGGCGTCTCGGCGCTGGATGCGCCGGGTCAGCCGTTCCATGCGCCGGAGGCCGATGCGGCCCTGTTCGACGCTATCGCCGGCACCCTGCGCGAATCGGGGAGCCGCCGTCTGATCCGCCTGCCGCACCATATCAACGACCCGGCTTTCGCCCGCGCCGCTGCCGCAGCCCTTGACGAAATCAGCCCGCTTCCGAGGACAGCCCGCCATGCCACGGTTTGACCGACAAGCCCTGGTCGAGAAATTTCGGACCATGAAGGCCAACCGTGCCCCGATTATCGGCGGTGGCGCGGGAACGGGTCTGTCAGCCAAATGCGAGGAGGCCGGCGGCATCGACCTGATCGTCATCTACAATTCCGGCCGTTATCGCATGGCGGGCCGGGGCTCCATGTCCGGCCTTCTGGCTTACGGCAACGCCAACGAGGTGGTGGTCGAGATGGCGCGCGAAGTGCTGCCGGTGGTTCGCAAGACGCCCGTCCTCGCCGGGGTCAACGGCACGGATCCGTTCTGCCTGTTCGACTCCTACCTCGACGGACTCCGGAATATGGGATTTTCGGGTGTCCAGAATTTCCCTACCGTCGGTTTGATGGACGGCGTGTTCCGGGCCAACCTGGAAGAGACCGGCATGTCCTACGGGCTCGAAGTCGACATGATCCGTATGGCGCACGAGAAGGACATGCTGACCACGCCCTACGTCTTCTGCGAGGAGGAAGCCGAGGCCATGGCGCAGGCCGGCGCCGATATCGTGGTCTGCCATCTCGGCCTGACCACAGGCGGGTCGATCGGCGCGGAAACGGCGCTGAAGCTGGAAGACTGCCCTGCCCTGGTCGATGCCTGGGCAGCGGCCGCGATGCGCGTCGATCCGGAAATCGTCGTGCTGGTTCATGGCGGGCCGGTCTCCATGCCGGACGACGCGCAGTATATTCTGAACCAAACCGGGAACTGCCACGGATTCTACGGCGCCTCGTCCATGGAGCGCCTGCCGACGGAAGTGGCGCTGACCGAACAGACAAAGGCCTTCAAGGCGGTCAGGATCGGACAATAGGGAGGGCGGGATCATGACGGGAAGCCTGATCGGGAGCATCATCCTGTGGCTCATCGTGGCCATCATCGTCATCGTGGTGGCCGTTTATCTGCTCAACTGGCTGTATCACCGTTCGACCAAGGAGGTCGCCTTCGTGCGCACCGGCTTCGGCGGCGAAAAGGTGGTCATAAACGGTGGCGCGCTGGTGTTGCCGATCGTTCATGAGGTGACGCCGGTCAACCTGAACGTCGTGCGAATTCCGATTTCGCGGACCCGGGAAGACGCCGTTATCACGGGCGACCGGGTGCGCGTCGATATCGAGGCTGAATTCTTCGTCCGGGTGCTTCAGGAGAAAAAGGCGGTCGGGGCCGCGGCCTCGACCCTCGGCAGGCGTACGCTGGAGGCGGACCGCCTGGCGGAGCTTCTGTCGGGTAAATTCGTCGGTGCGCTGCGATCCGTTGCCGCAGAACGCTCGCTGGACGAAGTGCACGAGCGGCGCGGCGATTTCGTCGCCGATGTCGCGGAGCGTGCGGCGGTCGCTCTCGCGCAGAACGGGCTCGAACTCGAATCGGTCGCGATCACCGATCTGGACCAGACCAATCTCGAATTCTTCAACCCGTCGAACCGGTTCGATGCCGAGGGCCTGACCCAGCTCATCGAAACGATCGAGGCGCGCCGCAAGCTGCGCAACGATATCGAGCAGTCGTCCATGGTCGCGATCCGCACCCAGAATCTCGAAGCGGAGAAGCAGACCCTCATGCTGGAGCAGGAGAGCGAGGACGCCCGCTTGAACCAGCAGCGCGCCCTGGAGACCCTGCGCGCCGACCAGCGCGCCGAGGTCACCCGGATTCAGGCCGCCAAGGAAAGCGAGGCCGAGCAGGCCCGGATCGCCAGCCAGCAGGAAACCCGCGGTTTCGAGATCGACCGCCGCCGGACCCTGGAAGAAGCCGAGATAAGGGCGCAGGAAGAGGTGGAACGCGCGCGCATCGCCCAGGAGCAGGCGCTGGAAACGGCGCGCATCGAGCGCGAACGGCTCGTCCGACAAGAGCAGATCCGCCAGCGCCACGATCTGGAGAATGCCGAGATCGCAGCCAACGAGGATCTGGAACGGGCGCGTATCGCCTCGCAGCGCCAGTTGCGCGAAGCGCAGATTTTGGCGGATGCGGAAACGGAAGCCCGCGATATCTCGCGCGACCAGCAGACCGAGACCGCGAGGATCGAGGCCCAGAAGGCGGTGGAATCCGCACGCATCGACCAGGACCAGACACTGGACAAGGCGCGTATCGAGCGCGACCGGCAGCTCCAGGCGCACCAGATCGACCAGCGCCGGGCCGTGGAGGAAGCCGAGATCGCGGCCCGCGAGGAAGTCGAGCGGTCGCGCATTATGTCCGACCGCGGTATCGAGGAGGCGCGTATCGCTCAGCAGCGCGATCTTCGGCGGTTCGAGGTCGAACGCGAGATGGCGGTCGAACTCGCTGAGATCGAACGGCAGATCGAGGTGTTGAAGAAGACGTCCGAAGAAGCGGAATCCCGCATCGCAACCGAATCCGTACGGGCCGATGCTGTAGAGGCCGAGGAAAAGGTAGCGACCGTCCGCGAGACCGAAATCGCCGAACGCATCGCTGCCATCGACCGGATCGTCGCGGGCAAGGATGCCGATACGGCGAAGATCGCCGCGGAGGCCGACCGGGTGACCGCGGCCGTAGCCGCCGAGGCCGAGCGCCTGCGCAACGAAGCAGAGAACATGCTGACGGAAGATGCCCGCACCGGACGCTTGCGCGCCCGGATGCTGGACCGTCTGGAAGGGATCATCCGCGAAAGCGTGCGGCCGATGGAAAATATCGAGGGGATCAAGATCCTGCATGTCGACGGGCTCGCAGGCGGCGGGGGTGGCAGCGGGCGCAGCCCGACCGACGAGGTTATCGAGAGTGTGCTGCGCTATCGGGTGCAGAGTCCGCTGATCGACGAGATGATGAAGGAGATCGGCATCGAGGATTCCAACGTCGCGCGCCTCGGCGATGTCTTCCGCTCCGCCAAGGACGCCGCCAGCCTGGCGAGGGACGCCGAGCCGAAGAAGGACGGGGACGGCTAGGCCATGGCCAGGGTCTATATCTCTTCGGTGATCGGCGCCCCGGCCGACCGGATCTGGCAGACGGTCCGGGATTTCAACGCCTTGCCGGACTGGGTACCGGCGGTCCGGGAGAGCCGGATCGAGGGCGGGCAGCCATCCGATCGGGTAGGCTGCGTCCGGGCCTTCCGGCTGCAGGACGGCGGCTTCCTGCGCGAGCGACTGCTGGCGCTGTCCGACTACGACTTCAGCGTCAGCTACGCAATTCTCGAAAGCCCGATGGGGGTTGAGAACTATATCGCGACGCTGAAACTCGCGCCGATAACGGACGGCAACCGGACCTTTGCCGAATGGACGGCCGAGTTCGATTGCGATCCCGCGAACGAGGCCGAGCTCATCGACAACATTGGCACCAACGTTTTCCAGGCCGCCTTCGACGCGCTCAAGGCCCGCTTCGGGGCCTGACGCCATGGTCCGGCCATGATTCGGGTGGTGCGCAGCACGGTGATCGACGCCCCCATTGCAGCGGTCTGGGAAATCCTGCGCGATTTCAACGGCCACGACCGCTGGCACCCGATCGTCCGGCACAGCCGGCTGGAAGAGTCGAAGCGCACCGACCAGATCGGTTGCGTGCGCAATTTCGACCTCGAGGACGGGGCGAACGTCCGGGAACGGCTCCTGTCGCTCTCCGACAATGAGTGCCGCTTCCGCTACACCATCGTCGACGCGGATATCCCGCTTCACGACTACGTCGCCGATGTCGAGCTCAAACCGGTCACCGACGGCGACCGGACCTTCTGGCGCTGGACGTCGAGCTTCAACACGCCGCCCGGTCAGGAAGGGGAACTGGCAGCGCTGGTCGCAACCGAGGTTTACGAAGCGGGGTTCGAAGCGGTTCGGCAGCGCGTCGAACGCCCGGCCGCCGGGCAGGAGAGGATGCGGCGCGCGCCGGCAGCCGCACCCGCCGTTCAACCGGCCGGGGGCGCCGCCATTTCCGGCACCGCTATCGTTATCGATCGCCATGGCGGCGCGGAGGAACTGCATCCGGCGCCGGTCGAAGCGCCGCCGCCCGGGCCGGGCCAGGTGCGCCTGCAACAGACGGCCGTCGGTGTGAACTTCATCGATGTCTATTGCCGGACCGGCTATTTCGATTTGCTTACGCCGCCGGGCGTGCCCGGCCTTGAGGCAGCCGGCGTCGTGGTGGATGCCGGCCCGGATGTCCGCCATCTCGCGCCCGGCCAGCGCGCGGCCTATGCCTGCCCGCCGCTCGGCGCCTATGCGAGCGCCCGGACGATGGATGCCGCTCTGGTGATCCCGTTGCCGGATTCCATCGGCGACGAGATCGCCGCCGCCGCGCTGCTCAAGGGCGTAACGGCAGAATTCCTGCTGCATCGGGTCCGTGCCGTCGCGCCGGGCGAAACGGTGCTCGTCTATGCGCCGGCAGGCGGCGTCGGGCGGATCCTGTGCCAGTGGGCGAACCGCCTCGGCGCCACGGTGATCGGTGCAACCTCGACCGAAGAAAAGGCCCGGGTCGCGCGCGCCGCCGGCGCCCATCATGTCGTTGTGCCGGGCGATCGGAGCCTTGAGGAACAGGTCCGCGACCTGACGGAGGGGCACGGCGCCGATGTCATCTACGACGCGGTCGGCAAGGACAGTTTCGAGCATTCCGTCGCCGCGCTGGCCGAACGCGGACATCTGGTCAGCTTCGGCCAGGCGTCCGGCGATATCGGCGCGCGGGACATCGGCATGCTGGCCGAAACCTCGGCCACCCTGTCCCGCCCGAACTATGTGCACTACACGAACACGCCGGAGAAATTCCGCGCGAGCGCAGAGCGGCTGTTCGACGCTATCGAGCGGCGCTTCGTCACAATCGAGATCGGCCAGCGCTTCGACCTGCAGAATGCGGCCGACGCGCACCGTGCCCTGGAGAGCCGGGCCACTACGGGTTCGACGGTCCTGATTCCACCGCGCGAGGGGGAGGCGGCGTCCTGAAGCTCATTGTCTTCGATTGGCAGGGCAGCCGGCATGTCGGCCGGGTCGCGGATTACGGCGAAGCGGTCCAGCGCTTCGCCCTGCCGCCGGGTGTCGCCGACACGGACGGGATTGCGGCGTTGATCGGCCGCGAACTGCCGGCAGTCGAAGACATCGTGCCGGTTGCCGATATCGCAATCCAGGCGCCGATCCCCAGGCCGCGCCGGAACATCTTCTGCGTCGGCAAGAACTACCGCGAACATGCAAAGGAATTCGCCCATTCCGGCTTCGACAGCTCCGCGGCCCAGGGGGCGGTGCCGGACGCGCCGATCGTCTTTTCCAAGCTGCCGGAGACTGTGATTCCTCACGGCGCGGAGATATTGCTCGACCCCGGCGTGACCGAGGCGGTGGATTACGAAGCCGAACTGGCGGTTATCGTTGGGACCGCCGGTCGCAACATCCCCCAATCCGAGGCCATGAACCATGTCTGGGGTTACACCATCGTCAACGACCTAACCGCGCGCGATCTCCAGAGCCGGCACAGCCAGTGGCTGATCGGCAAATCCCAAGACACCTTCTGTCCGATGGGGCCGGCAGCCGTGACGGCGGACGAGATCGACCTCGCCGACACGCCTGTCCGCTGCCGGGTCAACGGCGAGATGCGCCAGGAGTCGAACACCGCGCTGATGATCTTCGATGTGCCGGCGATAATCGCCGCCATCTCCAACGGAATCACGCTGATGCCGGGCGACGTGATCGCGACGGGCACGCCGGCCGGAGTCGGGATCGGCTTCACGCCGCCGAAATATCTCAGGGCCGGCGACCGGGTTGCCATTGAAATCGGCGGCATCGGCACTCTTGAAAATCCGGTCGCGGAAGCCTGAGCGATGGCCGATCTGCGCCTCGGCAGCATGGTGGCAGAAGACAGCGGCGGTTCGGGTCCGGCCGTCGTCCTGATCCACGGTCTCGGCGGCGATTCGAATACGTTTGAGCCGCTGATGAGCGCGCTCGCCGATTACCGCGTGCTGCGGCCGGACCTGCCGGGCGCCGGCCGTTCCGCGTTGCGCCCGGGCCGGCCCGGACTGAAAGGGCTGGCTGCGGCGGTCTGCGACGCGGTTCGCCTCGCCGGGGTCGAGCGGGCTCATTTCGCCGGCCATTCGATGGGCACGCTGCTCTGTCAGTATCTTGCCGCGGACCTGCCCGAAGCGGTCTTGAGTCTCACGCTGTTCGGGCCCATTCTTGAACCGGCGCCGGCGGCGCGCCAGGCGCTGAGCGAACGGGCAGAAACGGCCCGCAGGGATAGTATGGCCGGCATCGCCGACAGCGTATCGGCTGCAAGCATCGCGGAAGAGTCGCGCCGGGCCAATCCGGTTGCGCAGGCCTTCGTTCGCGAGAGCCTGATGCGCCAGGATCCGGCGGGATACGCGGCGCATTGCCGGGCGCTGGCGGCAGCGGCGGCGGCGGACCATGCCGCAATCCGCTGCCCGACGTTGCTGATCGCGGGAGAAAAGGACCCCGTAGCGCCGGTGGCCATGGCCCAATCGTTGAAAAACCGTATTTCAGAGGCCGAACTCACTATTCTGCCCGATACAGGGCACTGGACGACCATCGAGGCGCCCGGGCAGTCGGCGGAATTGCTGCGGGCGCATCTGGACAAGTCCGCGCCATAGCGCGGCGCGAGAGGGAGAGAGGTAATGGCGGAAGTCACATTCGGCGGCTGGGCCGGCTCGAACGGCAACGGGCGCAACGAGCCGGAGATCGTGTTCTCCAATGTCCGCATTCTGGATGGGACGGGCGAAGCGCCCTATTCCGGCGACGTGACCGTCGCCGGCAACAGGATCAAGACCATTCAGCGCGCCGGCAGCGGCGGCTTCGGTGCGGGATATGGCGGCGGTCACGGCAACGGCGGCTGGGGCGCCCCGAACGGCGCCCAGCGGATCGACGGGCGGGGCATGACCCTCATGCCCGGCATGGTCGACGCCCATCTGCACTTGAGCTGGAACAACGCACCGGGCATCGACCCGATTCAACTCATGCCGCTCGAAGAGCACACGCTCAACTGCGTCTATATGGCGAAACTGCTGATCGACGCCGGCTTCACGGCGGGTTACGGCGCGGCGGCGGCAAAGCCCAGGCTGGACGTGGTGATCCGCGACGCCATCAAGGAGGGCAAGGTGCCCGGCCCGCGCTATACCGCGGCAGGGCCCGAACTGACGGCCGTGGGCGGACTCGGCGACGCCACGCTGCCGCATATCGACCACAAGGCGCTCAATCTCGGCATCGTCGTCTCCGGCGTGGAGGAGATGCGCCGCGAAGTCCGCACGCTCATGAAGTGGGGCGTCGATACGATCAAGATCAACCTGTCGGGCGAAGAGATCACCCAATTCGCCGCGGAGGAGAACCAGTTCACCGACGAAGAGGTCGCCGTCGCGGTTGCCGAAGCCAAGGGGCGCGGCCGGCGCCTCGCCGCCCATGCGCGCTCGAAGGAATCGATCCAGCGCTGCGTGAAACACGGCATCGAAATCATCTACCATGCCTCCTTCTCCGACGAGGAGACGCTGGACATGCTGGAAGCCGCCAAGGACAAGCATTTCGTGGCGCCCGGTCTGGCCTGGCTGATCAACGTGGCGCGAAACGCCGCCGAATGGGGCATCAAGCCCGGCACGCCGATCACCGATCGCTACGAGCGCGAGCTGGAGAATGCCTGCGCCACCATGCTGGCGATGCACAAGCGCGGCATCCGCGTGCTGGTCGGCGGCGATTACGGCTTTGCCTGGACGCCCCACGGCACCAACGCCAAGGATTTCGAGTATTTCGTCGACATGGTCGGCTTCTCGCCGATGGAGGCGATCAAGGCCGGCACGATGTATGGCGGCCAGATCATGGGCATGGGCGACGAACTGGGCACGATCCGGGAGGGCTGCCTGGCCGATCTCCTCCTGGTCGACGGCGACCCGCTGACGGATATCAAGGTGCTGCAGGACCATTCCCGCCTGATCGCCATCATGCAGGACGGCAAGTTCCACAAGGAGCCGGACCTGAACCGCGTCGGCATGCGGCTGAGCGCCTGATCCGGGCCGCAGCCGTCGGCCATTGCGCTGCGATCGGCGACGGCGCGGCCATGCCGTGGATGTTCATGTTCCTGCTGTTCTGCCTGCTCGGGCTCATGGCGACCTGCGTGTTGATCTGAGCGCTGCGTCCTTTCCCGCGCGCAGCGAAAACGGTACGACGCAATCGCGGCCGCGGGCGTGAAGTCCGGACCGGCCGGGGAGGCAGCGGGGCACCGACATGGACGATTTCGATTTCCGCCACTGGTCGCACCGGGCGGCCGAGTGGGGCGCCGACTATCGCGAAACCCTGCGCGACCGCCCGGTGCGGGCGCAGACGGCGCCGGGCGAAATCGGCGCCCGGATTGCGGATACGCCGCCGGAAGCCGCCCACGACATGGCAGACATCTTCGCCGATTTCGAGCGGCTGATCCCCGATGGCATGACCCATTGGCAGCATCCGCGCTTCTTCGCGTATTTCCCGTCCAACGCCGCGCCGGCCGCAGTGGTGGCCGAACAGCTCGCAGGGGCGATGGCGGCGCAATGCATGCTGTGGCAGACCTCGCCGGCGGCGACCGAGCTCGAAGTCAAGATGGTCGACTGGCTGCGCCAGGCGGTCGGCCTGCCGGACGAATTCAAGGGCGCGTTCCAGGATACGGCCTCGACCGCCACCCTGTGCGCCATCCTGACGATGCGCGAACGGGCGCTCGACTGGCAGGGCAACCGGGAGGGGCTGTTCGGCCGGGCGCCGCTGCGGATCTACGCGTCGGACCAGACCCACAGCTCGATCGACAAGGCCCTGTGGGTCGCCGGACTCGGGCAGGACAATCTGGTCAAGGTGCCGACCGATGCGGCGCTCGCCATGGATGTCGCCGCGCTGAAGCAGGCGATCCGCGACGACCGGGCAGCCGGCATGACCCCGGCCGGGGTCGTCGCCTGCGTCGGCGGCACCTCGGTCGGCGCGATGGACAACGTGCGCGCGGTCTGCGCGGTCGCGGCGGAAGAGGGCCTTTATACCCATGTCGATGCTGCCTGGGCGGGCTCCGCCATGATCTGCCCGGAATTCCGGCATTTCTGGGACGGTGTCGAGCTGGCCGACAGCATCGTGCTCAATCCGCACAAATGGCTTGGCGCTCCGCTCGAATGTTCCGCCCATTTCGTCCGCTCGCCGGAGACGCTGGTGCGCACGCTGGCGATCCAGCCGGAATATCTCAAGACCCGCGGCGCCGACGGCATCGTCAATTTCAGCGAATGGTCGGTCACGCTGGGCCGCCGGTTCCGCGCCCTCAAAGTCTGGTTCCTGCTGCGCGCCTACGGCCTGGAAGGATTGCGCCGGCGCATCCGCAACCATGTCCGCTGGACGGAAGATCTTGCCGCGCGGCTCGCGGCCGAACCCGGATTCGAGATCGTCACCGCGCCGGTCCTGTCGCTGTTTTCCTTCCGTCTCGCGCCGGACGGTGTGCCCGAAGAGGCGCTGGACGACCTCAACCTGCGGCTGGCCAGCGCCATCAACGATGCCGGGACGATCTACCTGACCCAGACCGTCCATAACGGCCGGGTAGCGATCCGCTTCGTCGCCGGGCAGTTCGACGCCGCGGAAGAGGATGTCGCGGGCGCGTTTGAGGCAATCAGGGGGGTTGCGGAATTACTGTCGACCTGATTGCTTGGCGCTCATCCACAATTCCGACGGGACCGCAGCCATGGCCGATCCGATCGCCCTCTATTTCGATCTCCCCTCCGCCCACACCTATCTGGGCATCGCAGAATTGCAGAAGGTAGCGGCCAAACACGGCCGGGAAATCGATTGGGTGCCGATTTCCCTGATGACGGTCTGGAAGATTCACGACTACATGCCGATCGGCAATCCGATCGCCAAGGGCCGCTACATCAAGAAGGATTTCACGCGCACTGCCGGCCTGCTCGGCCTGCCGCTCAACATCCCCAAGTCTTTTCCCAGGGGCGATCTCAGCCAGGCGCGCCACCTGATCTGGCGCATCCGGGCGCAGAACCCGGAACAGGCCAACCGCCTGTCCGCCGCGCTGATGCAGGGCTACTGGGCCGAAGGCGCGGAACTGACCGAGCCGGGCCCACTGCAAAAGATTGCGTCCTCGGTCGGGGTCGCGGCAGCGGATGTCGAAGCGGCGGCAAACGATGCAGCGGCGGCGGAAGCCTGCGCCAACGCGAGCCGGGAGGCTGCCGAGGCCGGCATTTTCGGCACGCCCCATATGGTCGCCGACGGCGAACCCTTCTGGGGCCACGACCGCATCCGCTACCTCGACATGTGGCTGGACGAAAATTCGTAGGGCAGGGCGACAGAGCCGGTCAGCACTCGATCCGCATCGACGACCAGTGGCGCATCTGCTTCGTCTGGACCGAACAGGGACCGGAGAGTGTCGAAATCGTGGACTACCATTGAATGAGGCGGGAGACGGCGCCGATGGAGAATCCCTCCCATCCGGGCGAGGTGCTCGCCCAACTGTATCTCGAACCGCTCGGCATGAGCGCAATCGCGCTTGCGAAACGGCTGAGCGTGCCGCGGACGCGAATCGAGCGGCTGGTCAGGAGCGAAACGTCGCTGACGGTGGATACCGCGATGCGGCTTGCGAAATTCTTCGGCAATTCGGCCGAATTCTGGATGAATCTGCAGCGGGCTTACGATCTCGCCCAGGCTCGCAGGACTCTCGATCTCTCGAAAATAATCCCCCTGGAAGCGGCATGACGGAAACGAAACCGGCCTGTATCGTCATCGGCGTCGGCCCCGGCACGGGCGAAGCGCTGGTCCGGCGGTTCGCCGAAGGCGGCTATGCCGTCGCCATGATCGCGCGCAAGGCAGAGCGGCTGGAGAGGATCGCCGGCGATGTCGCCGACAGCCGCGCCTATCCGTGCGACGTGACCGACCATGAGGGCCTGCGGGCGACACTGAGGCGGATCGTCGCCGATCTCGGAGTCCCGAAAGTGGCGATCTACAACGGCGCCTACGCGGTCTTTGCGCCCTATCGGGACATCGACATCGGCGAGTTCGAGCGCACCTTCCGGGTCAACGTCTCCTCCCTTCTGGTCGCGGCGCAGGAGCTGGCGCCGGCGATGGTCGAGCGCGGCGACGCAGCGCTGCTCGTGACCGGCAATACCGGCGCCTGGCGCGGCAAGCCGCATTTCACCGGCTTCGCGCCGAGCAAGGCGGGCCAGCGCATCCTGGCCGAGGCGCTGGCGCGGGACCTGGGCCCCGAGGGGCTCCACGTCGCGCACATCACCGTCGACGCGATGATCGATATCCCCTGGGTGCGCGAGCGGATGGGCGGGGACCGGCCGGACGACGCCTACGCCAAGCCGGCGGACATTGCCGGTGAGTTCTTCCGCATCGCCCACCAGCCGCGCAGCACCTGGAGCTTCAACGTCGAACTCCGACCCTACCGGGAGTCGTGGTAAAGACCTTATTCGTTCGGGCGCGCCTCAAGCTCTCGCCTTACTTTCGCCATCCGTTTGCCGCGAGTAACGCCATGCGTTGGATCGTTGCAATTCTGGCCGCTCACGTCTCGCTCGTTGCCGCGTCGGCACCCGGCGGCGCCGACGAAACTGCCATTGCGTCCGAGATCGTCGAAAGCCACGCCATCGCTATGCACGGCGAACCCAAATACGAGGCGGGCTTCCCGCATTTCGACTACATCAACCCGAAAGCGCCGAAGGGCGGCAACCTTTGGCTGGCGAGCCAGGGCACGTTCGACAGCCTGAACCCTTATATCGTCAAGGGTACGGCGGCCAGCGGCGCCGGGCTGATCTACGACACGCTGATGAAACGGGCGGACGACGAAGCCTTTACGCTCTATCCGTTGCTGGCGGAGAGCATCCGCTATCCGAAGGACCGGTCCTGGGTGGAGTTCACGCTCGACCCCAAAGCGCGCTGGCACGACGGTATGCCGGTCACGGTTGAGGATGTGATCTTCTCCATGAACATCCTGCGCAAGCAGGGCAGGCCCTTCTACCGCTATTATTTTCGCGACATCGTGCGGATGGAGAAGACCGGGCCGCGCTCGGTCAAATTCACATTCCGCGGCGGGACGAACCGGGAATTGCCGCTCATCGTGGCCGGCGACCTGACGATTCTGCCGAAGCACTATTGGGCGAAGCGGGATTTCACGAAATTCTCCCTCGACCTGCCGCTCGGCAGCGGGCCCTACCGCATGGGCAAGGTATCTCCGGGCCGGCGGATCGAATATGTCCGGGTTAAGGATTACTGGGGGAAGAATGTAGCGGCCAATGTCGGCCATCATAATTTCGATCTGATCCGCTACGAGTATTTCTTCGATGTCTCGGTAATGCGCGAGGCGCTGAAGGCCGGGCAGTTCGATTTTCGCGCCGAGAACACGGCTTCGGCCTGGGCGCGCGCCTACGACATTGCCGCCAGGCGCGACGGGCTGCTGATCCAGAAGAAATTCCCGAACGGCCAGCCGAGCGGCATGCAGGCCTTCATCTACAATATGCGCAATCCGCTGTTCGCGGACTGGCGGGTTCGCCGGGCGCTCGCCTACGCCTTCGATTTCGAGTGGACCAACCGCAACCTGTTCTTCGGACAGTATCGGCGCACCCGCAGCTATTTCGACAATTCCGAACTCGCCTCCCGCCCGGGCAAGCCCCGCGGACCCGTTCTGGCGCTGTTGCAGCGGCTCAAGCAGCGCTATCCCGGCGCGGTGCCCGACCGGGTGTTCACCACGCCTTATACGCTGCCGATCTATAAGGACAGCAACATCCGGCCCGGCCTGCGGGAAGCATTCAGGCTGCTCAAGGAGGCCGGCTGGGTCGTGCGAGACTTCCGCCTGGTCAACGCAAAGACCGGCCGGCCATTCCGGTTCACCATCCTGTTGCGGTCCCCGGCGTTCGAACGCATCGTCCTGCCGGTCCGGCGCAACCTGAAACGGCTCGGCATCGATATGCGCATCCGGCTGGTCGATTTCTCCCAGTATGTGAACCGGGTGCGCAAGTTCGATTTCGACGTCGTCGTCCTCGGCTGGGGCCAGTCGCTGTCGCCCGGCAACGAGCAGCGCGGCTACTGGACCGCGGCAGCCGCCAAGCGCCCGGCGAGCAACAACTGGAGCGGCCTGCAGAACCGGGCGGTCGACGATCTCGTCGAGCAACTGATTGCCGCCCCCGACCGCAAGAGCCTGGTGCTGCGGACCCGGACATTGGACCGGCTGCTGCTCAACCTGCATCTCGCGATCCCGAACTGGCACATTCCCTTCGAGCGGCTCGTTTTCTGGGACAAGTTCGGCTATCCGGACAAACCGACGATCAGCGGCGCGGATATCATGACCTGGTGGTTCGACCCGGCCAAAGCGGCCCGGCTGCGTAGCCGGATCGCGAGTCTGAAATAGCGGCGGAACGGGGCGCGAAATGCTGGCCTATGTCGTCCGCCGCCTGCTGCTGATCGTCCCGACGCTGCTCGGGATCATGGTGATCAATTTCGTCATCATCAACATGGCGCCGGGCGGGCCGATCGAACAGCTGATCGCGAACCTGCGCCAGGGCGGCGACCAGGTGGCGGAGCGGACCGGCTCGTCGCGCGGTCAGGAAACCGGCATCGGCCGGCAGGAACAGCAGCGAGGCGCCGAATCGCGCGCCGGCCGCGGACTGGATCCGGAACTGCTGGAAAGGTTGCGCAAGCAGCTCAACCTCGACAAACCGCCGCACGAGCGCTTCGCCCTCATGATCGCCGGCTATGCGAGCTTCGATTTCGGCCAGAGCTTTTTCAAGAACCGGCCGGTGGTCGATCTGGTGCTGGAGAAAATGCCGGTTTCCATATCGCTCGGCCTGTGGACGACGCTCATCATCTATCTCGTCTGCATCCCGCTGGGCATCGGCAAGGCGGTGCGCGACGGCTCGGCCTTTGACGTGTGGACCAGCGGCATCGTTGTCGTCGCCAACGCCATTCCCGGCTTCCTGTTCGCGATCCTGCTGGTCATCCTGTTCGCGACCGGCGCGGTCGTCCAGTGGTTCCCGCTGAAAGGGCTGGTATCGGAGAATTTCAGCCAGCTATCGACCGTCGAACAGGTGCTCGACTATCTGTGGCACATCGCGCTGCCGGTGCTCGCGCTGGTGATCGGCGGCTTCGCGGCGCTGACGCTGCTCACAAAGAACAGCTTCCTGGAGGAGATCAACAAGCAGTATGTCGTAACCGCGCGGGCCAAGGGCATGGGCGAACGGCGGGTGCTGTACGGCCATGTTTTCCGCAATGCGATGCTGATCGTGATCGCCGGGTTCCCGGGCGCCTTCATCGGCATCCTGTTCACCGGCTCGCTCCTGATCGAGGTCATCTTCAATCTGGACGGCCTCGGCCTGCTCGGCTTCGAGGCGATCGTGAACCGCGACTACCCGGTCGTCTTTGCCACCCTGTTCTTCTTTTCCCTGATCGGCCTGCTGGTGAAGCTGATCACCGACCTCACCTATATCTGGGTCGATCCCCGGATCGATTTCGAGGCGCGCCCCGCATGAGTATCCGGGCATGAGTATCCGGGCATGAGTATCCGGGCATGAGCGTCGCGGCGGCCCGGAAGGACAGGTTTCTGTGGTGGCGGGTCACACCGGTTACCGCACGGCGGCTTGCCAACTTCAGGGCCAACCGCCGCGGTTACTGGTCTTTATGGATTTTCGCCGCCCTCTTTTTCCTCAGCCTGTTCGCCGAACTGATCGCCAACGACCGGCCGATCGCTGTCTGGTACGACGATGGCCTCTATCTGCCGTCGATCCACCGCTACGCCGAAACGACGTTCGGCGGCGAGTTCGAAACCGAAGCCGACTATACCGACCGCTTCGTGCAGAAAAAGATCGGCGAAAAGGGCTGGATGGTCTGGCCGCTTATCCCCTACCGCTACGATTCCCAGGTCATCGGGTTGCCCGATCCGTCGCCGACGCCGCCGTCGACCGCCAACCCGCTGGGGACGGACGACCAGGCGCGCGACGTGCTGGCCCGGGTGATCTACGGCTTCCGGCTGTCCGTCCTGTTCGGCCTGGTCCTGACGTTGCTCAGCACCGCGATCGGCATCGCGATGGGCGCGGTGCAGGGCTATTTCGGCGGCTGGACGGACCTGTCGCTGCAACGCTTCATCGAAATCTGGGAATCCGTCCCGATCCTGTACCTGCTCATCATCTTGTCCGCCATCATCGAGCCCAATTTCTGGTGGCTGCTCATCATCCTGCTGCTGTTCAGCTGGATGGCGCTGGTCGGCGTCGTGCGGGCGGAATTCCTGCGGGCGCGCAACTTCGACTATGTCCGCGCGGCCCGGGCCCTGGGCGCGAGCGATGTCACGATCATGTTCAGGCATGTGCTGCCCAACGCGATGGTCGCGACGCTCACCTTCATGCCCTTCATTCTCTCGGGTTCGATCGTCGCGCTCACCTCGCTCGATTTTCTGGGTTACGGCCTGCCGCCCGGTTCGCCGTCGTTGGGCGAGCTGTTGAAGCAGGGCCGCTCGAACCTCGAAGCGCCCTGGCTCGGCGTTACGGCATTCTTCGTTCTGGGCATTTTGCTGAGCCTGCTGGTGTTTATCGGCGAGGCGGTGCGCGACGCCTTCGACCCGCGCAAGGGCATTGCCGCCGCTGCGCCGCCTCCGGAGCAGGACCCCGATTCGGCGGTCGCGAAATCCGGGGGTTATCCGACCGCAGATGCCGGTCTCGCGACTGCAGGACGGACGCCATGAGCCCCGAACGCCTGCTCAACGTCGACAACCTGAAGGTCGATTTCAACGTGCCGGACGGCACGGTTCATGCCGTCAAGGGCGTGTCCTTCCATGTCGACAAGGGCGAGACCCTGGCGATCGTCGGCGAGAGCGGCTCCGGCAAATCGGTGTCGGCCCTGTCGATCCTTCAGCTCCTGCCCTATCCGCAGGCAAGCCACCCGGCCGGCAGCATCGAATTCCGCGGCGAAGAACTGATGGGCGCCCCGAAACCGGTCTTGCGCAGGATTCGCGGCAACCGGATTTCGATGATTTTCCAGGAGCCGTTGACGGCGCTCAACCCGCTGCACACGGTCGAAAAGCAGATCGGCGAAATCCTGCGTATCCACAAGGGCATGGTGAGAGACGCCGCCCGCAAGCGGGTCGTCGAACTGCTGGAAAAAGTCGGCATCAAGCAAGCGGAGCGGCGGCTCGGCTCCTTCCCGCACGAACTTTCCGGCGGCCAGCGTCAAAGGGTCATGATCGCCATGGCGCTCGCCAACGAGCCCGACCTGCTGATCGCCGACGAGCCGACCACCGCCGTCGACGTCACGATCCAGGCGACGATCCTGCAACTTCTGAAAGACCTCCAGAAGGACATGGGCCTCGGCATCCTGTTCATCACTCACGATCTGGGCGTCGTGGAGCATTTCGCCGACCGGGTCGCCGTCATGCGCCTCGGCGAGATCGTGGAGAAGGGAACCGTCGCCGATGTCTTCGGCCGGCCCCAGCACGAATACACAAGGCGCCTGCTGGCCTCGGAGCCGAAGGGCACGCCGCCGGAGGTGCCGGATGACGCCGCGGAAATGCTCGCCACGGAAGGCTTCCGGGTCTGGTATCCGATCAAGGCCGGCGTGTTCCGCCGGACGGTCGATCACATAAAGGCGGTCGACGAGGTAACGCTGCAGGTCCGCGCCGGCGAAACTGTCGGCGTTGTGGGTGAGAGCGGCTCCGGCAAGACCTCGCTGGGGCTCGGCCTGCTGCGCCTGATCTCGAGCCGCGGGCCGATCGTCTATCGGGGGCAGGACATCCAGGGCCTGGGATGGAAGGCGCTGCGCCCGCTGCGGCGCGAGATGCAGATCGTGTTCCAGGACCCGTTCGGCAGCCTGAGCCCGCGACTTTCCGTCGGCGAAATTATCGAGGAAGGGCTGAAGATCCACCGGGCCGGAAGTCCGGAAGAGCGCGAACGCGCAGTGATCGACGCCCTGGCCGAGACCGGACTCGATCCGGATACCCGCCACCGCTACCCGCACGAATTCTCCGGCGGCCAGCGCCAGCGCGTATCGATCGCCCGCGCCATCGTGCTGAAGCCGAAGGTCGTGGTGCTCGACGAGCCGACATCGGCCCTCGACCGGTCCGTTCAGAGCCAGATCATCGATCTGCTGCATCAGCTCCAGCGCGACCACGATCTCGCCTATCTGTTCATCAGCCACGATCTGAAAGTCGTCCGGGCGATGAGCCACCAGGTCATCGTCATGCGCGACGGCAAGGTGGTGGAGCAGGGCCCGGCTGCGCAGGTGCTCGACAATCCGCAGGCGGCCTATACAAGGGCGCTCATGGACGCGGCCTTCGATTTCAAGGCCGACGAAACAGGAATTGTCGCGGCATGAAGGCGCGCGGCGGAAACCGGCAACGGAAATTTCGGCGATGACACTGCTTCTGGCCTCCTCGTGGGGCGACATGGACCCCTATTTCGGCAAATGGCGCGAGATGCTGATGCAGCAGCCCGGCGGGATCGACGTGCGGCTGTTTCCGGACGAGCTGGGCGACGTTTCCGACATCGCCGCCGCCCTGGTCTGGGATCCGCCGCCGGATCTGCTCGCCAGCTTGCCGAATTTGAAGCTGATCCAGTCCCTGGGCATGGGCGTCGACCATATTTTCAAGCACAACGACCTGCCGGCCGGCGTGCCGGTGGCGCGGCTGGTCGATCCCGACCTTGTGGCGAGGATGAGCGAATACTGCGTGCACAGCGTTCTGCACTATCACCGCGACGCCGACCGATACGACCGGGACCAGGCGGCGAAACGCTGGAACCCCGTGTCTTATCCAGCTGCGAGCACGCGCCTCGTCGGCGTCATGGGCGTCGGCGCGATCGGTGCCGATACCGCCCGCAAGCTGAAACTGCTGGACTTCGACGTCGCCGGCTGGAGCCGAACGCCGAAGGAACTTCCGGGCATCGTCGGCTTCCACGGCGAAGAGGGGTTCGACGGTTTCATGCGGCGCTCGGAGATCGTCGTCTGCCTGCTGCCGTTGACCGCGGAGACGGAGGGCATCCTCGACGCCCGGGCCTTCGATCTGATGCCGTTCGGCGGCGGCATCGTAAACGCGGCGCGCGGCGGCCATGTCGTCGACGAAGACCTGATCGCCGCGCTGGATTCCGGAAAGCTGGGCTTTGCCAAGCTGGATGTGTTCCGCGAAGAGCCCCTGCCGAAGGACCATCCCTTCTGGGCTCATCCGAAAATCCGAATAACGCCCCACAATGCCGGCATCACCAACCCGGTTACGGCGGCGGCGCAGGTTGCGGAGAACTACCGGCGGGTGCAGCGCGGCGAAGCGCCGAACAATATCGTCGATCCGGCGCGCGGCTATTGACCGGTCGCGGTCCAGCCGCCGGCCGTCAGCCGAAACGCGCTTCGATCGCCGCGAAAAGAGCGCGCAACGCCAACGCTTCCCCGCCCTTCGGCCGGCCGGGCCGGGCGGCCATGTTCCACCCCATGGTGTCGATATGGGCCCAGCGGGCCGCGGCGCCGACGAAGCGTTCCAGGAAAAGGGCGGCGGTGATCGCGCCGCCGAACGGGCCTTCCGGCGCGTTGGTGATGTCCCCGGCCTCGCCGTCGATCGTCTTGCGATAGCCCTGCCACAGGGGCAGGCGCCACAGTGGATCGTCGGCGGCCGCGCCATGGGTCAGGATATCCTGCGCCAGGCCGTCGTCATTGCAGAACAGGGCCGGCAGTTCCGTTCCCAGCGCCACCCGGGCGGCGCCGGTCAGCGTGGCGACGTCCAGCAGCAGGTCCGGTTCCTCGCTCGCCGCCTCGGCCAGTGCATCGCACAGGATGACCCGGCCTTCGGCGTCGGTATGGCCGATCTCCACGGTCAGGCCCTTGCGCGTCCTTATCACGTCCATCGGCCGATAGGCGTTGCCGGCAATGGCGTTCTCGACCGCCGGGATCAGCAGGCGCAAGCGCACCGGCAGGCCCAGGGCCATGATCATGCCGGCGAGGGCGAGCACCGTGGCTGCGCCGCCCATGTCCTTCTTCATCAGCTTCATGCCCGCCGCCGGCTTGATGCCCAGGCCGCCGCTGTCGAAACACACGCCCTTGCCGACCAGCGTAACCTTCGGACGACCGGGATCGCCCCATGTCAGGTCGATCAGGCGCGGCGCATCCGTGGCGGCCCGGCCCACGGCGTGGATGGCGGGATAGTTCCGCTCCAGCAAGTCCGCGCCGACCGTGACGCGAATATCCGCGCCATGCCGCTCCGCCACGGCGATGGCGGCGGCGGCCAGATCGCTCGGCTTCATGTCTTCGGCCGGCGTGTTGATCAGGTCGCGCGCCAGGAACGCCGCCTCGACCGTTGCTGTGAGGCGTTCCCTGTCGATGTTGTCCGGAAGACCCAGAACCGGTCGCTTGGCCTTCTCCGCCGTCTTGTACCGGTCGAACCGGTAGGCGCCGAGCATCCAGCCCAGCGCGGCTTGCGCCGGGTCGGCTCCGGAATCGAGGACATAGTCGCCCGCTGGCAACCGTTCCGGCAGCGCCGCAATGCACCAGATATCGGGCGTATCCTCGTCCCGGCCGCACAGGATGCGACCGATCTTGCCATCCTTGCCGGGGACCGGACAGACCGAGCCGGCTTTGGCCGCGAAACCCGTGGATTGCACCCAGGCGCCGATTTCCGGCGGCTGCTCTGCAAGCCAGGTCTTGAGCGCCGTATCGTCGAATACGGAAATGGGGGTCGCGCCGGCAGCGATTTCCGGCACAGTCTGCGTGGCAGCGGCGAACGAGGTCTCCATGGCGATGGTCTATAGCCGGCGTTTGCCGGGCGCGCTACAGGACGGCGCCGGGGTGCGGCCTCTCAGACGCTGAGCGCCGCACTGGCGACCGATACGGCCCGGCGCACCATGGCGCCGTCGGCGCCGCCGCGGATCATGACGAACATGCCGAGATAGGCCGCCAGGGTGAAATCGGCGAGGATAGCGGCCGCCTCTGCCGTGCGCGGGTCTCTCTTCAACTGCTCGTGGAATGCCTGGCGCAGCGGGGCCATGTTGGCGCTGACGCGGGCCGCGATCTCAGGATCGTGCGGCGCTCGATCGACCGCTGCATTGCACAGGAAGCAGCCGTTGCGGTAGGCGCCGGATTCGACCTGCGCCGCGATCGTCTTGAGGAAGCCGGCGACCGCTTCGGCGCCGCGGCAATCCTGGCGTTCGATCCAGACGACGGCTGCGGCGACTTCCTTTTCGCCATACCGGTCGAGAGTTTTCAGATACAGCGAATGCTTGTCGCCGAAGGCGTTGTAGAGGCTTCCGGTTTTCAGGTCGGTTGCCGCCGCCAACTCGCTGATCGACGATCCGTCATAGCCTTTCGCCCAGAAAACGGCCTTTGCCTTGTCCAGCGCCTCGCCGGCATCGAAACTGCGCGGTCGGGCCATGCGCGCCCTCTGCAATTGTTTTTTATCGTTCGATCATAATGGAAAACCGAAGGAAAAGAAAGAGTTGGCCGCTTCGGATGTCCGCAAACGCCGTAGGGGAGGGTTTCAAACCCTCCCCTACAGGTATTTCGGCAGTGCCGAAGAATACTACAAGGCAGCGAGAATCGCTTCGGCCCGGGAAACGTCGAAAGCGCCGGGCTGTTCGACATTCAGGGTCGTGATCGTCCCGTTCTCGGCGACCAGGGCATAGCGCTGGCTGCGCGTGCCGAGCCCGAAGCCCGAGCCGTCCATCTCCAGCCCCATGGCCCTGGTGAAGTCGCCGTTGCCGTCGGCCAGCATGGCGATGCCGCTGCCCGCGTTCTGCGACTTGCCCCAGGCGTCCATGACGAACGCGTCGTTGACGGAAATACAGGCGATCTCGTCGACGCCCTTGCCCTTCAGGTCTGCAACGTTCTCGACGAAACCGGGCAGGTGCTTGGCCGAACAGGTGGGGGTGAAGGCGCCCGGCACGGCGAACATCACCACCTTCTTGCCGGCGAAAAATTCGGCGGTATCGACTTCCGACATGCCGTCGGCCGTCATGGTCTTGATCTTCGCAGACGGAATCTTGTCTCCAACACTGACTGTCATGCCAAACCCTCTCTCTGTTCGGTGGTATCGACGATGTACGATTTTGGATGACGGGCGCGCCGGTTCGGCGATACCCGGATAACTACGCCTCCAACATACGCGCGGGCGGACCCGATTCCACGCGTCCCGCCGCCGCGGCTAGTGCCGGACGACGGGATCGATCGGCAACCGGGCGGACAGCCCCAGAAGGCTCTCCAACTGCGCGGCGGCGGCGAGCAGGGCCGCCTCGCCGCGATGCCGGCCGACGAGCTGGAGGCCGACCGGCAATCCGTCCTCGGTAAAGCCGCAGGGCAGCGAGAGCGCCGGCAATCCGGTCAGCGTGACCGAAAAGGTGATCGCGATCCAGTCGATGTAGCTCGCCATCCTTCGGCCGTCGATTTCCTCGACATAGGTCCGTTCGACCGGATAGGGCCGGGCCTGCATGACCGGGCAGGCCAGAATGTCGTAGTCGCCCATGAAGGCGGCGACCCGCCGGTAGAGCGCCGTCCGCTCGCGCTCGGCGCGGCCGATGTCGTCGGCGGTCAGCGCGAGACCCTTTTCGATATTCCAGATCACATCGGGTTTCAGCTTGTCGCGATGCGCCTTCAGCAATGGCGCCGCCCGGCCGGCAAAGAAGACCGCACGCAGGGTCTGGAAGCAGTCGTAGGCGCCGGCGAAATCCGGGCAGGCTTCCTCGACGATGCTGCCCAGGCCGCTGAATCCGGCGACCGCTTCCGCGCAGACGAACCTGATTTCCGGGTCGACGACGGTCGTGCCCAGGTCGGGAGTCCAGGCGACGCGGAGCTTTCCGGGAGGTTCGTTCAAGGCTCCGGCATAGGACGGGACCGGCGGTGCGAAGCTGCGCGGATCGCGCGGGTCGATCCCGCACATCGCGTCCAGCATCAGGGCCACGTCGGCGACCGTTCGCCCCATCGGACCTTCGACAGCCAGGTTCTGGTAGTTCAGCAGGTCCGGCCCGGTCGGGACGAGGCCGGGGCTCGGCCGCAGCCCGACGACTGCATTGAAGCCGGCCGGCGTCCGCAGGCTGCCGCCCAGGTCGGAGCCATGGGCGAGCCACGCCGTTCCGGTGGCCAGCGCGACCGCCGAGCCGCCCGAAGAGCCGGCGGCGCTGAGGCGCGTATCCCACGGGTTGCGGGTGATGCCGAACACCGGGTTGAAGGTGTTCGCGCCGGCGCCGAACTCCGGCGTGTTGGATTTGGCGTAGACGGTGCCGCCGCGTTCTTCCAGCCGCTCGACGACATAGTCCGAATGGGCCGGCACGTTGTCGGCGAAGATCGGCGAGCCGAAGGTGGTGCGCACGCCGGCGACCGGCGCCAGATCCTTGATCGCGACCGGCAGGCCGGCAAGGACGCTATCCCTGTCAGCCCGTTCGGCGGCGGCCCTGGCCCGGTCCCAACACAGGGTCGGCAGGGCGTTGACCGCCCCGTCCACCGCTTCGATGCGCGCGCGCAGCACATCCAGAAGCTCGCCGGGCGAAACCTCGCCGGCCTTCAGCAGCGCGACGACATCCGTCGCGGTCTTCTTCCAAAGATCGCTCATGTCCCGATTCGGTTTCCGAAAGCGATTGTCAGCTGCCCTTCTTGCGCAGCGATTTGGGCTTGTAGCTCGGCAGCTTTTTCAGGGGCGTGCCGAACATCTCGTGGCGAATCCGGTCGCCGGGTTCGATGCCGAGTTTTGCCGCCGTGCCGTGCAGGATTTCCAAAACGGCGCGCACCGGAGCCCCGGAGCGGACGATCCTGAGCGAAAAGGGTTCGCCGTAACCGATGCTCTCGATCGTGCCGTCGGCCTCGATGAACAGGATGTCGAGCGGGATTTCGGTGTTCTTCATCCAGATCCGCGCAAGGACCGGGTTGCCGAAATCGAAGATCATGCCCTTCCACGGGTCGAGCTCTTTGCGGAACATCAGGCCCTGCGCCATCTGCGGGGCCGAAATGGCCTGCTGGACGCGCCATTTGTAGCGTTTCTTTTTCGTTACCACTTCGATCGTGGTGACATCGAAGACCAGGCGGGACTGGGCCGGAGCCGCCGCGGTCGACACCAGAAACAGCAGGCCGGCAAGCGCCGGCGCCAGCAAAGATTTCATACGATGCTCCCTGGTCATCGGCCGATTGTAGCGGCGGGTTCGCGGCGATTCCAAGGCACGTCGCCGGCTGTGGCATTATTGCAACACCGGTCCCTTGTGCTCCGTCGGCGGGCGTCCCACATAGCCTTCGGGATGCTGCTTTAGCAGGTCCCGCTCCGCCTGTCCCGCCGCCTGCCGGGGGACGCGAAACAGGATGAGGCAATGGATTTCGAAAACTATACCGAGCGCTCGCGCGGCTTCGTTCAGGCCGCCCAGACGATCGCGCTCCGGGAAAATCATCAGCAGTTCGTTCCCGAACACCTGCTCAAGGCGCTGCTCGACGACCGGGAGGGCCTGTCGGCAAACCTGATCCGGGCCGCCGGCGGCGATCCGGCCCGCGCCCTGAACGCGACCGATCTCGCGCTGGGCAAACTGCCCCGGGTCCAGGGCGGGCAAGGCCAGGTCTATCTCGGGCCGGAGACCGCGCGCGTGCTGGACAGCGCTGGCAAGCTGGCCGAGAAGGCCGGCGACAGCTTCGTGACCGTCGAGCGGCTGCTGCTGGCGCTCGCCATGGCCGCCGGATCGAAGACCGCCGAGCTGCTGAAGGATTCGGGCACAACGCCGCAGGGCCTGAACGCGGCGATTAACGATCTGCGCAAGGGCCGGACCGCCGACAGCGCGACCGCCGAGAATGCCTACGACGCCCTGAAGAAATATGCCCGCGACCTCACCCAGGACGCGCGCGACGGCAAGCTCGATCCGATCATCGGCCGCGACGACGAAATCCGCCGGTCGATGCAGGTCCTCTCCCGGCGGACCAAGAACAACCCGGTGCTGATCGGCGATCCGGGCGTCGGCAAGACGGCCATCGCCGAAGGCCTTGCGCGGCGCATCGTCGAAGGCGACGTGCCGGAAAGCCTGCGGGACAAGCGGATCATGGCGCTCGATCTCGGCGCTCTGGTCGCCGGTTCCAAATTCCGCGGCGAATTCGAGGAACGGCTGAAAGCCGTGCTCGGCGAGATCGAGGCCGCCGCCGGCGACATCGTCCTGTTCATCGACGAGTTGCACACCCTGGTCGGCGCCGGCGCGGCCGAAGGCTCGATGGATGCCTCCAACATGCTCAAGCCGGCGCTCGCCCGCGGCGCGCTGC
>FZLR01000309.1 GCA_900197615.1 Rhodospirillaceae bacterium Spongia-Bin9
CGCTGCGGCGCAAGACGCTCTACCGCATCGGCGACCTGCTCTGGCGCCACCGGGCCGCCATCCAGCGGGAGCTGTTCAGCCGTGAGCGATCGC
>FZLR01000024.1 GCA_900197615.1 Rhodospirillaceae bacterium Spongia-Bin9
CGGCCGCGGATTTCTCCCAGGAGCGCCGCCTCGCCGCCCGCCAGGTGGGCGCAGCCGCCGATATCGAGCAGCAAGGCGGCTTCGGCCTCAACGGTCAGAGGCGCGGCCGGGCCGTCTTCCATCGGCGCCTCCGGCGCGACCCAGGGCGTGTAGCGGGTGCACCGGCGCGCCAGATGGAGCAGCAGGCGGCTGTCGGCTGCCGGATCGGCCTCGACCGCCGCCAGGGCGGGGCACAGGCTGCGCGCGTCGGCCAGGCTCTGGCCGGTCCGCACGCCGTTCCGGCGGGCCGGGCCGTTGACCGCCACGGCGATGCGCCGGCCGCGCTCGTGCCGGACAACGGCGACGGGTTGCACCGCCAGCGCCGGCTGCCGCCGTGCGATACGGTCGGTCGCGAAACAGGGCAGCCAGCAGTAGAGGATGCGCCTGCCGACCGGCCCGAAACCGGTCCGCCCGCCGGATCGCCCGCCGGATCGATCGCCGGATCGATCGCCGGATCGGGCGCCGGATCGGGCGCCGAAAAGGTCACGCGGCATGGCGGGCTCTCCGCCCCGGCGCGGTATCGTGTATACAGGCCGGTGAAGCCGAGGAATGCCGCCGCCGCCGGGCTGCCGCGCCGTGACGCGCCGGCCGTTTCGCCGGCAGGCCCGGTAACCGGCGCAGGCCAAATTGAATTCTGTATACTGTTAGATCGGTATGCATCGAACGGCCGCAACGGCTTCGATCGGAGTCCCCGCAAATCTCGAAATTGCCCCGGATGCCGGCGGCCGCGTCGAATTCCGGGACCGGGTTTTCGCCGATGGCCCGCAGCCGGTCCGGTGCGAGGCGGTCGCTGCTGCGTCCCGTCATGCTGCGTCCCGTCATGCTGCGTCCCGTCATGCTGCGTCCCGGGCGATTGGCGCCGGGCCGGGCGCGCGCGCCATCGGCGCCGATGTTTCGTTCCCGTCGACCGTTTCCGCCGGCTGGAACGCCCGGTGCAGCCGGTTCCAGACGACGGGCCAGCGGCCGGGCCGGCCGCCCCGGCAGCGATGCAGATGCACCGTCCACGCCGGGTCGCCGGTCCCGGTTTCGGGGCCGGCCGGATCCGGCAGCCGCGCGGTCGCGGCCCAGCGGGTGACGGCGGCGGAGGGCGCCAGAGTCAGAGCGCTGCCTTGGCCCATCCTGCGCTCCGTTGCCTTTTCCGCCCGATGCAGGGGCCGATGCGGGGGCCGACACAGGGGCCGGTGCAGGAACAGGGGCACGCCGCTCCGGTTCGCCGCGAGCTGCAAACGGCGGGTGGCCAAGAAGTCCGGCCTGCCG
The DNA here is from genome assembly GCA_900197615.1 of Rhodospirillaceae bacterium Spongia-Bin9. Lineage (GTDB taxonomy): Bacteria > Pseudomonadota > Alphaproteobacteria > Bin65 > Bin65 > Bin65. Next base: position 1,297 of record FZLR01000024.1, read on the forward strand.
ACGTCGCCGGCGACGGCGGCCAGCGCCGGGCAGCGCAAACCGTCCTCCATCGCCCACAGCACCTCCTCGCCGCGGGTGCAACGCACGAACAGGAAATCCGCCGGGTCGCAGCCGTAGACGGGCAGGGCCGGGACGAACAGGTCGCGCCGGCAGCTGATCCACAGGACCGGGCCGGCATGGCCGGCGGCCTTCTGCCGTCCGATCAGCGCCAGCAGAAAGGCCGTCGGCGCGCCGTCGCCCGGATCGCCGCACAGGATCTCGTGCACCGCGCCGCGCGGCAGCCCGCCCCAGGGCAGCGCGCTGTCGATCGCCGGCAGGCCCAATGGAACGATCGCGGGCGGAACGATTGCGGGTGGAACGATTGCGGGTGGAACGATTGCGGGCGGGACGCCTTCGGGCAGGGCCCCCGCCGCATCGCTGCCCGGCGCACTATGCGTCGGGCGCCCCTGTTCCAGCCGGCGGACCCGGTCGCGCAGCCGGTGCAGCGTGGCGGCGGTCGGCATCGGCGGCGGTTTCCTCCTCCGGCTGTCAAGCGGCCGAAGCACATGGCTTGGGCACAGCGCTTCGCGAAAGAACGAACAGGGGCATTTATAGAACAATACAGGAATAAATAATGCAAGTCGATTCGAAAGCCGCCGCCCGATTTGAAAATCGGTATCGGAGGGGCTCATGTGCGGAACCGTGCCGGCACAGGACCGTAGGTGAGGGTTTCAAACCCTTCCCTACGAAGCCGGCCTCCCTGCAAAGTCGGTCTGCGGGACTTGCCGCCGCCAGCCAGCCGACGTAACACGACCGGCGCCACAGGACCGCCGCTCCCGACCGCCAATCCCGAACCGGATATGAACCAGCCCCTCATCCTGCCGTTTCGCGGCGTCGCGCCGGACATCGCGGACACCGCCTTCATCGCGCACAACGCCGCGGTCATCGGCGATGTCCGGATCGGGCCGGGCAGCAGCATCTGGTACGGCTGCACGGTGCGCGGCGACGTCAACAGGATTCGGATCGGCCGCGGCAGCAACCTGCAGGACAACAGCACGATCCATGTCGACAGCAAGCGATACCCGACGATTATCGGCGACGAGGTGCTGATCGGCCATCAATGCACGATCCACGGCTGCACCGTCGGCGACCGCGCGACGATCGGGATGCAGAGCTGCGTCATGGACGGGGTTACGATCGAACCGGGCGCGATGGTGGCGGCCGGTTCGCTGGTGACGCCCGGCAAGACGATCCCGAGCGGGCAGCTCTGGTCCGGCCGGCCGGCGAAATTCATGCGCGAGCTGGACGAAGAAACCCTGGAAGCCCTGCTCGAAGGCGCGCGCCACTATGCGCGCCTGGCACAAGAGCACAAAGCGATCCAGGCTGACGGAAAGGTTTGACGATGACGCTCCCGACCCCCGATTTCTCCCGTCTGGCGCCGCCCGCCGGCTATCGCCTGGCCATCACCGGCGGCTGCGGCGGGATCGGCACGCGGCTGACCGAAGTGGCGGTTGCCGAGGGAATGAAGGTCGCTGTCATCGACCTGCCGGGGTCGCTGGAGCGCCACACGCTACCCGAAGGCGTCGTGACGCTGCCCTACGACGCCCGCGACGACGACGGCGCCGCGCAGGCCTTCGCCGGTCTTGCCGAAGCCTGGGACGGCGCGCTCGACGGGCTGGTCCATCTGCCGGGCTACATGTCGCCGCCGCGGCCGATCGAGGATCTGACGGCCGGCGAGATCGACGAGGCGCTGTCGGTCAACCTCCGCTCGGCCTTCCTGGCGGTCAAGGCGGCCTTGCCGATGCTGCGCAAGGGCGCGGGAGAGACCGGCAATGCGTCGGGCATGGTATTCGCGGCCTCGGGCCTTGCGACCCTGGTGGAGAAGAGCACCGGCACCTATTCGGCGGCCAAGGCCGGCCTGATCGCGCTCGCCAAGGGCCTGGCGAAGGAGAATGCGCCGGACATCCGGGCCAACTGCATCGGCCCCGGCGCGGTCGATACGGCCTTCCTGCGCGGCGGCACCGGGCGCGGCGGCGACGCGGCGCCGAAGAACGAGCAGGATTTTCCGGCCGGCATGGATAACCGCGCCATGCTGGCGACGATCCCGCTCGGCCGCATCGCCGTGACCGACGATATCGTCGGCCCGATCCTGTTCCTGCTGTCGGAAAAGGCCCGCTTCATGACCGGCCAGACCCTCTACATCAACGGCGGCCGGCTGATGGTGTGAGGGGCTGTCAGCGTACTGGCCGGAACGAAAAAATCCTTCAGAAGAATTAGTTATCGCCGGAATTTAATCCGTCGCGCGGACCTTGACGTAGCGGCCGGGGGCCGGCTCGACGACCGCCAGCGCGCCGTCGCCGGGTTCGCGCGCCGGCACTTTCGGGCCCGCCTTTCGGGCGATCCAGCGCTGCCATTCCGGCCACCAGGAACCCTCGTGCTGCTTCGCGCCGGCGAACCATTTGTCGGGGTCGGCCGGGTTCCGGGTATTCGTCCAGTAGCCGTATTTCTCCGAGCCTTCCGGGTTGACCACGCCGGCGATATGGCCGGAGCCGCTAAGGCAGAATTTCACCGGGCCGCCATAGAGCTGCGTTCCCGAATAGGTCGCCTTCCAGGGCGCGATATGGTCGTCCTTCGTCGACAGGATGAAGGTCGGCGTCTCGACCGCGCCGAGGTCGATCGGCGTGCCGAGCAGGTCGATGGCGCCCGGTTCGACCAGCAGGTTCCGCTGATACATGTTGCGCAGATAGAACATGTGCATGGCCGACGGCATGCGCGTCGAATCCGAGTTCCAGTACAGCAGGTCGAACGGGAAGGGGTCCTTGCCGAGCAGGTAGTTGTTGATGACGAACGACCAGATCAGGTCGTTGGCCCGCAGCATGTTGAAGGTGTTGGCCATGTCCTTGCCTTCGAGATAGCCGTGCCTGGCCATCCGCTGCTCCAGGCCCTTCAACTGCTCGTCGTCGATGAAGACGCACAGGTCTCCGGCGTTCTCGAAATCGACCAGGGTGGTGAAATAAGTCACGCTCTTCACCCGGTCCGCCCGGCCGCCGTTCGCCAGATGGGCCATCGTGCAGGCCGTCAACGTGCCGCCCAGGCAGTAGCCGATCAGGTCGATCTGCCGCTCGCCGGTCGCCTGTTCGATGGCGTCCATCGCGGCCAGCGGGCCCTCGGTCAGATAATCCTCGAAGGTCTTGTTCGCGAGTTCCGAATCCGGGTTGACCCAGGAGACGACGAAGACCGTGTGGCCCTTCGAGACCGCCCATCGGATAAACGAGTTCGATTCGCGCAAGTCGAGGATGTAGAACTTGTTGATCCACGGCGGGACGATCAGCAGCGGCGCCTTGTAGACCTTCTCGGTCGCCGGCGTGTACTGGATGAGCTGCATCAGATCGTTTTCGTAGACGACCGCACCCTTCGAGGCGGCGACATTCCCGCCGACCTCGAATTTCGAATCGTCGGTCATGCGGATGGCGAGCTTGCCCTTGCCGCGCTCCAGGTCGGTCAACAGGTTGTTCAGACCGTTGACCAGGTTCTCGCCCTTGGATTCGAAGGTTGCGCGCAGGACCTCCGGATTGGTCGCGGCGAAATTGGTCGGCGCCATCGCGTCGACCCATTGTTTGGTGAAGAATTCCACCTTGTGGGCGGTGTGGTCGTCCAGACCTTCGGTTTCGGCGACCGATTTCCGGATGTGGTGCGACGCCAGCAGGTAGGACTGCTTGATGAATTCGAAAGCGGCGTTGTCGGTCCAGGCCGCGTCCTTGAAGCGGCGGTCGCCGGCCTCGGGCGCGATTTCCGGTTTCGGCGCTTCGCCGCCGGCCATGCGTTGCGCCGCGCCGGTCCACAGATCGGTATAGTCGGACCAGAACCGGGTCTGCATCTCCCACAGCCGGGCGGGATCGGCCATCATCTGCCGGGTCAGTTCCATGAACGCGCCGCCGACCTTCAGCGGGTCCGGGTCCTGCAGGCCCTCTTGCTTCTGCGACGCCAGAAAATCCTCGACGATCTTCTGGCTGCGCTCGGCGATAGAGGAGAATTGCTCCGCGGCGGCGGCCATGTCTGGCGGTGCGGCGTCGGAATGCGGTTCGGTCATAGTGCAGACACTTTCGGCTCGGGGCGACCCCGGTTAGATAGAGTGCCTGTACGCAGCGGCAGCATGGCCGGTTGTCCGCCCGGCGGCGACGGGTTGACGCACAATGCCGCGCGGCGGGCGACATCTCTGGCGGTTGGCGTGCAGCGGGCAGGATATGCTACCAGTTTCTCGGCCGGGCCGGCATGCGGTTTGCCGAGCGGCCTGCAACGGGAGTCCCGACCATGATTGTCGCCGAGCCGAAAATGCCGCTTCCGCGCAGGATGAAGATTGCGGTGCTGATTGCGGCGGTCGCCGCTCTGGGCGCGTGCTCGAGCGCGGAAAAGGACAAGGTTCCGGGCGCCGACAAACCGTTCCCGAAACTGGCGTCGGTGCCCGACAAGCCCGAGGCGGAGAGCCAGCGGCAGCGCATGAAAATCCAGGAGGGCCTTTTCGCCGACCGCCGCAATGCCCGCTATCTCGAAGGCGGCGGGCCGACAGCCGGGTACGGCAAGGCGGCGGACAAGGTGACGGAGAGCGACGTCCGCGCCGAGATTTTCCGGCCGGGCAGCGCGAAGGCCGAAGCCAAGGTCAAAGTGGTCGATGGCGTGCGCATCGTCCGCTCCGGTTTCGTTGCTGCCGTCGCGTTCGAGTCCGAGGCCACAGCCTTGCCGCCGGGCAGCGGCCGCAAGATCGTGCGCCTCGCGCAGATTCAGAACCTGCTCAAGAGCACGCTGACCCTGATCGGCCGGGCCGGCAAGGGCGAAGCCGCGGAGATCGCCCTGGCCCGCGCGCGCGCCGTGGCGAACGGTCTGGTCACGCTGGGCGTGCCGTCCGGCAAGATCCGCGTCCGCAAGGGCGGCGGTTCGGCGTCGCGGGTCGATATCTACATGTCCGGCGGACAAGCGCCGAAACAATAATCCTGCCCTTCAGCGCTGGCACAGGACAGCCGACCGGTGACGCAAGCCGAACCGTTCTACCGACTCAAGCGCCTGCCGCCCTACCTGTTCGCCGAAGTGAACGCGATGAAACATCGCGCGCGCAGCGCAGGCGAGGACATTATCGATTTCGGCATGGGCAATCCGGATAGCCCGACGCCGCCGCATATCGTCGAGAAGCTGATCGAGACGGTGCGCAACCCGCGGACGCATCGCTATTCGACTTCGCGCGGCATCCCCGGCCTGCGCCGGGCGATCTCGGCCTACTACGAACGGCGGCACAACGTGGCGGTCGATCCTGAGCGGGAAGTCGTGGTCAACCTCGGCTCGAAGGAGGGTTTCGTCAATCTGGCCCAGGCCATCGTGGCGCCGGGCGACATGATCGTTGCGCCGAACCCGACCTACCCGATCCACAGCTACGCCTTCATCATCGCCGGGGCCTCGATCCGCCATCTGCCGCTGACCCCGGCCCACGACTATCTCCGCGAACTGGAGCGCGCGGTGCGCCATTCGGTGCCGCCGCCGACGGCCCTGATCCTGAACTTTCCCTCGAACCCGACGGCGCAGGTGGTCGATCTCGACTTCTACCGGGAAGTGGTCGACTTCTGCCGGCGCAACGAACTGCTGATCGTTTCCGATCTCGCGTATGCGGAAATATTTTTCGATGGCAACCCGCCGCCGTCGATCCTCGAAGTGCCGGGCGCGAAGGACATCGCCATCGAGTTCCAGTCCCTCAGCAAGACCTATTCGATGCCGGGCTGGCGCGTCGGCTTTGCGGTCGGCAACGAGCGGCTGGTCCAGGCGCTCGCCCATGTAAAATCCTATGTCGACTACGGCGCCTTCACGCCGGTCCAGGTCGCGGCCACGGCGGCGCTGAACGGCCCGCAGGACTGCGTCGCCGAGTTCCGGGAACTCTACCGAAAGCGGCGCGACGTTCTGGTCGAAGGGCTGGCGGCGGCCGGATGGGACGTGCCGAGCCCGCCGGCGACCATGTTCGCCTGGGTGCCGCTGCCGCCGCGCTTTGCCGACATGGGCTCGATGGAGTTTGCCAAATTACTGCTCAACGAGGCAAAAGTCGCGGTATCGCCGGGTATCGGATTCGGCGAATATGGCGAGGGTTATCTCCGGGTCGCGCTGGTCGAGAACCGGCAGCGCATCCGGCAGGCGACCCGCAATATCAAGGCTTTCCTTTCCGGCGATGCGGTCGGCGCGTGACCGGCCGGTTTTTCGAGACGGTGTTCCCCAAAGCGGTCTGATGTGAGCGACGAGATCAAACTTGCCGTAGCCGGCCTCGGAACGGTCGGCGCCGGCGTTGTGGACCTGCTGCACCGCAACGGCGATCCGATCGCCGAGCGCGCCGGCCGCCGTTTGACCGTCGCGGCGGTCTGCGCGCGCGACCCGGCCAAGGATCGCGGCATCGATCTCACCGGCGCGGTCTGGCACGACGATCCGGTGGCCATGGCCCGCGCCGGCGGCCACGACGTGTTCGTCGAACTGATCGGCGGGGCCGACGGGCCGGCCGGGCAGGCCGTCGAGGCTGCGCTCGCCGCCGGCACGCATGTCGTGACCGCCAACAAGGCGCTGATCGCCGAGCATGGCGCCGCGCTGGCGGGCAAGGCCGACGCCGCCGGCGTCGCGCTTTCGTTCGAGGCCGGGGGCGCCGGCGGCATCCCGATCGTCAAGGCGATGCGCGAGGGCCTGGCCGGCAACCGGATCGGCCGGGTCGTCGGCATCCTGAACGGCACCTGCAACTATATCCTCACCGATATGCGCCGCAGCGGCCGGCCGTTCGAAGAGGTGCTCGAAGAAGCCCAGGCGCTCGGCTATGCCGAAGCCGACCCCCGTTTCGATGTCGACGGGATCGACGCTGCCCACAAGCTCGCCATCCTGACCAGCCTGGCCTTCGGCGTGGCAGTCGATTTCGCCGGCGTGTCGATCGCCGGGATTCGCAAGGTCACGCCGGTCGACATCCAGTTTGCCGAGGATCTGGACTATCGCATCAAGCTGCTCGGCATCGGCGCCCTGACGGACAGCGGGATCGAACAGCATGTCGAGCCTTGCATGGTCCGGCGCGGCTCGCCGCTCGGCGCGGTCGACGGGGTCTACAACGCCGTCATGGTGCAATCCGACGCCGCGGACGATACGACCTACGAGGGCAGGGGCGCCGGAGCGGGGCCGACCGCCTCGGCCGTCGTCGCCGATATCGTCGATATCGCGCGCGGCCGCGCCCTGCCGGCTTTCGGCATCCCGGCCGCTGCGCTGAAGCCGCAACGGCGTGCGGATGCGGAGGCCCGGCGCGGCGCTTTCTATGTCCGGCTGATCGTGCGCGACCGGCCCGGCGTGATGGCCGACATCGCCGCTGCGTTGCGGGACGAGCAGGTGTCGCTGGAGAACGTGTTTCAGCGCGGCCGGGCGCCGAACGATCCGGTGCCGGTGGTGCTGACGACCCATGAGAGCGGCGAGGCGGCGTTGAAACGCGCGCTGGTCCGGATCGGCGGGCTGGGAACGGTGCTGGAAGAGCCCTGCCTGATCCGTATCGAAGACTCGTGAACGAGGGCAAGAGGACGAGGGGGGAGCATGGCTGAAGGGAACGTGCTGGAACGCAACCTGGCCCTGGAGGCGGTTCGCGTGACGGAAGCGGCGGCGCTGGCGGCCTCGCGCCTGATGGGACGGGGCGACGAGAAAGCGGCCGACCAGGCCGCGGTCGACGCCATGCGCAGGGCGCTGAACGTGCTGGCGATCGACGGCGTCGTCGTGATCGGCGAGGGCGAGCGCGACGAGGCGCCGATGCTGTTCATCGGCGAAAAGGTCGGCGCCGGCGGCCCCAAGGTCGATATCGCGCTCGATCCGCTGGAGGGCACGACGATCACCGCCAAGGGGACCGAACACGCGCTGGCCGTCATCGCCATGGCGGAAGCGGGCGGGTTCCTGCACGCGCCCGATGTCTATATGGACAAGATCGCGGTCGGCGGCGGCCTGCCGGCCGGCCTGATCGATATCGACGCCGCACCGGCGGCCAACCTGAAAGCGCTCGCCGCGGCCAAGGGCGTCGAGGTGCAGGATCTGGTTGCCTGCATCCTGGACCGGCCGCGCCACGCCGAACTGATCGCCAGGGTCCGCGAGGCCGGCGCGCGGATCAAGCTGATCTCCGACGGCGACGTCAGCGGCGTCATCGCCACATCGAAGCCGGAAAGCGGCACCGATATCTACCTCGGCACCGGCGGCGCGCCGGAAGGGGTGCTGGCGGCAGCGGCGCTGCGCTGCATCGGCGGCCAGATGCAGGGCCGGCTGCTGTTCCGCAACGCGGACGAACGCCACCGCGGGCGTCAGGCCGGGATCGAGGACCAGAACCGGGTCTACAGTCTCGACGATATGGCCCACGGCGACGTCATGTTCGCGGCCACCGGCGTCACCGACGGTTCCATGGTGCGCGGCGTGCGCCGATGGGGCGCCGGCGCAGCGACCCATTCCATCGTCATGCGCTCGAAATCCGGCACCGTCCGGACGATCGAGGCGACCCACAATTTCAAGCGCAAGGCGGCTCCGGATCTATAGCCCCCCGATCGAATTGGGCGCCGATGCCTGACGGCGCGATCCTGCCCGCGATCCTGGGAGTCGAGCGCTCGCTCGGCGGGCGGCGCTGGCAGGCGCGCACGTCCGGTTTGCCGGGCGGGTCGCCGGAGGCGGACGAACGCATGGGCATGGCGCTGGCGCAGCGCCTCGGCCTGCCGGAAATCGTCGGGCGGCTGCTGGCGAACCGCGGGATCGTGCCGGAAACCGCCGGGGACTTTCTCGAACCCAGCCTGAAGGCGTCGCTGCCGGACCCGTCGCATCTGAAGGATATGGATGCCGCGGTCGCCCGGATCGTTACCGCCCTGGAAAGCCGCGAGCCGATGGCCGTGTTCGGCGATTACGATGTCGACGGTGCGACCTCGGCGGCCCTGCTGCACCGTTATTTCGCCGCCCTCGGCGTCCCTCTGCGCCTCTATGTGCCGGACCGGATCGCCGAGGGCTACGGCCCCAATAGCGAAGCCCTGCTGCGCCTGCACGGCGAGGGCATCCGCCTGGTCCTGACCGTCGATTGCGGAATTTCCGCGCACGAGCCGCTGGCGGCGGCGCAGGCGGCCGGTCTCGATGTCGTCGTGCTCGACCATCACGTCGCCGAACCGGCCCTGCCGCCGGCCGTCGCGGTCGTCAATCCGAACCGGCTGGACGAGGACAGCCCTCACAAGACGCTCGCCGCCGTCGGCGTGACCTTCCTGCTGCTCGTCGCTCTGAACCGCGCGTTGCGGGAACGCGGCCGGTTCGGCGACCGGCCCGAGCCGGACCTGATGGCATTGCTCGATCTGGTCGCGCTCGGAACGGTCTGCGATGTCGTGCCGTTGCTGGGCCTCAACCGGGTGCTGGTCGCCCAGGGCCTCAGGATCATGGCGCGGCGGCGCAATTCCGGGCTGGCGGCGCTGGCGGATGTCGCGCGGGTGGCGACGGCGCCGGGCGCCTACCATGCCGGCTTCCTGCTCGGGCCGCGGGTCAACGCCGGCGGGCGGGTCGGCCGGGCCGATCTCGGTGCGCGGCTGTTGACCTCGGAGGATGCGGGCGAGGCCCGTCGGCTGGCCGAAGAACTCGACCGTTTCAACACCGAACGCAAGGCCATCGAACAGGGGGTGCTGGCCGCCGCGCTCGAACGGGCGGAGATGCAGGCGGCCGAAGGCCTGCCGCTGATTCTGGTCGCGGGCGAGGGCTGGCATCCCGGCGTCATCGGCATCGTCGCGTCCCGGATCGTCGAACGGACCGCCCGGCCGGCCTGCGTCGTCGGGGTCGCGGACGGGACCGGCAAGGGCTCCTGCCGCTCGATCGCCGGCGTCGATCTGGGCGCCGCGGTGATCGCCGCCCGGCAGGCCGGTCTGCTGCTGAACGGCGGTGGCCACAAGATGGCGGCGGGCTTGACCGTCGAGGCCGGCACGGTCGAGGCGCTGCACGCTTTCCTGTGCGAACGGGTCGGGGACGCGGTGGCGCAGGCGGGCGCGGTCCGCACCCTCGGGATCGACGGCGTTCTGACGCCGGCCGGCGCCACCCGCGCGATTCAGGAGCAGATCGAGCGGGTCGGGCCGTTCGGGGCCGGCAACCCGGAGCCGCGTTTCGCGCTCAGCGGCGTGCGGATCGCCAAAGCGGACATCGTCGGCGAAAACCATGTCCGCTGTTTCCTCGCCGATGCGCAGGGCGGGCGCCTCAAGGCCATCGCCTTCCGCAGCCTCGGCGAGCCGCTCGGCGACGCGCTGCTCAAGGCCGGCGGCGGCGCCCTGCACCTCGCCGGCAAACTGCGCGCCGACGACTGGAAAGGCCGGGAAGACGTGCAGTTCCCGATCGACGACGGGGCGGCGGCTGCAGGGTGACGCCGGCTGCAACAGCGCAGGAACAGGAAGTGAATTCCTGCCCTGCAAAACGTGCCGCCCGGGTTCGATCGGGCGCCCCGGAGAGGCCGGAAAACCTTACCCGGCGACTCCGGACTCCGTGGATCCCGGCACCCCCGCGGTGCACTCCTCTCGAACCGGCTTACACAGACTCCCATATGTCACCGGGCCGAGGCGAGCTTGCCAAGGTCTCGCATTCCCTCGAAACTGTGCCCTGCCGGTCCGGCGGTTGGCGCACGGGAGTTCCTCTCTATGTCGCAAACGACAATGCTCAAGTCGGTTCGGATTCGCGGATTCAGGTCTCTTGCGGATGTCGAACTATCGAATTTGGGATCGACAAGCGTTCTGATCGGACCAAACGGCTCGGGCAAATCCAACTTTATGCATTTTTTCGATATGCTGAGTTGGATGCTCAAATCCCGGCGCCTCAGCGAGTATGTCGAGCGCTACGGCGGGGCCGACGACCAGTTGTACGGCGGCAGCGGAACCACGCCGGTCATGCAGGCCGAGATTGGCCTGGACACCGCAGGGGGTCGGAACGAGTACCGCTTCACCCTTGCGCACGCCCATCCCGACCGGCTGATGTTCACCGAGGAGGCCTTTCGTTTCAGCCGAAACTTGTCTGACAAGGCTCCTTGGACCCATCTCGGCGGCGATGGACACCGGGAAGCGCGCATTGTCGAGGCGGCGCAATCTCCACCCCGGCCGGAGGTCAACCAGAAAACCGCGCGAACCATCGCCTTTCTGCTTCGCAACTGCGCCGTCTATCAGTTCCACGATACCTCGGACAACTCCGATTTCAAAAAACGCTGGGACTTGGATGACAATAATGCGCTGCGTTCCCACGGAGGAAACTTATCGGCGATTCTTTACAGGTTGGAACAGGAAGATAATCGCCGGTTCGAGTCTATCTGTCGGCATATCGCGCGAATTCTCCCTGTATTCGACCGATTTCAGGTCGAAGACAGCTACGGAAAAACCATCTTGAGGTGGAAGGCGAAGGGCACGAAAAAGACATTCGGCGCGCATCTTACTTCCGACGGATCGCTTCGCTTCTTCGCGCTTGTTACCTTGTTGAATCTTCCCCGGGAAATGCTTCCAGACATCGTTCTTCTGGACGAACCCGAGCTCGGCTTACATCCGGCGGCCGTTGCGCTGATCGGTGACATGGTCAAGTCCCGCTCCCATGACGTGCAGATTATCGTTGCAACCCAGTCGCCGCTCCTCGTCGACGCTTTCGATCTCGAAGAGGTCGTCGTTCTGGATCTTGAGGATGGCCGCACGGCGGTTCGCCGTCTCGATGTCGACGATTATCGCTGCTGGCTCGACGATAACTTTACGCTTGGAGAGCTATGGCAGAAGAATCTTGTCGGGGGACGTCCATGATCCGGCTTGCAGTATCGGTGGAAGGACAGACGGAAGAAGAGTTCGTTAAGAAAGTGCTGGCCGCACACTTATCGCAATGTGCGGTCGCCGTTTATCCCATCCTACTTGGTCGGGCACGAAATGGCTGCGCCGGCGGCGGCAACGTCACGGTGGAACGACTCGTTTTAGAGATGTCGCATCTCTGTTATTCATTCGACGCCGTTACCTCGCTCGTCGATTTCTACGGCTTCAAGGGTAAGGGGGACGCCACAAACGATGAATTGCAAGAAGCGGTGCGTCATGGCGTCGAGAGTAAAACCGGCAGAAACGGAATCAGAATCATACCCTATGTCCAGAGGCACGAATTCGAAAGTTTGCTGTTTTCCGATATTTGCGCCTTTCCGGCTACCATCGAAATATCGCCAGAAGCAATCGAAACGCTCAAGGGCATTCGGTTGGGCTTCCCGACGCCGGAGGACATCAACGATAATGCGGCCACGGCTCCGAGCCGACGCATTACGAACGCGGCGCCGCAATATCGGAAGCGTCTTCACGGACCGTTGATCGCCGAGGAAGCCGGCATGGATAAAATCCGGGCCGAATGTCCTCGCTTCAACGCCTGGGTCGGAATGCTGGAAACCCTTCAGGACCGCCTCAAACACCGATGACCCGCCGGAAATAGCGAACGGCGGTCGCGCAAGCCGGCGCGGCGCTTCCGCCATTCCCGTTGCGGCGGGAATGGGCACCGTATGCCCGTAAAGATATATGGCTCCCCACATCCTGGAGAACGGGAGGACGGCATGAAATCCACGATGGAAATTTCCGACGGTCTCGCCGAAGAGGTGAAGGCCTATATGGCGCAGGAGGGCGTCACCTTCCGTTCGCTCGTCGAACGGGGGCCGATCGAGCTCTTGCGCGCCGGGCAGGCGCCGACGCCATTTAACCTGCGCGAGGCCAGCGTCGGCGGCCGGGGCTTGCAGGCTGCGTTTCGCGAGGCCAACTGGGACGGGATCCGCGACGCCGCCTATGCCGGGCGCGGAAGTTGATCGTGTGTGGACGCCTTCCTGGATGCGAGCGGGTTTTGGGCGGTTCGGGTCCGGCGCGTATCGAAAGCCTGCCCTGAAGGAAGCCGAAGGAGCCTGCCCTGAGCGAGGTCGAAGGAGCCTGCCCTGAGTGAGGTCGAAGGAGGGAGCGGAGCGTTCGGAAAAATCTAATAAATTACCCATTACTTCGCTTTTTTTCTTGACATACAGATTTTTGTCTCCTATATTGGTTCCTGTCAACGCCCGAAATGCGCCCGGAGCCCCGCGCGGGCGTCTTTTACATCCGATCCCGACCGCCGATTTCCTCTCTGCCCACGGAAGCGCCGCGGTCTCAATCGCTGCGACCGGAATTGCTGCGAAACGGCCGTTCCGGCAAACTACCTGCAAAACGGGGGACGCTCCGTCCGGATCGGCAAAACCCGCCAACTCCCTGTTTTTCCCGCCCAATCGCCGGAAACGGGTCGCGGAACGCCGTGCAAAAGCACAAGGAATAATATCCTTTTATGCGGGATTTTGTGTTACAATCGGCAAGGCGCTCCGGACCGCCGCTGTCCCGAAAAGCCAGCCAGTACAAGGCGTTGCCCGCAGCGCCGCAGCGCCCCGGCCGGCCGTTCCGGCATTTTTTTCAAATACGGAACGATCTGTCCAGTTGAGGGAAACGGGTCAAGGTCCTGTTTTTTGGCCCCATTTGCCGGAATCGGATATTGAACGACCGTGCAAGAACGAAGGGTGGATATCCGGCAGCATCCCGCTGCGGCGCAGCGCACCCCCATCGCCTGCGCTTCGCTCCGGCACTTCCCCCGCTGAAGCGGGGTAGGGACGGTACCGGCAGTTGCGGCGCGCCCCATCCGGGCGCCGCCGCCTACCGGTTATCCTGAAACCGCGGCGCCTTGACCGCGCCCTCGAATTCCCGGGCGAGGGTGCCGAGGTCGAGCCGGACCAGTTCGGGGCGCAGTTCGAAGACGGTGCGGATCTTCTCGGCCAGCTCGGCGGCGAGCGCCCCGGCATCTGCCTCCTGCCGCGCCTCGTAGGAGACGCGCAGCACGTCGAGCGCGTCGGGGCCGGCGAGCGCCTCGCACTTGAAATCCTGGACGCCGGCCATCCGGAACATGAAATCCTCGAAATCCCCGTGGGTGACGTTGACGCCGCGGACCTTGAAGAAGCCGGCCGTGCGATGGGCGTGTTTGAGGCGCGGAAAGATACCGTAGCCGTCGCCTTCCGGCTCGGTCGAGCGCCAGACCACCAGGTCGCCGGAATTCCAGCGGATGAACGGCGTGGCGTTGACGTTCCACAGCGCGGTGGAGACCAGCACGCCTTCCTCGCCGGGGCCGGCCGGCTCATGGGTCTCCGGGTCGAGGACCTCCAGATGGAACATGTCGGTCCACATGCGGAAGCCGTCGTGCCTATCGTCCTCGGCGCCCATCATGCACATCTCGGTCATGCCGAAGCCGTCGAAGACGGTCGCGCCCCACATGCTCTCGATCTTGGCGCGCTTAGCGTCGGAAAGCGGCTCGGCGCAGCACAGGATTTTCTGCACCGGGGAATTCTTCAGGTCGAAGCCCGTGGCTTCGGCGAGGTTGGCCAGATGGAGCGCATAGCCGGGCATGCCCATCCACACGGTCGGTTGCATCTGGTCGATCAGCTCGACCTGGACCGCCGACGGCGTATTGGCGCCGGCGCCGGCCCAGTTCACGCCCACGCCCATCTGCTGGCAGACCCGGGCGCTGACATGGCCGACCGGATGGATGCCGAGCGGGTAGGAGATATGCGCCGTATCGCCTTCCCGGACGCCGGCGAGCCGGATGCCGCGCCGGAAGCCTTCGAACATGAATTCCATGTCCCGGAAGGTGCGCGGGTAGAACACCGGCTTGCCGGTCGAGCCGCCGGAGCGCCAGTATTCCTGGATGTCCTCGCGCGGCGCGATGTTGAAATCGGCCATGAATTCGCGCGGGGAGAGGGCGCGCAATTCGTCCTTGCCGAGGATCGGGATGCGCCGCCATTCCTCCGGCTCGTGGATGCGGTCGAGGTCCAGGTCGGCCGGCAGGCGCTTGCGGTGGAACGGTGCGGTGAGCGCGGCCTCCGCGGCGGCGCGCATCCGCTCCCGCTGGATGGCGTCGATCCCGGCGTGCGATGTCGGGAAAGGCAGGGTCATCCGAAGCGGCCGATCCAGCGCTTCTGCGCCGCGAAGCCTTCCGGCATTTCGCCCGCCGCCTCGGCCCCGGCATAATCGGCAAGCCGTGCCCGTTTGGCATCGCTGTCCTCGGGCATGTCGTCGAGCGAATCGCCGATCATGCGCTCGAAGTCGGCACCGACCGGGCAGACATCCTGGCAGCGGCGGCAGCCGGTGATCGCGCCGGCGCCGCGCAGGATCGACTGCCACAGGTTGAACGTGTCTTCCGAGCGCAGCATGGATTTCTGCTGCGCCGGATCGGCCTCCAGCATCCGGTCCATGAAGCCGGTCAGATGGTGGAAGCCGTGAGGCGCCCGGAACTTGTCGCAGCCGGCCCAGTCGCGCGCCCAGTGGCCGACCACGTCGCCCGGGCAGGTGCGCAGGCAGCGCCCGCATTCCGGCCCCTTGCACAGCGCCGCTTCCATCCGGCTGTCGCAATCGACCGGCGCCGAACAGAGCACGCCGGCCAGCATGACCCGCGGGCCGTATTCCGGCGTCAGCAGTTGCAGGTTGAGGCCCAGCGTGCCGAGCCCGGCCTCGACGGCGCAATGGTCGAGGGAGAGCAGCGGCTTCATCGGCTCGTCGGGATCGCCGCGATAGCGCCACGGATCGACATGGGTCGGCGGCACGATCAGGGCCGGCCAGCCCCTGGCCTCCAGCCATAGCACCAGCTCGAGGGCGGTCTCCTCGAGACCCGTCATGGTCAGTTCGTCGTTGTAGTATTTGTGGCGCTCGTCCCAGCGCGGGATGCGGGTGACGCCGGCCGACAGGCGCTTCGCCAGAACGATGACCCGGTCGGCGTCGTAGTCCGAGATATCGGCCGGAATCCGCGGATCGGCCGGATCGGGCGGGTTGGCGTTGATCTCGGCGCTGTCGGCGATGCCGACCAGGTCGGCGCCGAGCTCCCGCGCCTTCGCCTTGATATCTGCGGCGTCAAGGGTTTCCTGAAAGGCGGTGACGGCCACAGCCTATTCCTCCGCGCCGGCTGCTGCGGACTCGCGCTCGCGCTGCGCCTTCTTGAAGGCCTGGACCTGGCGCGCCACCATGCCCTTGTAGCCGTCCGGGCCGACCCAGCGCTCGTTCCAGTCGTTCAGCCCGTCGATGTCGGCGCCGTCCTTGCGCGCCTGCTTGAAAGCCTTGGCTTTCTCAACCTTCTGCGGCGTCTTCTCCGGGATGAACTTCTGCACGTCGGCGAGATAGGCGTGATAGTCGTTGCCGACCGGGCAGACCGCGAGGCAGCGCGGGCAATCGCCGAACGAGCCGACGACGCGCAACAGCCCCTGCCAGAAGCCGAACACGCCACGGCTCTTGTTGAAGGTCCGTTTCTGCTCCCGGTCGAGGCCGATATAGCGGTCGAAGAAGCCGGTGATCTGGGCGTAGCCGAATTCCTGGGCCTCGGTCGCGCAGTTGCGCTTGTCGATGCCGAAATGGCGCACGGCGTCGGACGGGCAGGAATACAGGCACCGCGAACAGCTTTCGCCAATACAGACCTGCTCGGTCAGGATATCGTCGGGCTCCAGCTCGGCCTCGGTAAGGATGCCGGTGAGATAGACCCGCGGCCCGTATTCCGGCGTCAGGATGTTGACCTCCAGCCCGAAGGTGCCGAGCCCGGCCTCGATGCCGAGATGGCGGGTCGAGAGCCGGCCGTAGCTGGCCCGCTTGAGGTTCCAGTCGGTCTCCTGCGCCGCCGTGACGAAGGAGGGATGGCCGGCGTCTTCCAGCGCCTCGGCGATCCGGAAGGCGATCCGGTCCATCCGGCGCAGCACCAGCATGTCGATATACTGGACCGCGATGTTGGTCTTGGCCCGGAAGGCGGCGACCGGGATGTGCTGGACGATCGCGACCACGGATTTGACATGGGGCGAAACCCGGTCCGGCGTCTGGGGCCAGCGCGGGTCGGGCGGGAAGGCGTTCAGCGTCTCGGCGCTGGCGATGCCGACCAGGTCGGCGCCGAGGTCCGCGGCCAGGGCCTTGACCCCGGCAGCGGACATCGGAGCGGCAGCCCCGTCCGGCACGGTCAGGCCGCCTTGCCGGCGCCGGTGTCCGGCTGTTCCTCCCGGGCGGCATCCTCGGCAAAGGCTTCGGGGTCGGAATCCGCCAGGTCCCACTGTTCTTCGCGGTATTTCGGATAGCGCCAGGCGAAATCGGTCATGATTTCATGGAACGGTATATCGCTGTAGATGCCGCGGTCCTGAAGATATTCCATGTGGCGGCGGCCGGCCGCGTCGTATTCCTGGAACAGGGCGTCGCCGCGGCCGTCGAATTCCTGGGGCTTGACCTTCGCCTTCTCGCACAGGGTGCGGTTGAACACCGGCGTCGCCTTCACCCACTGTCCCTCCAGCCAGATATCGGCATAGCCGTGGTAGGAGAAGATGTCGGTGCCCATGGCGTCGCGCAATTTGGGCGTCGTCAGATGGTTCTTGACGTCGGCATAGCCGACCCGGGACGGGATGCCGAGATGCCGACAGCAGGCGACCATCGCCAGCGATTTCTGCACGCACCAGCCGCTGCCGCGCCCGATCAGCGCGCTGGCCCGGTACTCCGCCCGGTCGATCGGGATGGCGTAGGGCGAATAGAAAAAATCGTCCCGGATGGCGTAGAACAGGTTCACCGCCTTGCCGAGGTCGTCCGCGGCGTCGCCGGCGTTGCGTTCGGAATATTCCTGCACGGCGGGATCGTCGAAATCCATATACCAGGTCGGCTCCAGAAAAGCCGACGGCTCGGCGTCGGCGACCGGCACGCCGTCCTGCGGTTCCTTCTCGAAAACAAGCGGTTCGGTCACGCCCTCTCCCTCCGGCGGTTGAAACAGGGGAAACCTAACGCCTCGGCGCGGTGCGTCAAACGAAACAGGCGCGCGGCGCAATTTCCCGTACGGCCGGCTGTTCGGCGGCTTTGTAGGGGAGGGTTTTAAACCCTCCCCTACGGATTTTCGTCCGCACAGAATTTCGATTGCTGCGCTAGAAATTCCCAGACCGGCTTGCACACGTCGGATACCGCAAAAAACAGACCCCGAAATACGAGCTACCCCGCCGCCCGCTCCGCCTTGTGTGCCGCGACGAAGTCGGCGAGGGAATGGAAGGTGAAATCGGTGCGCGGCCGGTCGGCGAGCGCCATGGTCGCGCCGGAGCCCTCGCTGTCGTGCCGGCGGTAAATCCAGCAGTTCGCCAGGCCGAAATCGTTGGCCGGGCCGTGATCGTGGAACAGGCTTTCGGCGGTGTGGAGGATATCGTCCTTGCCGATGCCGTGGCGGGCGAGCTGTTCGAGCATGTAGTCGAAATTGCGCGGCGCCGGCTTGTAGGAGCCGATGTCGGCGGCGGTGTAGATCGCGTCGAACTCCACCTCCAGCTTGCGGTTGGAGTGGGCGAAGCTGGCGTTGTCGACATTGGAGAGCACGACCAGCCTGTAGTGCTGCTTGAGATAGTGCAGCGAGGCCACGCTGTCGACGAAGGCCGGCCAGTCCTTCACCGAGGCTCCGTAAGCCAGGCATTCGTCCCAGCTCGCCGGTGCGCCCCATTCCTCGGCCAGGCGCTTGTACACGAGGGCAAGGAGTTCCGGATAGGGTGTCGCCGGGCTGGTCCGCTGCGCCGTCGACTCCTGGAAGGCGTGGGCTTCCAGAATGTCGTCCCGGCTCAACGGTCTGTCGACCCGGTCGGTCAGCGGCTTCAGGCCTGCGACCATGCCGGATTCCCAGTCGATCAGGGTGCCGTAGCAATCGAAGGTGAGGGCTTTGAAATCGGTCAGGCGCATGGCGGGGCTCGTTCGCAGGTCTCGTTATGCAAGTCTGGGCCGGGCATGTGCCGTGCGCCGGCCGGCGTTGCAAGCCGATTTCTGACGCTGTACTGAACCGGCAGGCCGCTTGCGAGGCACGAACATGACTGTCGTAACCGCCGCTGACGGACGCTCCGTTGCCGTCTGCGGGCAGCCGGTTGCCGATCCGGCGGACTGGACCGGGGCGGAGCTGCTTGCCCGCACCGACTGGCGATTCGCGGCAACCGCCGCCGAGAGCGCCCATCTGGCCGATATGGCACGCGCCGCGGCCGGCCGGCTGAACGGCGATCCGAACCGGCTGCTCAAAGCCTCGGCATCCGACTTCGACCTCGGCCCTTTTGCCGGCACGCTCGCTGCTCTGCTGGACCAGCTACGCGACGGTACGGGCATTGCGCTGTACCGCGGCCTGCCGCTCGACGACCTGTCGCCGCTGGAGGCCATGACCGCCTACTGGGCGATGGGCCTGCATATGGGCGCTGCCCAGTCCAACAATCCCGAAGGCGACATGATCGGCCATGTGCTGAACACCGGGCGCGACTACAACGATCCCCGGCACCGGGGCTACCAGACCGGCGCGACCATGGACTATCACTGCGACCAGACCGATGCGGTCGGCCTGCTGTGCATCCGCACCGCGAAGTCCGGCGGCCGGTCCAAGATCGTCAGCTCGGTCCGGCTCTATAACGAGGTGCTGCGCCGGCGCCCGGACCTGCTCGACGTGCTGACCGAGCCCTATTGCTGGACCAAGCACGGCGAGAAGGACACGGACGAACGGCCGTACTACGAGAGCCCGGCGTTCAACTTCCTGGACGGCAGGCTGTGCACCGCCTTCGGGCCGCAGCACATGATCAAGGGCCATGCTATCCCGGAAGCGCCGGACATGACGGCCCGGCAGCGCGAAGCCATCGACGCGGTCGAGGGTCTGGCCGAAGAGCACCATGCCGCCATGGCGTTCGAACGCGGCGACATCCAGTTCCTCAACAATTACACGGCGCTGCACACACGGACCGCCTTCGAGGACTGGCCGGAACAGGAGCGCAAGCGCGTGCTGTGGCGCCTCTGGCTGCGCATCCCGGATTTCCGCCCGGCGACGCCCTATTCGGCGCAGTGGGCGGGCGGCGTCAGCCTCAGCGAGACCCGGAAACAAATCCGGCTGGTCTACCCCAGTTAGGGTAGAATCCCAAAAATGGCGGTCCGGGATTCTTCGATGGTCCCGGTCTCCGTCCACAGGCGATCGGTTTGAAGTGGTGGCAGGGCGCGAGATCGAAACACAAGAGCCAAGGATAACCGGTCGATCCGAAAACTCCGGAAAGCCGGACAAGAAGAACTGAAACGGGTAGGCGAACCTTGGAGCGCGATACCTCAAATCGCAATGATGTTCTTCGAAGCTCCCTGGAGCTTCCTTGCGGCGCGATCCTGAAGAATCGACTGGCAAAGTCGGCTATGTCGGATTCGCTTGGGAACGGTAAAGGCGATCCCACCGAAGCCCAGATTCGACTCTACGAAAGATGGGCGGAGGGCGGCGCAGCGGTGTCGATCATCGGTGAAGTTCAAGGCGATCCCCGGTATCCGGAGAAACCCGGGAATCTGGTATTCGGGGCGCATACCGATCGGCAGGCCATAAAGTCACTGATCGACCGTGCCGCGATCGAGGGCGCTCATCTATGGCCGCAACTCGGCCATGCCGGCGCTCTTTCTCACCGGCCGATCGGTCGGCCGAAGGGCCCGTCTGCGCTGGATATCGACGGTCTTCAGTGTGCAGAAATGTCAGCAAGAGACATCCGCGAACTGCCTGAAATGTATGCAAGAACCGCAGCATACGCAAAAGATGCAGGATTTGGCGGCGTTCACATTCATGCCGGGCACGGGTTTCTGCTCAGCCAATTCCTGTCTCCATTGTTCAACCGCCGGGACGATGCCTACGGCGGTTCGATCGAAGCACGATGCCGGATAATTCTCGAAGCGATCCACGCAGTACGGCGCGCGGTCGGTCCGTCGTTTCCCGTGGGAATCAAGATCAATTCGACGGACAAACTGGAAGGCGGATTGACAGAGAACGATGCTTTGGAGGCGGTTCGCCTTCTCGATCGAACATCGGTCGATCTGATCGATATCAGCGGCGGGACCTATTTCCCCGGAGCGAAGGCAAGCTCGGAGGGGTCGTCGGATGGCGGACCGTACTTTCTCGAATTTGCCAGGCGCGCCAAAGGGGTAACCGATGTACCGCTGATGTTGACGGGTGGCTTCGAGAGGCGTGAGCAGGCAGCGGATGCAGTGGCTGGCGGTGCTGTCGACATGGTGAGCCTGGCGCGGGCCATGGTTCTCAATCCACGGCTTGCGGACGACTGGTTGACCGGGGAGGGCGGCAATCCTGCGTTTCCGAAATTCGAATCCCCGCCTAGAGGCGGGGTAACGGCCTGGTATACCATGCGATTGACGGCATTGGGTGAGGACAGGGAGAACACGTTCACGCTGGACCCGCAGTCTGCCTTGCGCGCTTATGAAGAACGCGATGCGCAGCGTTGTATCGAATGGCGGCAGAGGTATTCGCACCTGACAGAATCGGATTGAAGACCGGGATAAGTCGGTTTCGTGCCATCATTAATGTGACGGTCGAACGAAGTTTCCCAACACCGCTCCATCGCTTTTTCGGCAGGAACACTACACTAGCCCGTCTCCCGGCCGTCTGCGATCCGGTTGCTGAAGCGCCACGCGATCAGGCAGCCGAGCAGGGCCGGCGGTACGAAGCCGGCGAACAGCCAGAAGGCGGCGATCCTGTATTCCTCCGGCTGCGTCATTTGCTCGAAGCCGAGCCCGTTGGCGATGATGCCGGTCAGCGCCGCGCCGAGCGCAAAGCCGGTCTGCTGGGCGCTCGGCAGGAACGATCCGGCGCGTTCGCGGTCGCCGTCGTCGGCATTCGCGATCACCAGCTTGATGATGTAGCCCCACATCATGCCGAATCCGGCCGTGCCGAAGAAGGCCGCGACGACGATGAGCCAGAGCGGGCCGTAGGGCATGAACCAGGCCAGCGCCGCGATCCCGGCCAGCAGCAGGGCGCTGCCGCTCCGGACCAGCCGGCTCTCCTGGGCCGGGGCGAGGCCGGACAGGAAGAACGCGCCGGCGGTCCAGCCGAGCGATTCGCTGACCACGACGAGGCCGGCTTCGAGCGCCGTCAGACCGTAGAGTCGGATCAGCAGGATCGGCCCGTAGACCAGGAACGACATCATGCACAGGCAGAGCAGGAAGGTCATCGCGATGCCGGAGCCGACCGGATGGCCGAGATCGGTCGCGTGGGCCGGCAGGAGCCGGGAGCGCGCGTCGGCTACGGAATCGCGCCTGACGAACAGCACGAGGCAGGCGCATCCCGAGAGCAGGAGCGCCGCGGCCGGGACCATGCCGTTCACCGTCCCCGCAAACGAAATCCCGATGATCGCCACGGCGACGAGGCCGAGCCGCACGGCGGGAACCGGCCGCGCCTGCACCGCCGGGCCGGCCCCGGCCCTGGCCAACAGCGGATACACCGCCACCGCGAGCAGCAGACCCTGCAGCGCGAACGACCAGAAGGCGAAGCGCCATATCCCGGCGGTGGCGAACGCGCCGCCGATCAGCGGCCCGGACAGCGCCGACGCCATCCACACCACCGAGAGGATGGCCATGATCCGCGGCACCAGCCGGCTCGGGAAGAAGCGGTCCTGGCCGATATAGACCAGCGCGATCAATGCGCCGCCGCCGAGCCCCTGCACCGTCCGCCCGGCAAGCAGCACCGGCATCGTCGGCGCGGCGGCGCAGATGACGGTTCCGACGGTGTAGAGCAGGGTCGCGGCCAGCATGGTGCGGCGCAGGCCATGATTGGCGACGAAGGCGCTGACCGCCGTCGCGGCGACGATCGAGCCCATCAGGTACAGGGCGAAGGCCCAGCTGATGAGCCGCAGGCCGCCGATGTCGCCGACCGCCGCCGGCATGGTCGTCGCCGTCAGCATCGAATTGGCCGCGTGCAGCCAGATCGCGAGGCACAAGACGAGCAGCCGGGGCAGATGCTCCCGGGCCAGGACCTCGCGCCAGCCGATATGATGCGTCGCCGGGCCTTCGGGCCGTATCCGTAGAAATCGTTTCACCATCTTCGATTCTGGCGGTTGCGGGCGTGGATTGAACGATCTCCGGCATTGCGGCCCGGTCGGCGGCACCGGGCGACGGGATATTGCGTTGTCCGGCGCGCCGAGCAACCCGGCACCCCGCCCAAAGTCAGCAGAGGACACGCCTGTCGCGCGGCTTTTTTGTCCGCCCGGACCGGGCCGCCCGCGCGCCCTTGCCGCTGGCCATCGTTCGGCCCGGACGATAGGGTCCGCGCAAATTCGAGACACGGGAAAGCCGGAGGAAAGCGCCCATGCTTCGCGACGTGACGCCGCGCGCTCAGGAACTGAAGGACAATCTGCTCGATTACATGGACCGCCATGTCTACCCGAGCGAGGCGGTCTACGAAGAGCAGCACAATGCCGGCGACCGCTGGGACGCGCCGCCGGTCCTGGAGGAGCTGAAGGCCGAGGCGAAGAAGCGGGGCCTGTGGAACCTGTTCCTGCCCGAGAGCAACCTGGGCGCCGGACTGACCAACCTGGAATACGCCCATCTGTGCGAAATCCTCGGCCGCTCGCCGCATCTGGCGCCGGAATCCTGCAACTGTTCCGCGCCGGATACTGGCAACATGGAGGTGTTCACCCGCTACGGCACCGAAGAGCAGAAGGAGAAATGGCTCAAGCCGCTGCTCGCCGGCGAGATCCGCTCCGCCTTCTGCATGACCGAGCCGGACGTCGCCTCCTCGGACGCGACCAATATCCAGACCGCAATCCGGCGCGACGGCGACGAGTATGTCATAAACGGCCGCAAATGGTGGGCCTCCGGCGCCGGCGACAAGCGCACGAAGATCTGGATCGTGATGGGCAAGTCCGATCCCGAGGCGCCGCGCTACAACCAGCAGTCGCAGATCCTGGTCGAGCCGGGTACGCCGGGCATTACGATCCACCGCTTCCTGCCGGTCATGGGCTTCGACGACGCGCCGGAAGGCCATTGGGAGGTGACCTTCGACAATGTCCGCGTGCCGGCCTCCAACATGCTGCTCGGCGAGGGCCGCGGCTTCGAGATCGCGCAAGGCCGCCTCGGCCCCGGCCGCATTCACCATTGCATGCGCATGATCGGCATGGCCGAACGCGCGCTTGAGTTGATGATCCGGCGCGCCGCGGGCCGCACGACCTTCGGCGTCAAGGTGATCGACCAGGGCCTGATCCGCGACTGGATCGCCGAGAGCCGGATCGACATCGACCAGGCCCGGCTGCTCACGCTTAACGCCGCCCATATGATGGACACGGTGGGCAACAAGGCGGCGCGGCTGGAGATCGCCGCGATCAAGGTGGCAGGCCCGAACATGCTGCTGCGGGTCGCCGACCGCGCCATGCAGGTCCACGGCGCCTGCGGCCTGACCGAAGACACCATCCTGCCCAAGCTGTGGGCGGCCGGCCGGATTCTCCGTTTTGCCGACGGTCCGGACGAAGTCCACAAGGCCCAGATCGCCCGCATGGAGATCGGCAAGCATATGTAGGTGTGTGTTTCCGACCGTAACCCCTTCCCGTCATTTCGACCGAGCGCAGCGAGCGGAGAAATCTGTCCCTCGCGGTGCTCCGGGCCCCGTTCAGCGCAGGAAAGATATCTCCACTCCGCGGCCGAACGGGCCGCTCCGGTCGATATGACGGTAAGGGATGCGCCTGACCTGCCCTAAACTGAGACCGAACCCATGATCCAAACGACAGACCCCGAAACCGAAACAGTCGTCGTCGAAACCCGTGACCGGCCGGACGGCGTGCGCGTCGTTACGCTGAACAATCCGCCGGTCAACGCCATCAGCTCGGCCATGCGCCGGCAGCTGCGCGATACGATGCTCGAAATCGACGCCGACGATTCGGTGAAGGGCGTTGTGCTGACCGGGGCCGGCCGGGCCTTCATCGCCGGCGCCGACATCCGCGAGTTCGGCAAGCCGAACCCGCCGGGCGCGCCGAGCCTGACTGCCGGCGTCCACGCCGTCGAGGACTGCAACAAGACGGTGGTCGCCGCGGTCAACGGCGCGGCGGCCGGCGGCGGGCTGGAGGTCGCGCTCGGCTGCCATTACCGGGTCGCCGGCCCGAAGGCGCGGCTCGGCCTGCCGGAGGTCAATCTGGGCACCATTCCCGGAGCCACGGGCACCCAGCGCCTGCCCCGTCTGACCGGCCTCAAATCGGCGCTCGACATGATTGTGAGCGGCGATCTGGTGTCGGCCGCCAGGGCGCTGGAGTTAGGTATTATTGAGGCGATTGAGGACGATCCGGTCGAGGCGGCGGCGGCGATCGCGCTCGCCCGGCCGCCGAAGAAGCTGCGCGAGGACGATTCGAAGATCGGCGAGATTCCGGACGGCTTCTTCGACGACTACAAGAAGGGCATGGCCCGGCGCTGGCGCGGGTTCGAGGCCCGCTTCAAGGCGGTCGATGCGGTCGCCAAGATCGTCCTGCCCTACGACGAGGCGGTCGAAGCCGAGCGGGCGGTGTTCCGGGAGTGCCAAGGCACGCCGGAAGCCCGCGCCATGCGCCACGTCTTCTTCTCCGACCGGCAGGCGGCGCGCCATCCCTCGATCCCGAAGGACACACCGGCCGGGACGGTCGAGAAGGCCGCAGTCCTCGGCTGCGGCACCATGGGCGGCGGCATCGCGATGAATTTCGCCAACGCCGGCATCCCGGTCACGGTGCTGGAAACGAGCGAAGAGGCGCTGGAAAGGGGCCTCGGCATCATACGCGACAACTACGCCGGGACCGTGTCGCGAGGCCGGCTGAGCCAGGAAGCGATGGACCGGCGCATGGCGCTGATTACCGGCGCCTCCGACTATGCCGAGCTGGCCGACGCCGACATCGTCATCGAGGCGGTATTCGAAAACATGGACATCAAGAAGCAGGTGTTCGGCACGCTCGATTCGGTCTGCAAGGATGGCGCGGTTCTGGCGACCAACACCTCGACCCTCGACGTCGACGAAATTGCCGACGCGACCTCGCGGCCGGAAGCCGTGGTCGGCACCCATTTCTTCAGCCCTGCCAACGTGATGCGGCTGATCGAGATCGTGCGCGGCGCGAAAACCTCGGACGAGACGGCGCAGACAGCCATGAAAATGGCGCCGAAGATCGGTAAGGTCGGCGTCATGTGCGGCGTGTGCGACGGCTTCGTCGGCAACCGCATGCTCTACCAGTACAGCCGGCAGGCGAACTTCCTGATCGAGGAGGGCGCGCTGCCCCAGGATGTCGACCGGGTGATGTTCGAGTTCGGCCTGCCGATGGGCCCGTTCGCCATGGGCGACCTTGCCGGCGTCGATGTCGGCTATCTGGTGCGCCAGGAGCGGATCAAGAAACTCGGCCGGACCAACAAGCGCGAATCGACGGTCGCCGACAAGATCTACCATCTCGGCCGCTACGGCCAGAAAACCCGAAAAGGCTGGTACGACTACGAACCCGGCAGCCGGACGCCGAAGCCCAATGCCGAGGTGACGGCGCTGATCGAGAAGGCGTCGGCCGATCTCGGCATCGAACGGCGGGACGTTTCCGACGACGAAATCCTCGAGCGCTGCCTGTATCCGCTGATCAACGAAGGCGCCAAGCTGCTCGCCGAGGGCATCGCCGCCCGGCCGCTCGATATCGACCTGATCTGGATCTACGGCTACGGTTTCCCGCGCTACCGCGGCGGGCCGATGCACTGGGCCGACGAGATCGGCCCGGCGCATGTCCTGGAGCGGCTGGAGCACTATGCCGCCACGCGCGATTCGGACTGGCTGGAACCCGCGACGCTGCTGCGCGAAGTGGCCGGGCAGGGGACGACCTTCCGGGAATGGGCGGCGGCGCGCTAGGTTCGCCGGGCCCCGCCGTTTCCGGGAAGCCGTTCGGGCGGCGGTCGACGGAGGACGGTAATGTCGGCAATTCCGCGCGAGGAATTCGAGAGCCGGACCCGGCACGCCCGCCGGATCATGCGCGAGCGCGGCATCGACGGCCTGATCGTCACCGACCCGATAAGCTACTATTATTTCAGCGGCCAGCGGGCGCCCGCCGCGTTGCGGCTCCGGCCCAACATTTTCCTCCTGCCGCTCGACGGCGAGCCGGCGATCGTGAGCTGGTCCGGGCCGGAAATGTTCGCCCGCGTCTACAACCGGCCGTTCCCGTCCTGGGTCGAAGACCGGCGGATCTATCCGGAAGTTCCCTTTACGACCGAAGAGGCGGTCGACTGGGGCCTCAGGGACGCGATCGTCGACCGGGATCTGGACAGTTCCGTCCTCGCCATCGAACTCGGCCGGGAAACGGTGCTGAGCCTGCCGCTCCGCGATTTCGAGCGCTTGCGCCGGGATCTGCCGAAGGTGCAGTTCGTCGATTCCGGCCCCGTCGTCTGGGGCTGCCGGATGATCAAGTCGGCCTGGGAGATCGACTGCGCCCGGCGGGCCTGCGACATCGGCGGGCGCGCCTGGCGGCAGACGCTCGACGAACTCGAACCGGGCGTGACGGTCCGCGAAATCCAAACCCGGATCATGCAACGCTACAACGAGGCCGGCTCCGATCTGGATTCCGGTCCCCCGACCGTGCTCGGCGCAACCGGCGAGGGCGGCGCATTCCGGAAAGGCGACGTGCTCTATCTGGACGGCGGCCCCGCTTACCTGGGCTACCGGATGGATTTCACCCGGCGGGCGGTTTTCGGCAAGCCGACCGCACGGCAGCTCCACGAACACAACGGCATGTGGGACCTGCTGTTCCAGGTCATGGACCGGATGAAGCCGGGCGTCGCGTTGCGCGATATCTTCGAATACTCGCAGTCGCTCATGGCCGGACATCCTGAATGGCGGAATTATTCCGATCATCCGGCCAAGCGGATCGGCCACGGCATCGGCCTGGGCAACGAGCCGCCGTCGATCAACGCCTTCGACGAGCGGGTGTTGCAGGAGGGCATGATGCTGACCCCGGAACCCAAGATCGAGAGCGTCGACGGCCTGGTGAACCCGGAGGAGCATATCGTTATGACGGCGACCGGTTGGGAGCAGCTCTCCAATATCCCCGGCTGGGAGCTTCGCATTATCGAATGAAGGCCGGGGCGGCGCCCGCCCGCCGATAAGGAATTCGCCAGTGGCCCAGCACGAACTCAGTCTGCTGTTTCTCGATCAGGACGCGGTCGAGGCCGCTGCGCCGCCGCTGGCCGAAACGATCGATATCGTCGAGGATACGTTCCGGCTGGACGGCGAAGGCCGGGTCGACGTGCCGGTCAAGATCGGCGTCCGCCCGGACTATCCGCGCAGCTTCCTGCACGCCATGCCGGCCTGGGTCGACGGCCGACGCGCCCTCGGCGCCAAGGCGGTCACCTACTATCCGGGAAATTTCGACCGGGGGCTGCACGATTCCTCGGCCGTGATCCTGGTCTACGACGCCGATACCGGCCAGCCGGCCTGCTTCATGGAAGGGCTGTGGATCACCTTCGTGCGCACCGCGGCCTGCGCGGCGGTCGCGGCAAGGTATCTGGCGGGGCCGGAGCCGAAACGGCTCGGCCTGGTCGGCTGCGGCGGCCTCGGGCACTGGAGCCTCAAGACGATGGCGGAAGCGTTTCCGAGCCTGGAGGAAGTCCATGTCGCGTCGCGGACACCGGAATCGCGCGAGGCGTTCTGCGCCCGGATGGCAGGGCAGGGCCAATGGCGGCTCCATCCGGCTGCCGACAACCGCGATGCGGTCGCCGGGATGGACATCGTGGTCTCGTCAACGCCTCATCGACCGGAGCCGCGTCTCTTTTCCGACTGGCTGTCGCCGGGAACCACCGCGATATCCTTCGATTATCCCTATTGCTGGGACGATGAAACCTATCGGTCGGTCGACCGTTTCGCGACCGACAGCGACGCCGCCATCCAGCGCGCCGCACGGATCGCCCGTGAATCGGGCGGCCGGCCGGATTTTGCGCTGCCGGCCGAACGGGTCGAGCTGGGCAGCCTCGTTCACGCGGGCCGGCAGGAGAAGCCGCCCGGCGAGCGTGTGCTCGTCACCGTCACGGGCCTTGCCAGTACCGACGTTGCCCTTGCATCGGAAATCTACCGCCGCGCGCAGGACCGGCAGCTCGGCAAGCGCCTGCGGCTGCGCTGATCCAAAGGGTTGCCGGCCGGGCGGTCAGCCGGTTTCGACGATTTCGGTCCAGCCGTGCGGATCGGCGATCCGCCCGAACTGGATTCCGGTCAATTCCTCGTACAGCGCTCCGGTCAGGGGCCCCGGTGCGGCCTCCCGGGGCGCGATGGCCTCGCCGCGCCAGGGGAGATTGCCGATCGGCGCCACCACGGCGGCGGTCGCGGAGGCGAACATCTCCTCGAGCGTGCCGGCGCGGGCGGCGGCAAGCACCTCGTCGATGGCGATGCGTTGCTCCTCGACCGGGACGCCGCGGTCGCGCAGCAGGGTTATCAGGCTGTCGCGGGTAACGCCGGGAAGGATGCTGTCGCCGATCGGCGGCGTGACCGTCCGCCCGCCGATCTTGAAGAAGACGTTCATCAGCCCGGCTTCCTCGACATAGCGGCGTTCGCGGCCGTCCAGCCAGAGCACCTGGTCGAAGCCCTCGCGCCGGGCGCCTTCCGAAGACAGGATCGTTCCGGCGTAGTTCGCCGCGGCCTTGGAAGCGCCGAGGCCGCCTTCGGCGGGGCTGCGGGTGTAGTATTCCTCGACCTTGAGCGACAGTCCGCCGCCGCCGGTGAAATACCGGCCGACCGGCGCGGTTACGACGATGAAGCGATAGCGCCGGGAGGGCCGGACCTCGATATGGTCTTCGGCCGAAAACACAACCGGGCGGATATAGAGCGCACAGCCGGGCAGCGCCGGCACCCAGTCCGCGTCTACGGCGATCAGCGCCTTGAGGGCGTCGACGAAGACCTGCTCGCCGATCGGCGGGATGCAGAGCCGCTCGCAGGAGGCACGCAGGCGCGCGGCGTTCCGGTAGGGCCGGAACAGGCGGAGAGTCCCATCCGCGCCGCGGTAGGCCTTCATGCCCTCGAAAACGGCCTGTGCATAGTTGAGCGCGATACTGGCCGGCGACAGCGGCACCGGGCCGTAGGGCACGATTTCCGGGCTGCCCCAGCGGCCGTTCTGATAGACCATGGAGAACATGTGATCGGAGAAAACCTCTCCGAAAACCGTGTTTTCCATGTCCAGATCCGCCAGCCGGCTCGACCGGACGCGAACGATTTTCGGGTTCAGGGCCATCTTGCCGTAGGTTGCGAAATGCGGTTTCGGCGCGCCGGGAGACGCGGTCCGTGCGGGTTTCAATAGGCAACAATCCGGCGCTTTGCAAAGCCGGGGCAGCGCCGCCCGGACTGCAAGCGCCGGTTGCCGTCGGAGCGGATCGCCGATTTCGGCGTGCCGACCGGCCAATCCGTGGTATTTTCCCCGGATGAAGCCGTTCGTTCTGCTATTGGCATTCTGCCTCGCCGCCTTTGCCGCTGCACCCGCAATTTCGGCGGAAAAGGTCGATGTCGAGCTGGTGCTGGCGGTCGATGGGTCGGGCTCGATCGACGATATCGAGTTCGCCCTGCAGCGGAAGGGGTATGCGCGGGCGATTGCACACCCACTGGTGCTCAACGCGATCCGCGGCGGCGAATTCCGGAAAATCGCCGTGCTGTTCGTCGAATGGGGCGCGCCGGAATCGGTCGAGACCATCGTCGACTGGACGGTGATAAGCGACCCGGCCTCGGCGAAGGCATTCGCCAAACGGCTGGTCGCGGCGCCGCGCGAGGTGTTCGGCTACAATTCGATCAGCGCGGCGATCGCCTATTCGACGAAGCAGATCCTGTCCAACGCCTATGACGGCAAGCAGAAGATCATCGACATTTCCGGCGACGGCCCGCAGATCAACGGGCCGCCGCTGCAGGCTGTGCGCGCGGCGGCGCTCAAGGCCGGGATCACCATCAACGGCCTGGCGATCAAGACCCGCACCGGCACCAGCTTCCGCAGCAGTTTCGGCGTGCCGCTGGAGGTGCACTACAGGCAGGAGGTGATCGGCGGCCCCGGCGCCTTCGTCATGACGGCGGACGAGGAGACGCCGTTCGAGGAAGTCATCCTGAGCAAGCTGGTGCGCGAGATTGCGATGCTGCCGGGCCGATGATGTTGACCATGTTCCGATCCTGTTGTAATTCGCTGCACTCGCTCTGTGTTTCCTTCTGTCGCGTTGTGGCATGACACAAACGTAAGAGAGGGCAATAGCAGAGGGGTCGGAAGGCCAATCCGAACTACGCTTATAGTGGTATACGGTTTTTTCGTCCGCTGAATTTGCCGTTGTCCCAACCGTCCTTGCTCCCTGATACACCGTTCCAGTTTGACAGACTACGTTTTTTCCAATAGTCGAATCGATTGCCGGAACAGGTATGCAATTTGTGAACCGAATTTTTCATTTTCTTGTAGTGTGTGCAATCGCTACGCCTGCCCAAGCGTTTGATACCTGGATTTTCAGGAAATCGTCCGAGCCGGGCCATAAACCTTGGGGCTATACCAACACTGAAGCTCCGCATCCCGTCAGGTACGGCAAATATTCTGATCGGTTCGAAGTCAGGGCCGGCGATTGCGGGTGGAATAACAATTTTACTTGGAACGATTGTGAAAATGAGAGAGAAAGACACGAATTAACCTCACACGGCACTAGCACCCGTACCGGGACTATTGGAGATCTATTTTGGTATAGATTTTCTCTATATATTCCGAAGGAAAATAAAAGACTATCCGGCATAGACATCAATTTTGTACAAATTTATGCGCAGACGGGAAGAAAAAGATGTGGACCGGTATTGCAAATTACTCAAGTCCCGAGTGGTGAGATATACGTTAAAGGAATTCCTGTTCCTGTAGAATTCGACACATCATTAGTTGATAATGGAAGGCAGTCTAAGGGAAAGTGGTATGATATCGTCATAAATGCACTGTGGACAACCGAGCAATTTGGTTATGTGCAAATTTTCGTTAATGGCAAAAGAAAGATAACGGCCTTCGGTCCTACCTTGGTTCACGGTTGCACGGAGTATGTATATTTTAAGTATGGAATCTACCGTCACTACATTCCGAAGGGTGCAAAATTACCTACAACGGTAGCTTACTTTGACGGTTTGCGCCGCGGCCGTACCGAAGATGGAATGTTCGACGTGCTGGACGAATAATCGATCCGGCGCCAATTCGCTCAATGCCCCGTATCTCTGTTGTTGCGCCACGGTTGCGTCAGCACGACTCCGGAAATATCTCCGGAGCGCCCGATCATCGCCTGGCGGCAGCAGCGGAATCCGGAGGGTCCGTAGCGTCCGCCGCGCAGGATGCGGGCCGGCCCTACGATACACCGTTTCGCGGCTACTCGGGGCGCGGGAGAAAGCGCTAATTTTCCCCCTCATCCCGAGGTGCCCCTCGGCTTCGCTCGGGAGAGGCTCCGCGCCGTATCGAGGGAGCCGTTCCGAGGGTGGGGCATTCGCCTAGAACTCCCCGCTGATCGTCGCGCCGCCGTCGACGACAAGGGTGTGGCCGGTGGTGAAGTTGCCGGCCTTCGAGGCCAGGAAAACCGCAGCGCCGGCAACCTCTTCGACATAGCCGATTCGCTTGAGCGCGTAATGCTTCACCGCGGCGTTGTAGATTTCCTCGTTCTCCCACAGGGCGCGGGCCATATCCGTCTTGATGATCGAGGGCGCGATAGCGTTCACCCGCACGTTCCGGTCGCCCCATTCGACCGACAGGTTGCGCGCCAGCGCCGAATCGGCCGCCTTGGTAATACCGTAGATGCCGAGATAGCGGGTGCCTTTCAGGCCGCCGACCGAGGAGATGATAATGACGGCGCCGTCCTTGCGGTCGGCCATTTGCGGGATCGCCATCTGGCATAGCCAGATGTTGGAGCGCAGGTTGGCGCCGGTCGTCTTCTCGTAAGCCTCGTCCGGCAGGTCCTGCAAGGTGCCGAAATAAGGGTTGACCGCGGCATTGCAGACCAGGATGTCGATCCGGCCGTAATGGGCGTTGGCCCGGTCGACCAGCTCCTGCAACTGCTCCTTGTGGGAGATGTTGCAGGCGATGGCGACGGCTTCGCCGCCCTCGTCGCGGATGCCCTGGGCGACATCCTCGCACTTGTCCAGCTTGCGGCTGGAGATGACGACCTTCGCGCCCTGCGCCGCCATGGCCTCCGCCGTTGCCCGGCCGATGCCTTTGGAAGAGCCGGTAATCAGGGCCACCTTGCCGTCGAGGCGGAACAGGTCGTCGTATTTCATCGGGGGTCGTCCGGTCTCTCGAAAGGGCGTCGAACCGGCCCGGCCCGGCAGGGGCCAAAGGGTCCGGTTGCAACGATCTGGCGCTTCCTATAATCCGGTGACAGGCGAATCAATTGGTCCTTTTCGGCCAAGGTCCGGGCCCGGCCGTTGCCGGCCCGGTCTTTCAGCGCCCAGGGAGGAATGCATGGACCTCGACATCGGCAGCGAAGACCAGGCCTTCCGCGACGAAGTCAGGGCCTTCATCGACAAGAGCCTGCCGTCGGACACGCGCGATAAAATGCGCCGCGGCCTGAAGCTCACCAAGGACGACATGATCGGCTGGCACCGGATCCTGCACGCCAACGGCTGGGGCGCGCCGGGCTGGCCGGTCGAATACGGCGGGCCGGACTGGACGCCGATGCAGCGCCATATCTTCGAGGAGGAAACCGGCCGCAACCACTGCCCGCGCCTGATGCCTTTCGGCCTGAAGATGGTCGGGCCGGTGATCCAGGCGTTCGGCAGCGACGAGCAGAAGGCGCAGCATCTGCCGAAGATCGCGAGCGCCGAGATCCAGTGGTGCCAGGGCTATTCCGAACCCGGATCGGGGTCCGATCTGGCGTCGCTCAAGACCAGGGCGGTGCGCGACGGCGACACCTACATCGTCAACGGCCAGAAGACCTGGACGACGGCGGCCCATTGGGCGGACTGGATCTTCTGCCTCGTGCGCACCGACGACACGGTCAAGAAGCAGGAAGGCATCTCCTTCCTGCTGATCGACATGGCGACGCCCGGCATCGAGGTGAAGCCGATCGTCACCATGGAGGGCGGCCACGAGGTCAACGAGGTTTTCTTCGACGACGTCGCGGTGCCGGTCTCCAACCGGGTCGGCGCCGAGAACAAGGGCTGGACCATCGCCAAGTTCCTGCTCGGCCACGAGCGCACCAGCATCGCCGAGATCGGTCGTTCCAAGGCGCAGCTCGAAAAGCTCACAGAGATCGCCGCAGCCGAGCAGAAGAACGGCGCGCCGCTGCTCGACGATCCGCGCTTCCGCGAGAAGATCGCCCGGGCCGAAATCGACCTGATGGCGCTCGAAATGACGCTGCTGCGCGTCGTCTCGGCCGAGAGCGCCGGCGGGGCGCCGGGCCCGGAAGCCTCGCTGCTCAAGATTCGCGCGACCGAACTGCAGCAGGAATTGAGCGAACTGCTGATGGAGGCGATCGGCTACTACAGCCATCCCGACACGCCGGAAGCGCTCGAATTCGGCTGGAACGAGCCGTCGGTCGGGCCGGATTATGCGGCCAGCCTGGCGCCGGTTTATTTCAACCTGCGCAAGACCTCGATCTACGGCGGCTCCAACGAGGTCCAGCGCGGCATCATCTCCAAGATGGTGCTGGGCTTCTAGACGCTCGGGTTCGTTGGGCGTTCGCGGCCATCGCCTGCCCGGTCGTGCGGTTTCGAGTCGCCGCTGCCTGACTATCGCTGACGGGATGCATCCATGCCCTTTGCCCTGACCGACGAACAGAAGCTGCTCCAGGAAAGCGTCGACCGCTTTGTCGAGCGGGACTACGGCTTCGACATCCGCACCCGGCTGGCCGAAAGCGAGACCGGCTGGAGCGCGGAGAACTGGGCGATATTCGCCGAACTGGGCTGGCTGGGCGTGCCGTTTCCGGAAGCGGCCGGCGGTCACGGCGGCGGGCCGGTCGAGGCCGGCCTGATTTCGGAGGCGCTGGGCAAGGGGCTGGCGGTCGAGCCCTATCTCTGGACGGTCGTGCTCGGCGGCGGCCTGCTGGCCCGGGCCGGCCGCACCGATCTGCTGGAAGCGCTGATCGCCGGCAAGCTGCAACTCGCAACGGGTTTCGCCGAACCGCAGGGGCGCTATGCGCTCAACGATGTTGCGACAATGGCGGAGAAGAGCGGCGGCGACCTGTCGATAAGCGGCCGCAAAGCCGTCGTCTTCAACGCGCCGTCGGCCGACTTTCTGATCGTTCCGGCCCGCACTGCGGGCGCACGGACCGACGCGCGCGGCATCACCCTGTTCCTGCTGCCCGCCGATGCCGACGGTGTCGAGCTGCGGCCCTACAGGACCATGGACGACAGCCGGGCGGCGGAAGCGACCCTTTCGGGGGTCCGGGCCGGCGGCGATGCGGTGCTCGGAGAGATCGACGACGGCTTGGCGCTGCTCGAACCCGCTGTCGATGTCGCGACGGCAGTCCTGTGCTGCGAAGCCGCCGGCGTCATGCAGGCTCTGGTGAGCCAGACCCAGGATTATATCAAGAACCGCAAGCAGTTCGGCGTACCGCTCTCGTCCTTCCAGGTGCTGCAGCACCGGATGGCGGAGATGTTCATTCACATGGAGCAGACCCAGTCCATGGCCTATATGGCGGTCGTCCGGGGCGCGGCCGGCGGCGGGCGCGAGGTGTCCCGGGCGGCATCGGCGGCCAAGGCCTATGCGGGCGAGAAGGGCAAGCTGGTCGGCCAGGATGCGATCCAGATGCACGGCGGTATGGGCATGACGAAGGAAATGCCGATCAGCTCCTATTTCAAGCGCATCACCGCGATCGGCAGCCTGTTCGGCGATGCGGACTATCATCTCGACCGCTTCGCGGACCTGGCCGGCGGCGGAGCCGGCTGAAAGAGGGCGCCGGATGGCCGAAAATCCAATACCGATCAAGGGGCTGGACCATATCGTCCTGCGCGTGCGGGATATCGATGGGATGCTCCGCTATTATGGGGAGGTGCTCGGCTGCACGCTCGAAAAGGTTCAGGAAGACCTCGGCCTCTGGCAGATGCGCGCCGGCGATGCGCTGATCGACTTCGCGACCGTCGACGGCCCGATCGGCCGGGAGAAAGGGCCGGCGCCGGGCCGGGAGGCCCACAACCAGGACCATTTCTGCCTGCTGGTCGATCCATGGGACGAAGACGCGATCCGTAGCGCGCTCGAAGCGCACGGCCTGCAGGTTGAGGAGTCCGCCATCCGCTACGGCGCGACCGGCTACGGCCCGTCGATCTACCTGACCGACCCGGAGGGCAACACGGTCGAGCTGAAAGGCCCTTCGACCTGACCGTTCCCTGTCGTGGCTGAGCCTTCCGTGGCAGTCGCGCCGGACCGGCGCCTGCAATCCGCCCTGTGGATGACGCTCGCGGTCACGCTGTGGACCCTTGTCGCGGTCTGCGTACGTATGCTCGAGGGCCGGGTGCCGATCTCCGACCTGTCCTTCTACCGCGCGCTCCTGTCCGTTGCGGTGATGATGCCGCTGATCCGGCGCGCGGGCCGGATGGGGCACGGCGGGCCCCTGCGCAAGGCCATGCCCTGGTTCGTCCTGCGCGGCCTGTTTATCTTCACCGCCCAGACCTGCTTCTATTTCGCCCTGACCTGGATGCCGATGGCCGAAGCGACCGTGCTCAGCGGGACGACGCCGATCTTCCTCGCCCTGCTTGCCGGCATGTTCCTCGGCGAAAAGGTGTCGCCGGTCCGTTGGGCCGCGATCGGCCTGGGCTTCGCCGGCATCGTCGTGATCCTCAGGCCGGGAGCGGCGGTCGTCCAGATCGCCGCACTGACTGCGCTGGCCTCGGCGGTGCTCTTCGCCACCAGTTCGGCGATCAACAAGCATCTCTCGCGCACGGAGCCGGCGAGCCGGATCGTCGGCTGGACCAACCTGATGATCGGCGCCGCCGCGGCAATACCGTTCGTCTACAATTCGTACGCCCCGCAATGGAACGACCTGTACTGGATCGCGGCGATCGCCGTCCTCGGCACCGGGGCGCAATACGGCCTGGCGCGCGCCATCGCTGCGGCCGACGCCAGCTTCTCCGGGCCGTTCGATTTCCTGCGCATGCCCTTCGCGGCGCTCGCCGGGCTGATCCTGTTCGCCGAATGGCCGGACATCTGGGTCTGGGTCGGTACCGGCATCGTCTTCGCCAGCATCTTCGGCCTGACCCGCGACCGCGCCCTGTTCCGCCACCGGACGGGGGCGTCATCGGGGTAACATGAGTAACCCCGCACAAGACGTTTTCTTCGGACTTCCGGGGCAGCACGATGGATTGCAGGTTCGACAGAATGCCCGAACCTCTTCCCGTCATTCCGACCGGAGCCGCCCGGCGGGCGGCGGAGTGGAGCGACTGTCTTGTTAGTCAAGCGTTTTGCCA
>FZLR01000128.1 GCA_900197615.1 Rhodospirillaceae bacterium Spongia-Bin9
CCCGAGAATCGTTTCAGCGCCGGGGAAACCGCCTTCGGCGCGCCGTCGTTTGCCGATCGACCAGGCAAGGCCGGCCTCGACCGGCGTGGTGCCGGTGTCGATATCGTGGCCATAGAGGCAAAGGCCGGCTTCCAGGCGCAGCGAATCCCGCGCGCCGAGGCCGGCAAACTCAACGCTGTCGCACGCGAGCAGCACTTCCGCCAGCGTCGCGGCATGGCTCTGCGGCAGCGAGATTTCGAAGCCGTCCTCGCCGGTATAGCCGCTGCGCGAGATCCACAGCGGCGCGCCGCGCCAGTCGAAGGCGGCGGCCTGCAGGAAGGCCAGGCCGTCGGCGCCGGGGATCGCGGCCTCGAGCACGGCGCCGGCCTGCGGGCCCTGCAGCGCCAGCAGAGCCGCGCCGGCATCCTCCTCGAGGGCGCAGTTCCAGGCCGCCAGCGCCCCGCCGATATAGGCGAAGTCTTCCGCCTTGCAGGCAGCGTTGACAACGATCGCCAGGGTGTCTTCGGACAGGCGGGTGACCATGAGATCGTCCCGGATGCCGCCATTGTCGCCGGTCAGCTGGGTATAGCGCATGCGCCCTGTGCCGAGCCCGGCTATGTCGGCCGGGACCAGGCTTTCCAGCGCTTCCGACGCCTGTGCGCCTACGATCCGCGCCTGGCCCATATGGGACACATCGAACAGGGCGGCCCTGCGGCGCGCATGCTCGTGCTCGGCAATGATGCCGCGATACTGGACCGGCAACGCATAGCCGGCGAAATCGACCATGCGGCCGCCCTGCGCGACATGCAGGTCGTAGAGCGGTGTGCGAAGGGCCGCCGCCCCGGTCTTGTTATCGGTTGCCATGGGATAGGCCCCGGCCGGATGGCGCGAGCGGTTGAGGCTGCGTCCTGCCGATCGTGTACGGCCGGACACGCCCCCTCTGTCGCACAACCTGAGAGCTTGAACCGGCACACCTGCCCGGATAGGGCGGCAGCCGGTCTTTCCCCTTCGGTGAGGCGGCGCTGGGCTCGCGCACGGCCGCCTGCTTTCCAGAGCAGCCTCCCCCTGCGGTCCCTGGTGCCTGAGAGTTTCCGGGGCGGTTGCTCCTTCGGCGCCGAACGCGCTTGACAGCGCGCCCGATCTCTCCCGCAGGCGTCTGAGGCTGTATCGGAAAGGTAGCGGATGCAGGCGGCGTGTCAAGCCGCCGGGGCAGCAGGCAGCAGCGCGGACGATCCCGGATCGATACTATACGCTGCAGCGAGGCCCGCTACAGCCCGTTATGGGTGCCGTCGCAGAACGGGCCGTTCCCGGTCTGCTTGCACTGGCACAGCCAGGCTTCCGCGGTTTCTTCCTGTTTGAACACCAGCGGCTTCATGTCGGTCGCCTTGTGGGCGCCGTCGCAGAAGGGCTGCGTCTTGCTGAGCCCGCAGGCGCACCAGGCATAGTTCTTGCCCGCCTCCAGGGTCACGCCCTTCGGTTCCAACGCCGCAATCTGTCCCGCCATATTCTCGCTCCCCCGGTTTGCCGGCCTGTCTCATGCCGGCGGCACCGTAGCCGCGCGGCCCGCGTCCGGCAAGCCGCGCGCGCACCGCGGCGCGCTCCCGTCGATATCGGTTTGTGGCGCAACGGCGCGCCTTCCCGGTCGATCCGACGCCCCTTGTAGGAAACCGGGGTTGGGCTTAAGCAACGGACATGGCGGTCTATACCCAGGTGGCGGACGACGAGCTGGCGGCGTTTCTCGGCGCCTACGATATCGGCGCGCTCGTCTCCTACAAGGGGATCGCGGAGGGCGTGGAGAACTCCAACTATTTTCTCCAGACCGACCGCGGCAGTTTCATTCTCACGCTCTACGAAAAGCGGGTCGATCCGGCCGACCTGCCGTTTTTCCTCGGCCTGATGGACCATCTGGCGGCGCGGGACATCGTCTGTCCGACGCCGATCCATGCCCGCGACGGCGAGGCGCTGCGCACGCTCGCCGGCCGGCCGGCGGCCATCATCTCTTTCCTGCAGGGCGTCTCGCCCCGCCGGGTCGATATCCGCCATTGCGCGCCGCTCGGCCGGGCGCTGGCGGCAATGCACCTGGCGGCGGACGGCTTCGGCACGGTCCGGCCGAATGCGCTCAGCTTGGCCGGCTGGCGGCCGCTGTTCGACCGCTGCGGCCCGCGCGCCCACGAGGTGCAGAACGGCCTGGCCGGCGAGATCGAGCAGGAGCTGGAATTCCTCGAAGAGAACTGGCCGGACGACCTGCCGACCGGCGTCATCCATGCCGACCTGTTTCCCGACAATGTCTTCTTCCTGGACGACCGGGTTTCGGGCGTGATCGATTTCTACTTCGCCTGCAACGATTTCTTCGCCTACGACCTCGCCATCTGCATCAATGCGTGGTGTTTCGAGAAGGACGGCAGCTTCAATGTCACCAAGGCGCGGCACATTCTGAACGCCTACCGCTCGGTCCGCCCGTTCTCGGCGGCGGAACTGGCGGCGATTCCGGTCCTGCTGCGCGGCGGCGCGCTGCGCTTCCTGCTGACCCGGCTGCACGACTGGCTGCACCATCCCGAAGGCGCGCTGGTGACGCCGCACAACCCGCTGGAATACCATCGCAAGCTGCGCTTCCACCAGGGCGTGACGCGGCCCGGCGAGCTGGGGCTGGACTGAATTGGTACGAGCGAAGAAGGCGCGATGGCGATGACCGGAGAAACGACCGGAGACGGGTCCGGCGCGCCGCTCGTCCTGTACACGGACGGCGCGTGCAGCGGCAATCCGGGCCCCGGCGGCTGGGGCGTGCTGGTCCGGCGCGGTGCGGAGGAGGAAACCCGCTGCGGCGGCGCGCCCGAGACGACCAACAACCGCATGGAGCTCCAGGCCGCCATCGAGGCGCTGAAGGCGGTGGCGCCGGGCGGCGCGGCGACGCTCCATACGGACAGCAGCTATGTCAAGGACGGCATCACCCGCTGGATCGCCGGGTGGAAGGCCGGCGGCTGGAAGACCGCGGCGCGCAAGCCGGTGAAGAACCGCGACCTGTGGCAGGAACTGGACGATCTCCGGAACGCCCGGCGCATCGACTGGCGCTGGGTCAAGGGCCATGCCGGCGATCCGGGCAACGAGCGCGCCGACGAACTGGCCCGCCAGGGCATGACGCCCTTCCTGCCGGAGGGTACAGCAGCCGCGCAGCTGAAAAACCCGCCGGCCGGCATGCAGCGCGTCATTCCCATGCTCAATTATGCCGACGCGCCGGCGGCGATCGAGTTCCTGGTCCGCGCCTTCGGCTTCCGCGAGCGCCGGGTCTATCCCGTGCCCGACGGCCGGATCGGCCATGCCGAACTGGCGCTGGGCGGCAACGTCGTAATGCTGGCGAGCGTGTTTCCGGAGATGGGCCAGACGACGCCTGAGCAGGCCGTAAAATCGGGCGGCGGATGGTACAGCCAGGTCTTTTGCTATGTCGGGGATGTCGATGCGCATCATGCGCAGGCCGAGGCCGCCGGCGCGCGGATCACCGCCGGGCCGGAAGACCAGTTCCACGGCGAGCGCCACTACCGCGCCGAAGACCCCGAAGGCCATCGCTGGATCTTCGGCCAGCCGGTGCGCGAGGTGCCGGAGGCCGAAATCCGCGCGGCGATGGACCGGATGTAGGGAAACGCCGGGAGACGGGACGCACGCGAAGCGTCGGGAGGAATTATTCATGCCGGAACTGCAGAGCGCCTTCGGGCTGGTCGTTCTGTTCGGGCTGGCCTGGGCGGTCGGGAAGCGGCGGCGCGATGCCTGGCGGGTTGCGCTGGCCGGGATCGGCCTGCAGGTCGCGCTCGCGCTGATCCTGCTCAAGGTGCCGCTAATCGCCGATAGCGTGGCCTCGCTCGGCCATGTCGTGGCCGCCATGGAACGGGCGACGCGCGCGGGCACGAGCATGGTCTTCGGCTATATCGGCGGCGGGCCGCTGCCCTTTGCCGAATCCCGGCCCGGCGCGGCTTTCGTCCTCGCCTTCCAGGCCCTGCCCATCGTGATCGTGACAAGCGCGCTGACCGCGCTGCTGACCCACTGGCGCATCCTGCCCTGGATCGTGAAGGGTATCGGGTTCGTGCTGGAGCGCGGCTTCCGCATCGGCGGCGCGCTCGGCCTGGCGAGCGCAGCCAACATTTTCGTCGGCATGGTCGAGGCGCCGCTCTTCATCCGGCCCTATCTCAGGGATTTCAGCCGCAGCGAACTGTTCGTGATGATGACCGTCGGCATGGCGACCATCGCCGGCACCGTCTTCGTGCTCTACGCCGGCATCCTTGCTCCGGTGCTGCCGAACGCCGCCGGCCAGTTGCTCGTCGCCTCGGTGATCAGCGCGCCGGCGGCCATCGCCATCGCGCTGCTGATGGTGCCCGCCGACGGGCCGCCGACGGCGAGCGGCAGGCTGCCGCCGCGCGAGACGGCAAGCGCAATGGAGGCGCTGGTCGTCGGCGCGCGCCAGGGCCTCAACATGCTGTTCCTGATCATCGCCCTGCTGATCGCGCTGGTCGCCCTGGTCCATCTGGCCAACGGGCTGCTCGACCTGCTGCCGAACGTTGCCGGCGAGGCCATCACCCTGCAGCGGATCCTGGCCCTCGTCATGACTCCGGTCTGCTGGCTCATGGGAATTCCCTGGGCGGAATGCTGGGACGCCGCCCAGCTCATGGCGACCAAGGTCGTGCTCAACGAGTTGGTCTCCTACCTCGATCTGGCCCGGCTGCCGGAAGGCACGCTGGGCGACCGCAGCCGCCTGATCCTGGTCTATGCCATGTGCGGCTTCGCAAATTTCAGCGGGCTCGGGATCATGGTCGGCGGGCTGACCGTGCTGATGCCGGAGCGACGCACTGAAATCCTCGCGCTTTCCTGGAAAAGCCTCGCCGCCGGCGTGCTGGCGACCTGCAGCACCGGCTGCGTGATCGGGATTCTGGGGTAAACGGCAGGGCCAAGACGGAACATAGCCAGGCACCGCTGCCGATCTCTGGCAAATCGAGAGCCGCTAAGGTAAGATTTCTTGGGCTTATGCGCGGGCTTGTGCGATTGCGGGCCGGGCCAGAACGGGCAAATGGGTCGATCGCCCGCCTTGGTTGGGGGCTATCCTGTGGAATGGCGCGACTATATCGGTAGCGATCCCGCGATACTGGTGGGAAAGCCGGTGATTCGTGGCACGCGGCTGTCGGTCGAGTTCCTGCTCGGCCTGTTTGCCGAGGGGTGGACCGAAGAAGCGGTCCTGGAATGCTATCCCCAGGTTTCGCAGGAGGCCTTGCGGGCAATGTTCGCGTTTGCACAAGAATGCGCGCGGGACGAACAGGTTTTTGCTGTTAGCGACCGAGCAGCGGGTTGAAGCTTCTCGCCAACGAGAACATTCCGCTGCCGAGCGTGCGGGCGTTGCGGCGCGCCGGACACGATGTCGAATCGATATCGGAACGGTCTCCCGGGATTTCGGACGAAGAGGTCGTTCGGATCGCGCGGGCCGAGGCCCGGCTCATCGTCACCTTCGATCGCGACTACGGAGAATTGGTGTTTCGCCGCGGGCTGCCGGCTCCCGCAGGTATCCTGTATCTGCGTTTCTTCCCGAGTGTGCCGGAAGAGGTGGCGGCATATGCATTGCGGCTGATCGAAGATGGTATCGCCCTCGAAGGGCGCTTCACTACCGCGGACCGCGCCGGAATCCGGCAGGCTATAATTCGCAGCGCCGGGGGAATCGATTCGGATTGAGTGCCGGCTTTCAACCAGGAGCGGCTATACATCGGGTTAGCGGGTCGGTGTCGGTTGCCAGCCTTGCGCCAAAGATGCAAAGCTGCCCTGGCAACGATTTTCTGGGAGGAACGCAATGAACCGCTTCACCGCTCTCTGCGCCGCCGCGCTTGCTGCCGGCCTGACTGCCGGCTTCGGCGCCGGTCCGGCGAGTGCCGAGAAAATGACCTACCTGTTCCCGGCGCCGCCGATCCTGCCGGCTTTCGGGCCGCAGCAGCTCGCGAAACACCGCGGCTACTTCAAGGCGGCCGGGCTGGAGGTCGCCTTCGCCACGGCCAAGGGCGGCGTCGACGTCGCCAAGCAGGTCGGCGTCGGCAACGCCGAGATGGGCGGCGGGCTGGCGGACAGCCCGATCATCGTGCGCGCCCAGGGCATCCCGGTGCGTTCCGTCGCGGCGTTCGGCGGCCGCGGCTTCATGCAGCTCGTGGTGCGCGAGGACTCCGGCATCACCACGCCGGCGGGCCTGAAGGGCAAGAATGTCGCCGTCATGTCGTATCAGGACACGACCTACTATGCCCTGCGCGGCATGCTGGCGGCGACCGGCCTGAAGGTGCAGGACATCAACGCCATGGCGGTCGGCCCGCGCGGCGTGCCGGGCATGGTGATCCAGGGCAAGGCCGTGGGCTGCGCCTGCGTGCCGGACTGGATTCCGCCGATCCTCGGCGCCAAGATCAA
The DNA here is from genome assembly GCA_900197615.1 of Rhodospirillaceae bacterium Spongia-Bin9. Lineage (GTDB taxonomy): Bacteria > Pseudomonadota > Alphaproteobacteria > Bin65 > Bin65 > Bin65. Next base: position 6,397 of record FZLR01000128.1, read on the forward strand.
GATCCGGATCATCAAGTCGGAAGACTACTTCCCGCACATGGCCCAGGCCTCGCTCGCGTCGGACAAGCTGATTGCGGCGAAGCCGGCGCTGATCAAGAAATTCGTCGGCGCCGTGCTCAAGGGCATGAAGGACATCATGGACGATCCGGTCGGCACGGCGAACGATTTCGCCAAGGCGGCGCCCATGTGGAAGGGCAAGGAAGGCTACATCAAGGCGGTGTTCAAATATTATGCCGACCTCGTCTATCCCGGCCAGAAGGTGCTGGGCGAGATCGACGCGAAGCGCCTGGCCAAGCTCCAGGACTTCTACGTCAAGCAGGGCATCGTGCGCAAAAGGGTGCCGCTGAAGGAACTCTACACGAACCAGTTCGTCGGCAAATAGCGCCGGCCCGCCGGATCGGGCCGGTCTCCGGCCGGCCCACCGGTTGCGGGCAGGACCGTATCTGCCCCTTTAGGAAGTATAACGGCGCGCCGGCGGCGTGAGAGTGCCGTCAAGGCGGCGCCGGTTACAGGTCTATGCGCATGCCGTCGTGGGCGAGCCGCAGTTCGCCCGTGTAGGTCTTGCGGATGTCGGTCACGACATCCTCCATAAAGCCGGGGCCGATCAGGTCGCGCGGCATGTGCACCGACATCATATCGCGCAGCACCGGGTAGGTGGTGTCGAAGCTGCCGAAATGGGTCGCAACCAGGCTCTTGCAGCGCGCGGCGACGGCGATCTTCCCGAGCTCGACCGGGCTGGTATGGGCCCAGGTGCCGACATTGGCCTTGCGGCGGAACTCCAGCGCCTTCTCCGGAAATGTGCATTCGTGGATCAGCAGGTCGCAGTCCTGCGCCAACTCGACCAGCCGCTCGCACGGGGCGGTATCGCCCGAGAAGACCACGGATTTGCCGTCGACCGAATCGAGCCGCAGGCCGAAACAGGGCGAGATTTCGCGCGGGATATGCTCGACATAGCAGGCCGCGACCCGGACGAAGTCGTCCTCGAACACGATGCCGGGCGCGCATTCCCGAACGTCGGGCTTAAGCACATGCATATTGCCCTGGCGGTTCTTGTAGGCCGCCCGCGCCTCGATATCCTTGGCGAAGGCGCCGCCGGCGAACTGGTGCTCGACGAAGCCGCGCGTGCCCGGCGGGCCGACGACAACCGGGGCGTTCTCCCGGTCGGTGATCCAGCTGGTCAGCACGAAGAAGGCAAAGTCGGCGATATGGTCGTAATGCAGATGCGACAGGAAAACCGTATCGACATGGCCGGGATTGACGTTGCAGCGGATCAGCTGGTGGGTCGCGCCATGGCCGCAATCGAACATGTAATGCCGGCCGCGGACCGTGATCAGGATGGCCGAATGGTTGCGGTCCGGATCGGGCGCGGCGGCGGCGGTGCCGAGCATGAGGATGCGCATGGTGTCTCCCGGGCAATGTCAATTCGGTGAAGTTACAACCGAATATCGCATAATCGACGTATCGATGTGCCCGGACCGGCGCCGCAGGCAAATTCGGTCGGTCGATGCAGGTTAAAGGGCGCTGCCAACTGTCTCTCGGGCAAGCTGGCGATCGACCGCTCCAACCTCAGCCGCATCGTCGACCGGATGGCGCGCAATGGGCCGATCGAACGCAAGATGCCGCCGCACGACCGGCGCAACGTACCGGTCTGCATCGCGGACGCCGGCCGCCGGAAAGTCGACGAGGCCTTTCCCGGCGTTCTGCGCATCGTCGAATCGACCATGGAGGTCTTCTCCGCCCGGGAACGGCAGACCCTGCTCTCCCTGCTCAAGCGGATGCTCAACAACGTCCTGCAACAGAGCGGGCGATAGATCGTCCGGGTCAGGTCTGCCGCCTTTCCGCCCGCTCAGCGTCGTAGAGCCGGCGCGACGCGGTCTCGATCCGGTCTTCCAGCGTCGCCATGAAGGATTCCCTGTCCTGGCCCGGCGCGATCGGTTCGAGGAACTCGATCGCGATAGTCCCCGGCCGTTTCAGGAAGCCGTTCCGGGGCCAGAACAGCCCGGCATTGTGGGCCACCGGGACAACCGGCATGTCGAGATATTTGTACAGCGCGTAAACCCCCGGATGATAGCGGCCGGTCCGCCCCGGCGGCATCCGGGTTCCCTCCGGCATGATGAGCAGGTGCCGGCCGTTGTCGACCAGCGCACGGGCATTGCGCAGCATCTCTCTCAAGGCCGCGTCGCGCGCCGAACGCCGGATCGGCACCATCCCGGCGCGGTTCAGGAACCAGCCGTAGACAGGGATGCGTTTCAGTTCTTCCTTCAGAATGGCGGCGAACGGCGGTGCAATAACGAGGAAGGCAATGGTTTCCCACGCGGACTGATGCTTCACGGCAAAAATATACCGGGTCTCCGATTCCGGCAGCACGCATCCGACGACCCTGTGCCGAATGCCTGCCGCAACCCGCAACAGCCACAGCACGGCACGGGCCCACAGGCCCGCCACGACGAACGCGGCCCCGCGCGGCGCGACCAGGAGGGGCAGGCAGGCGACGCCCGCGGCCAGGGTTACCAGCCACAGCCCCAACGAGAACACTGCCGAGCGGACCGGGATCACGAGTTCGGCCCGGAAGGTTCGTCGGGCGTCAGGGTCGTGCGGATCAGCGCTGCCGCAAACTTGTAGAACTCGGCATTCACGATCGCGATGCCGCGGAGGTTGCGCCACCAGCGCCCGTTCGATACCGCCTGCGGGAACACGGGGTGCGCGACAATGCGGGAGTCCGGCAGGGCGTTGCGCAGTTCGAGCAGGCTGCGCCGCATATGGTAGTTGGCCGTGACGAGGCGCAGCGACTTCAGCTTCTCCGACCGCGCCCACCGGGCGGTTTCTTCGGCATTGCCCTTCGTGTGTTCGGCCCGATACCCGAGGGCGATCTTGTCCCGCAGGGCGTCCGGCACGCCGCCGGCGCCGCGCAGCACCGATTGCTTTCCGACCCGTGGATCGACGCCGGATACGAACAGGACCGGCGCAGCGCCCGCCTTGAGCAAGCGGATGCCTTCCGCGAGCCGTCCCGAGCCGCCGGTCAGGACGACGATGGCGTCCGTCTTCGTCCGGCTTTCGGCCGGCTCTTGCGGCATGGTGAATCCGAACCAGGCCAGGCCGGCCAGCCAGAGCAGGACCGACAGCGCGCAAACGGCAAGAATCCGGCGCAGAGCGCGCCACCGCTTGCGCCGGCTGCGTGGAAACGCCCGGCTCCGGTCCATGGGTGTCATCGCGTGCCGGTTCATCGCCTCATGTCATACGCCGAAGCGTTCGCAGCACGGTGATCCGGGCGGTCAGGAGCGCAACCAGCGCCGCCACAACCGGCACGCAGGCGAATATTCCCCATTGCAGCGGCGTGAAAATGGCGCCGGTCGCCGGCTGGAGCTCGATCTTGCCGGCTAGATGGGCGATGCCGAATACGGTGCCGATCGCAAAGACGATGCCGACGATCGCGCCCTGCAGGCTGAGCCAGAGAGCCTGGCGTTCGAACTGGCGCGCGATATAGCGGTCATGGGCGCCGATCAGATGCAGCAGGCCGATGACCCTGCGGTGGATGCGCAACCCGGTGCGGGTGGCAAAGACGACGGTAATGGCCGTCGCCAGCCCGATCAGCGCGACGACCAGCAACGCGACCAGCCAGATCGAGCGCGCCAGGCCGATCAGCCGGCCGGCCCAGCGGGCGTGGTTCTCCGTAACGGCGCCGGGCGCGGCAGCCGCCACCCCGGCCGAC
>FZLR01000078.1 GCA_900197615.1 Rhodospirillaceae bacterium Spongia-Bin9
GTATCTCGCCTGTGTTCATGACATCGATCCGATTTCCGTCCGGCGCCCGGAATTCCGGGTCATTCACGCCGGCGCCAAAGTCCTGTAGGTGAAGGCGGAACTAGTCAGACCGCTGCCCGAGGTCCAGAACGCCTGATGGCCCGCCTCTCCGAAACCCTGACGGTCGCCCGTTCGACCGACGACCTGCGTATCTTCATGCGGGCACTGTTCTACCAGCCGCATTTCCGCATCCTCGACGATTCCGGCTGGTCGTTCCACGTCAGGGAAAATGTCGGCCTGCTCGGCCGCCTGTTCCGCAATCCCTCGGAGTTCGCTGTCTTCCTGCGCGAGAGCGAGGACGATCCGGAGAACGAGACCAGCGTCGAGCTCCACGCCTACATGTTCGGCTTCGGACCGATCCCGAAATTCACGTTGCGCAAGCGGATGGACACGCTGCGCGACTATGTCGAACATGTCGCGACGCAACCCCTGCCGGAAGGGGCGGAAGGCGACGAGGATTGACCGCAGGCGCCGGCGGCAAGGTCTGCGACAGCGCCGCCGGGGTTGGCCTAGCGCTTCGAGAACTGGAAGCTGCGGCGGGCCTTGGCCTTGCCGTATTTCTTGCGCTCGACGACGCGGCTGTCGCGGGTCAGGAAGCCGCCCTTTTTCAGGACCGGCCGCAGGCCGGGCTCGAAACCGACCAGCGCCTTGGAGATGCCGTGGCGCACCGCGCCGGCCTGGCCGCTGAGGCCGCCGCCCGATACCGTCGCCATGACATCGAACTGGTCCCGGCGGTCCGCCGCCTCGAAAGGCTGGCTCATCACCATGCGCAGGGTGGCGCGGGCGAAATAGGTTTCGGCGTCCCGGCCGTTGACCATGACACGGCCGGCGCCGGGCTTGATCCAGACCCGGGCGACGGCGTCCTTGCGCTTGCCTGTGGCATAGGCGCGGCCCTGGGCGTCCAGCTTCGGTTCGTCCGCCTTGCTGGCGTCTTCGGCGGCTGCCGCCTCGGCAGCGCCGGTCGGCAGCAGGGAGGCCAGCGTGGCGGCGGCCTTGTCCCGATCGCTCAGCTGTGGACCGCTGCCGGAATCCGCGGCGGCGTCTTCGGCCGCGCCGGTTTCTTCCGCGGCGGTTTCGATCGTATCGGATGCGCTCATCGGGTCGCGGCCTTCCTGTTCTTGCGGTTGCGCGCGCCGATGTCCAGGGGCTCGGGCTGCTGCGCTTCATGGGGATGGTCGGCGCCGGCATAGACGCGCAAATGGGAAAACTGCAGGCGGCCGAGCGGGCCGCGCGGCAGCATCCGCTGCACGGCCTTCTGGACTGCGCGCTCCGGGTGCTTGCCCTCCAGGATCTGCTCCATCGTGCGGCTCTTGATGCCGCCCGGATAGCCGGTGTGCCAGTAGATGCGCTTGTCGGCCCGCTTGTTGCCGGTCAGGTGCACCTTCCCGGCGTTGACGACGACGACGTTGTCGCCGCAATCCATGTGCGGGGTGTAGGTCGTCTTGTGCTTGCCGCGCAGCAGGTCGGCGACTTCGACGGCGAGCCGGCCGAGCACCAGATCCTGGGCGTCGATCAGCCACCATTTCTTCTCGATGTCCGACGGCGTTGCCGTATAGGTCTTCATCGGGCAGGTTCCGGTGTATCGGGTTGGTCTTGTATCCGGCCGCTTGCGGCCGTTCCGGAACGGATTCCGGCGGCAGCCCAAGGTGCGCGTCCGCTAACGCTGCGCCACATAGGCGACCGGTATCGAAGCGTCAAGCGACGAATTGTCAATTATTCCAGTAATTTATCAATGAGGTAAAATATTACCGTACAATCTGCCGGCGGTTTGCCGAGGGATCGATTTGCACCGGGTAGCCCGCTGCCAGAACCGCGACCGTTCCCGGCGGGGTCAGAAGGATGCCGGATCGGCCGCGGGCGTTGCGCGGCTCCCGATAGCCCGCCGGCGTCCAGCGCCACAGAGCGCCGCGAGCCGCGAGCAGCGCCGCGTCAGGCTCGTCGGACCGGAAGAGGAACGCGCCGTCGGGGAGTGCGGCTGCATCCGCGACGGACGGCCGTTCGGCAGGAGGGCATTTTCGCTCGGGGTGGAGGGCGCGATCCATATCGCCGGCCGCCGGGCCGCCGCCGGGAAACGCTGTGCCCCAGGCTGCGCGGAAAGCCAGCGCGTCGGCCCGCCGGCATTCGAAGCAGGGCCGGTGGCCGGCGGCGAAGGCGGTCGCCTCGTCCAGGAAAAACAGTTCGGTGTAGCGGCCGGGCGTCATCGGCGTCCGCTGCCGCCCCTTGAAGGACAGGCGGCAGACGATCCAGGCCGTCGTCGTCCAGCGCCGGCGGGTCAGACGCCTGCGGTCGTCGTGCAGGCAGCCGCGGTTGCCCATCCAGGCGCCGCGGGCCGGGTCGGAGACGATGTCGCCGAACGGCGTTACGCGGTTTTGCAACGGCACGGCGGTTCGGGGCGGTCCGGTGCTGCGCGCAGCATTCACGGCAGGGCGTAGCTGCCGGCGATATGGGCGACGACGCGCGGATCGTCGTCCATCCTCACCTCGATCCGCCCCATGGCGAGCCGCCGGCCGGTCTTGACCAGTTCCGCCCGGGCCCGGAGCAGGGCGCCCGCCGGCCGGCGCAGGAAATGCATGGTCATGTCCGAGGTCACGGATTTGCTGCCGTCGGGATAGGCGGTCATCACGGCGGCATACAGCGCGATGTCCGCCGCGCCCATGAGGACCGGCCCGGCGACCGTGCCGCCGGTGCGCAGGAACTCGTCCCGGATCGGCAGCTCGAATTCGGCGGTGCCCCAGCCCAGCGCCGTCACCCGCCCGCCCAGCCAGGTGCCGAACCATTGCCGGCTGCCGGTCTCGGCGTGGAAATCGTCGGGCGTGATCAGCGGGGTTTTGTCCATCGTGTCCATAATCGGGGGAGTCCCAGGGCATTGGCTGAAGCTGCGGCCGGCGATTGACCCCGTACTTCCGAGTTCGTAGCGTGGCCGCGCGTTCTGCATAGCAGGGGCGGCGGGCCCGGCGCCACGACTTCCGCGCCGGCGTCTTCGTCGACCCGTATTCGTCGAACAAGGGAGCATCGAGGGCCATGGGCGAACTGGCGAACAAGGTGGCGTGGGTCACCGGCGGCGGCACGGGGATCGGCGCGGCTGGCGCCGAGGCGCTGGCCGAAGACGGCGCCGCCGTCGTCCTGTCCGGCCGCCGCGAAGATGTCTTGTACGAGGTGCGGGACCGGATCGTCGGGCGTGGCGGCGTGGCTTTCGTCAAGCCGGTCGATGTGGCCGACGGCGCTGCGATGGCCGTCGTCGCGGCGGAAATTTGCCACGACCTCGGAACGATCGACCTCCTGGTCCACTCGGCCGGGGTGAACATCCCCGACCGGTCCTGGAGCCGGCTCAAACCGGAAGGCTGGAAACTGATCGTCGATGTCAACCTCAACGGCTCCTACAACGCAGCGCAGGCGGTGCTGCCCACGATGCGCGAGGCCGGCGGCGGTCTGCTGATCCTGATCTCCTCCTGGGCCGGCCGCTACGATACGTTCCTCACCGGCCCCGGCTACAACGCCACCAAGCACGGCATGCGCGCCATGGCCGCCCATCTCAATCTGGAAGAGGGCCGGAACGGCATCCGCTGCTGCACCGTCATGCCCGGCGAGGTGAACACGCCGATCCTCGACAAGCGGCCGATTCCCGTCCCGGAGGAAGAGCGCGTGCGCATGATGCAGCCCGAAGACATGGGCGAGACCATCCGCTTCGTCGCCCGCCTGCATCCGCGGGTCTGCGTCAACGAGATCCTGATCTCGCCGACCTGGAACCGGCTGAACGTCCAGCCGGCGGGTTAACCCGGAACAATGGGCGCAGTTGGCATCGCCATCGGCGCGCACTAGCTTTGCGCCCAGGCTGAAACGGTCCCTTCAAGGCACAGGTGCGCAATGTTGGCCGAAAAATGGTCGCCGGACTCGTGGCGCGGCAAGCCCGCGCTGCAAATGCCGGCCTATAACGACGAAGCGCAACTCCGGGCGGTCGAACAGACGCTCTCCGGTTATCCGCCGCTGGTCTTCGCCGGCGAGGCGCGGGAGCTGACGCGCCAGCTCGGCTTGGCGGCAGAGGGCAAGGCGTTCCTGCTCCAGGGCGGCGACTGCGCCGAGAGTTTCGCCGAGTTCACGCCGAACAACATCCGCGACACCTTCAAGGTGCTGCTGCAAATGACGGTCGTGCTGATTTACGGCGCGTCGCTGCCGGTGGTGAAGGTGGGGCGCCTCGCCGGCCAGTTCGCCAAGCCGCGCTCGTCGGACGTCGAGCGGCAGGGCGATCGCGAACTGCCGTCCTACCGCGGCGACATCGTGAACGGCATCGAATTCGAGGCCGAAGCCCGGGTGCCCGATCCGGCGCGCATGATCCAGGCCTACAACCAGTCCGCCGCGACCATGAACCTGGTCCGCGCCTTCGCGCTGGGCGGCTTCGCCGACCTCCACCAGGTCAACCGCTGGACCCAGGATTTCGTCCGGGACGACGTCTTCGGCCGGCGCTATCTGGAACTGGCCGAGCGCATTACCGAGGCGCTCGATTTCATGGCGGCCTGCGGCGTCGACGCCTCGACCTCGCCCCATGTCCGCGAAGCCAGCGTGTTCACTTCGCACGAAGGGCTGCTGCTGCCCTACGAGCAGGCGTTGACGCGGCAGGACAGCCTGACCGGCGGCTGGTACGGCTGTTCGGCGCACATGCTGTGGATCGGCGACCGGACGCGCCAGCCCGACGGCGCCCATGTCGAGTTCCTGCGCGGGGTCGGCAACCCGATCGGCATGAAATGCGGGCCCGGCCTCGATCCGGACGAACTGATCCGCCTGATCGATATCCTGAACCCGGACAACACGCCCGGCCGCCTCACCCTGATTGCGCGCATGGGCGCCGGCAAGGTCCGCACCGGCCTGCCGCCGCTGATCCGGGCGGTCGAACGCGAGGGGCGCAAGGTAGTCTGGTCCTGCGATCCCATGCACGGCAACACGATCAAGGCCGCCACCGGCTTCAAGACCCGCCAGTTCGACCGGATCCTGGAGGAAGTGCGCGGCTTTTTCGAGGTCCACCGGGCCGAAGGCACCTATGCCGGCGGCGTCCATTTCGAGATGACCGGCCAACACGTCACCGAATGCACCGGCGGCGCGCATGAAATTACCGAAGACCGGCTGGGCGACCGCTACCACACTCACTGCGATCCGCGCCTGAACGCCAACCAGGCGCTGGAGCTGGCTTTCCTGATTGCGGAAATGCTGAAAGCGGCCCGCCAGAGGTCCGGCCTTCAGGTGGCGGCGGAATAGGCCCCGAACCGGCCGGGAGCGCATTTCGAAGGGGCCGCCAGTGAACGAGACCCGTCCTGCGGAAGCCGATGTCGCGGCCTGGACCGACGCCTATTTCAACCGGTCCAAGGGTATCGTGCGCAAGTTCGGCGACGTCGCCGTCACCTATGCGATCTTCATGCGCCGGCCGGTCGTCTCGGCGCCGCGGCTGATGATCGACTGGCTGGAGGCGATGGCCGCGGAGCGCGGCATCGCCATTCGGATCGACCTGCAATACCCGGAAGGCAAATGGGTCGGGGCCGGCGAGCCGATCGTTTACCTGACCGGCCCGTTCGAGCATCTGGTCGATCTCGAGACCCTGTTCCTGCAGAAGCTCGGCGCGGCCTGCGTCGCGGCCTACAACGCCGATGTTATGTGCACAGAGTTGCCGAAGGTCGCGTTTCTCGGCTTCGACGCGCGCCACTGCGCCGGCACGGACATGGCCGAGATGATGGCTTATGCCGCCAGCGTCGGGTCGAGCCGGGCGCGCCGTAAAGTCGATGCCGTCGGTTTCGTCGGCAACGCAACGACCGCCACGGCGCATTATTTCGGCCGCGAACGTGGCGTCGGCACCATGCCCCACGCCATCATCGGCTATGCCGGCTCGACGTTGCGGGCCGCCGAAATGTTCCACGAGGCCTATCCGGACGACGACCTGACCATCCTCGTCGACTATTTCGGCCGCGAAGTCACGGATTCGCTCGAGGTCTGCCGCGCCTTTTCCGAACTGGCCGCGGCCGGCCGGCTGTCCATCCGGCTCGACACGCCGGGCAGCCGCTATATGGAAGGGCTCGATCCGTCGATCGCCTACTCGGTGCTCGACCGCAAGGCGCCGGAATCGATCCGCGGCTACCGCAGCGAGGCGGAACTGCGCCACCTGATCGGCCCCGGCGTGTCGGCGGCGGCGATCTGGATGATGCGGGAAAAGCTCGACGAAGCCGGCTTCGGCGCCGTGCGGATCGTCGCTTCATCCGGTTTCGGTCCGGCCAAATGCCGGGTCATGGCGATCGCCCATGCGCCCGTCGACGCGATCGGCACCGGTAGCTTCCTGCCCGACGACTGGCACGAGACCTACGCCACCGCCGATATCGTCGAGTATGCCGGCCGGGCCCAGGTCAAGATCGGCCGGGAATTCCTGCTTCGCAAATAGGGCAGCGGCGACCGGGTTGGCTCCCGGTCGAACCCCGGTCAATTCAGGGCGACCACGACCCTGAACGGGACCTCGGCGACGATCCTCCGGCCGTCGAGCAGCGTCATGATCCAGGGGCCTTCCGCCATTTCCCACATATGGTCGAAGCGGAAGAGTTGCCGCCGCAGGTCGCCCGTCGCCAGAATCCGGTCGGCCAGTTCGACGCCGGACTTTCCGTTCGCCGGGTTGGTCATCGTCGGGAACCGTATGACCAGGGTGAGGGTCTTACCGATCAGGCGGGCGTCGGTCACCCGGAAGCGCATTCCGAAGGTCAGGCCCGGTTGCGCCAGAATCGTCCGGGTCCGCCGCAACAGCCTGACGTTGGCGGCCGTGAAGCGCCAGCCCGATATGTCCCCGGGCGCCTCGACGAGGCCGAGATCGCTGTGGGTGTAGATGCCGTAGTCGAGGATCGCGGCGCCGTTTTCTCGGACCGCGCCGGCGCGGTCCTGCGCCTGCGCCGTCGCCGCGCCGGAAACCGCCAGCAGCGCCAGCGCCGCAAGAACCCGCCTAATTGAGCGGAACCACGACACGCAGCACTTCCTCATGCAGCAGTTTCTCGCCGTCCAGCAGTTGGAAGCGCCACAGCCCTTCGGCCAGTTCCCACATGAAATCGAAGCGGTAACCGTCGTAATACACACCGTTCGACAGCGGCATGAACGGGCGCGACTGAGACGTGCCCCGGCGCCCGGTCTGCGGATCGTGCAGCGGCGGAAAGGCAGTGCGCAGCGTCAGTTGCCGGCCGAGCAATGTGGGATCGGCAATCCTGAAGCGATAGCCGAAACTCCGGCCCAGCTGGCCGAACACCGTCCGGGTGCGCCGGAAGATGCGGATGTTCGAGACAATGTTGCGCTCGCCGCTGAGCGCCCGGTGCGCCGCTGCCCGGTGATCGACGCTGAGCTTGTAAATTCCATAGTCGACGACGGAGATCGAGGGGCCGCTCTGCGCCGGGCCGGAAAAGGCGGCAGCCGAAAAAGCGATCAGCAGGGCGGCGGCAATGCGCATCGGACGCTGCCCGTCAATACATCGGGACGACGACGCGGAAGCGCTGCTCCGCCAGCACTCGTCCGCGGTAGAGGAACTGCTTCACCCACTCGCCTTCCGCCAGTTCCCACAGGTAGCTGAAGGTATAGCCGAAATAGACGTTCCGTCGATCCTCGACCTCCTGGCGGTATTCGCTGATCCGGGTCGTCCTGCCGGTTTCGGGATTGGTGAGCGGCGGGTGAACGGTGCGAATCGTCAGCCGGACCGGATCCTCGCCAAATCCCTGGAGATCGATTTCGACGCCGAAATCTCGGCCTATCTGGCCGAAAACAACAGTTGTGCGGTTCACGAGCCGCACGCCGGACAAAAAGGTGATGCTTCCGGCAGCGGTCCGCGGTTCGCGAAGCGATTCACCGCTCCTTTGCGTCCGGTACTCGCCGTAATTCGAAATCGCGATTGTCGGTTGGGCCCGAACGGGACCGGCCCCGGGCGCCGACCCAATTGCCAGGAAGACGGCAGCAAGGGCGAGGGTGGCGAAGCGCGGCTTCATACCCGGTCAAGGTCAAGCGGCGGGGCGACTGCGGACACCGGACACCGTTGGGTTGCCTGTGCTGTTATATATATGGAAATCGCCCGGCCCTCGACAAGCGCCCGGACAGGAGACCGGCGCCGGTCCGGCACAAGAACAACGTCTGCCGCGCCGGCGTCGTTGCGATGTTCCGCCGCCTTCCAGCGATGCGCTGCGCGGCAATATCTCGTGGGCAGCCGCTCCGTCGGGCGCGCGCAGCCGGGACACAGGACGACCATGACGGATTCGCTGCGCATCGCCGTTGCCCAGATCAACCCCACTGTCGGCGATGTCGACGGCAATGCAGCGATGATCCTGAAGCACTGGACCGAGGCAGCCGCGAATGGCGCGGACCTGGCGGTTTTTCCGGAGCTTTGCCTGTCCGGCTACCCGCCCGAGGATCTGGTCGAGAAACCTTTCTTCCTCGACGCAGTCCATAGGGAAATCGACCGGTTCGTCGAACTTTCCCGCGAGGTTTCCGCCGGGCTGCTGTTCGGAACGCCCTGGCGCGAGGACGGCCGGGTCTACAACGCCGCTGTGCTGATCGACCGCGGGACGCCCGGCGTCCGCCTCAAGCACGACCTGCCGAACTACGACGTGTTCGACGAAAAGCGGGTGTTCGCCGCCGGCGATCTTCCCGGACCGGTCGATTTCCGCGGCCTGCGCATCGGAATTCCGGTCTGCGAGGATGTCTGGACCCCGGACGTGCTGGAATGCCTGGCCGAGACCGGCGCGGAACTTGCCATCGTTCTCAACGGGTCGCCCTATGAAACCGGGCGGTACGACACCCGCCTGCAGGTGGTCATCAATCGCGTGCGCGAATCCGGCCTGCCGATCCTCTACGTCAACCAGGTCGGCGGACAGGACGAGCTGGTCTTCGACGGCGCCTCCTTCGCAATCAACCCGGATTATTCGCTGGCAGTCCAGCTGCCGGGTTTTGCCGAGACCGTCGCGATGACGGAATGGCGGCGCGAAGGCGATGGCTGGATGTGCGAAACCGGGGAGCGCGCCGCGCCGCCGGACGGTTTGCAATCCATCTATCGGGCGATGGTTCTGGGCCTGCGGGACTATGTGCGGAAGAACGGATTTCCGGGCGTCGTTCTGGGCCTTTCCGGCGGGGTCGATTCGGCGCTCACCGCGGCCGTCGCCGTCGATGCCCTGGGCCCGGACAGGGTGTGGACCGTCATGATGCCGTCGCCCTACACCTCCGAGGAGAGCCTGGAAGATGCGGCGGCCGCAGCGGACTTGCTCGGGGTCCGGCTCGACAGGATCGATATCGGCCCGTCGATGGCCGCTTTCGAGGCGATGCTGGCGCCGCAGTTCGACGGCCGGGCGGCCGACGAGACCGAGGAGAATATCCAGGCGCGGTCGCGCGGCTTGGCGCTGATGGCGATTTCCAACAAGTTCGGTCACATGGTGCTGTCGACCGGCAACAAGTCTGAGATGTCGGTGGGCTACGCCACGCTCTACGGCGACATGTGCGGGGGCTATTCGGTCCTGAAGGATGTCTACAAGACGGACGTTTTCAGACTTTGCCACTGGCGCAACCAGCAACGACCGCCGGGCGCGCTCGGGCCGGCCGGCCGGGTCGTGCCGGAGCGGGTGATTACGAAGCCGCCGTCGGCCGAACTGCGGCCCGACCAGAAGGACGAGGATTCGCTGCCGCCCTACGAAGACCTCGACGATATTCTGTACTGTCTGATCGAAGAGAATATGGGCACGGAGGAAATCGTCGGCCGCGGCCACGGGATCGAGACGGTCCGCCGGGTCTGGAAAATGCTCGACACGGCGGAATACAAGCGCCGACAGGCGCCGCCCGGCGTCAAGGTCGGCAAGCGGGCCTTCGGCAAGGAGCGCCGCTATCCCATCACCAACGCGTTCCGCGGCCAGATTTGAGCGGGTGGCGCGGCCTGCGGCGGCCGGCGGAACGCTGAGGCGGCAGCAATCCGATCAGCAGACGGTTGCGTTCCGCTCTGCGCATTCCTTGCGGGCGCGCGCGATTTCGGCGGCGTAGTCGCCGGCGCGCATCATGCCGGGGATCACCTTGCTGCCGATGACGAAGGCCGGCGTGCCGCGAATACCGAGGCGGCCCGCAAGCTCGAGGTTGGCGTCGATCGCCGCCTCGATTTCGCGCGCCGCCATGTCGGCCTTGAGTTTCGGGATATCGAGCCCGGCCTGCGCCGCGATCGCCATGATTTTCGTTTCGTCCAGCGCGCCGCGGTGGCGCATCAGCCGGTCGTGCAACTCCCGGTACTTGCCCTGTTTCGCAGCGGCCAATGCGGCGCGCGCCGCCTGACGGGAAGAGGGGGCCAGGATCGGGTATTCCTTGAAGACGATGCGGATTTTGCCGTCCGTCTTCGTTGCGGCCAGCAGATGCGGATAGGCCCGTTTGCACCAGCCGCAATTGTAGTCGAAGAATTCGACGACGGTGGCATTGCCCTTCCGGTTGCCGCCGACCGGGTCGGCTGCATTGCGCAGCAGGGCGTCGCGGCTTTCCTCGACCGCTTTCTTCGTTGCGGTCTGCTTGGCGGCCTCGTCGCGCCGACGCATTTCCTGCAACGCTTCGACGATCACCTCCGGGTTCCGGATCAGGTAGTCCCGGACGATCTTGCGGATTTCCTGCTGCTGATTTTCGTCGAACCGGGAGTCGGCCTGCGCCGGTGCGGCGGCAAGGCCCACGGGCAGGGCGATTGCTATCGCCAGCGAAATCAGGCGTTCGATCATTGTGTGCCTCTCAATTCGGTTTGGCTTGCCGTGGGTTCGCCCGAGCGTTCCGCTCGTCTACCGGCGGCCCGGAGCAGTGCCGAGACGGGCTGACTTGATATCCTGGATCCGCCGCCAGCTCGGCGAGCCGGGCCTCAGCAACCGTTCGGCCCGAAGCACCTGCCGGCGCACTTCGCGCAGGTCGCCCAACAACAAATAGTATTCGGCGAGGGCTGCGGCACTCTCGCCGATCTGCTTGAGCTTGCCATGCGCCACCGCCCGCTGTTGCCAGCCCGTGGCAAACGTCTTGTCGCGGTTGGTCGCCTCGATCAGATGGCGCAACGCGACCGGAATCCGGCCGGGCTCGCCGGTTTGCAGGAGGGCATGGCCGTAGGCGCCGCGGATCAGGGCTTCCCGGGGCGCCAGACCGACGGCCGTGGCGTAGGCTCGGGCGGCCCGGCGCGCCTGACCCCGTTCGAGCAGAATCTGGCCCTTGAGTTCGTGGAAGAAGGCATCGCGCGGGCTCTCGCGGATCAGCCCGTCTATTGTCGCGAGCGACTCGTCGAGGCGTCCGGCGCGATGATAGGCGACCGCCAGGGCGTAACGGGCTTCCGGCGCGGTTTTCTTGCCGGCGTATCGCCCGATGACGCTGCCGGGCGGCGAGAGAAAACCCTCGAGCTTCGCCCGCACGCGGGCATGCATCGTGCGAAACCGGGCCGACGTCGGTTTCGCCGTATGGGGCGAGCGCTGCATGTGGCGCCGGATGCGGTCCAGGCGCGACCGGGTCAGCGGATGGGTGCGCAGATACGGATCCTGCAACGCCCCCCGGAGCGCCTCCTGCGACATCAGCCGTTCCATCAATTTTGCCAGGCCGCGCGCCGACACGCCCATCCGGTCCAGCGTTGTCAGCGCGAACGCGTCGGCCTCGGTTTCCATGCTGCGCGTGTACCGGTAAAGCGTGCCGCTGACGATGGAACTGCCGAGGCTTGCGACCGCCCCGACGGTCTGCCCGTCTCCGGTGGCGACGCCGGCGCCGGCGGCAAGGATGAAGGTTATGATCTGCTTGATCTGGGCTTCGCGGAGCGCGCCGCGCAGCTGGGTCAGGTGCTGGCCGACGATATGGCCGGTCTCGTGGGCCAGAACGCCGATCACCATGCCGGCGTCCTCCGCTTCCAGCAACAGGCCGGTATTGATGAATATATGCCGGCCGCCCGCAACGAACGCGTTTAGGCGGCGGTTGTTGACGATATGGACCCGCACTTCGGTGCCGGCGACGCCGATCGTCCCGAAGATCGGCGTGCTGTAGGCGCGGATGGCGCGCTCGATCTCGGCGTCCCGGATCAGCGGCAGGCCCTGCGCCGGGACGGCGGCCGGAAGGGCCGTGCCGGCGACGAAGGCGAGCAGGATTGCAAAGGAGCGGATCATCGAGTAGGGCGCAGGAGTTGGGTTCTTTCCAGGAAGAGGCGGTCGAGGCGCGTTCGCGAGGCCCGTCGTCGGATATTCGCCCGTCGCTTAGCACAGGAGGTTTCGCCAAAGTGCTTAAAGTCGCCCATCGCGGCCGAATTCCACCATTTATCGTTATGGATGTGATGCGGGCCGCAAACGAGCGCGAATCGTCTCGCGGAGATGTGATTCATCTCGAGGTCGGCCAGCCCTCGACCGGCGCGCCCCGGGGCGTCGTCGAAGCGGCCCGAAGGGCGCTGGGCAGCCATACGCTGGGCTATACCGACAGCCTCGGCATACCGGCGCTGCGCGACGCCATCGCCGCGCACTACAGGGATTGGTACGGCGTCGAGGTCCCGGTCGGCCGGATAGCGGTGACGACGGGATCGTCGGGCGGCTTCGTCCTGAGCTTTCTCTCGGCTTTCGATCCCGGCGACCGGGTCGCGACCGTGGCGCCCGGATATCCCTGCTACCGGAACATTCTCGGCGCATTCGGCATCGAGCCGGTTATCCTCGAAGGCTCGCCGGCCGACCGCTACCAGCCGACGCCGGCGCTGCTCGACGCGGCCCACGGCGAAGCGCCGCTCGACGGCCTGATCGTGGCCAGCCCGTCCAACCCGACCGGAACGGTCCTGGGCGCCGAGGCATTCCGCGCGATTTCGGATTGGTGCGCCGCGCGGCAGGTGCGCTTCGTTTCCGACGAAATCTATCACGGCATTACCTATGGCGAGCCGGCGCCGACCGCGGCCGGGATCGACCCGGACGCCATCGTCATCAACAGCTTCTCGAAATATTTCTCGATGACCGGCTGGCGGCTTGGCTGGACGATCATACCGCAGGATCTGGTTCGCGCCGTCGAATGCCTGGCCCAGAACCTGTTCATTTCGCCGCCCACGCTCAGCCAGCATGCCGCCGTCGCCGCTTTCGATTGCCATGACGAATGCGAAGCCAATCTCGAGGTGTACCGCCGCAACAGGGCGCTGCTTCTCGACGGGCTGCCGGCGGTCGGCTTCGACCGGCTCGCACCGGCCGACGGCGCCTTCTATCTCTACGCCGACATTGCGGGTTTGACCGACGACAGCCGGGAATTCTGCGCGCGGATGCTGAACGAAACCGGCATTGCGACCACGCCCGGCGTCGATTTCGATCCGGCGCGGGGCCATGCCCAGATGCGGATCAGTTACTGCGCATCGACAGCGGCCATCGAAACCGCGCTCGAACGGCTGGCGCGCTGGCGCAATTGACCCGGATCGGTCGGTCGGCGGTTCGTTCCGCGGCGATCGGGTGGGCGCACGGGCGCCGTCCGTCTACCCTCCGACGTTCCACCAGCCCCGACGCTTTCTGGCCGGCGAACCTCCGGTTTCTTCCGCTTCTTCGCCGGATACGGAATCGGACACTTCAACCGCGATTGTCTCACCGGTGTCCGGGTCCGCGCCGGAACCGTTCGAGCCGGCCGGCGCCGGCGCTGCCGGTTCCGGATCCATCGTTTCGGTATTTTCCGGCATGGCTTCCGGTGCTTCGGATACCGCGTCGACCGGCGCCGGTTCGGCTTTGGCGGCCGCTGCCTTTGCACGGGGACGGCGCGTGCGCTTGGGCTTCGGCGGCTTCGTCTCCGCCGCTTCGTCCGGGGCGGCGGGTGCTGGCTCTGCGGCCGTTTCCCCGACTTCCGCCGTTTCGGCGGCAACCTCCGGCTCGGCGCCATTCCCGGATTCCGGTGTATCGACCGGCGCGCTGCGGTCGGCGGTTGCATCTTCAGGCGATGTCGCAGCGTCCTCGCCGGCCGGCGCGGTCGCCTTTTTCCGGGCGCCGCGGCGCCGCCGTCCGTTCCGCGGTTTTTCTTCGGCTGCGACTTCGGCGGGCGCAGCTTCGGTTGCTGCCGGCTCCGCTTCCGCTACGGCATCGGGGTCGGCCGGCGGTTCCGCTTCGGCCGGTGCGGCCTTGCCGTCCGCCGTATCGCCGGCTCCTGCTTCGGTTTCGGCTCCGGTTTCGGCTTCGGCGCTGCCGCTGTCTTCGGCTGCGGTCGCTTCGGCTGCGGTCGCTTCGGCTGCGGTCGCTTCGGCTGCGGTCGCTTCTGTTGCGGGTGCTTCGGCGTCGCGCCGCCTCCGGCCGCCGCGCCGCCCGCGCCGGCGGCGTTTTGGCTCTTCGCCCTCTTCGGTCCGCGCCTCGGCAGCATCGCCGGCGCCGACTTCGTCTTCGGCCTCGCCGGCCTTTTCCGGCGTCTCGCGGTCGCCATCGTCCGCCTGGGCCTCGTCGCCGCGCCGCCTCCGGCCGCCGCGCCGCCGCCGGCGCTTGCCGTTGGCGTCTTCGCCGGCTTCCGCTTCCTCTTCGTCGACAAAGCCGGCCCTGGAAACCGTCTTTTCGATCCTGTGATCCGGCGGGATCAGGGTTTCGTCGGCCTCGATCAACACGCGGAATTCGTACCGTGCCTCGATCGCAGTCAGTTCGTTGCGCTTCTGATTGAGAATGTAGAAGGCAACCTGCGGCGGCACACTGACGGCAATTTCCTCGGCCCGTTGGCGCGTGCCTTCTTCCTCGATGGCGCGCAGCACGGTCAGCGCGGTCGATTCGGTCGAGCGGATCAGACCGGAACCGCCGCAGGTCGGGCAGGCGTTGCTCGAGACTTCGATCACGCTGGGCCGCAGCCGCTGCCGCGACATTTCCAGCAGGCCGAACGCGCTGATCCGTCCGATCTGGATGCGCGCCCGGTCGCTCGACATCGCGTTCTTGAGCCGCCGCTCGACGGCGTGGCGGTTTCGGCCGTCCTCCATGTCGATGAAGTCGATGACGATCAGGCCGGCCAGGTCGCGCAGTTTAAGTTGGCGCGCCAGTTCGTCGGCCGCTTCCAGATTCGTCTTCAGCGCGGTCTCCTCGATATTGCGTTCGCGGGTCGCGCGGCCGGAATTGACGTCGATCGCGACCAGGGCCTCGGTGCTGTTCAGTACGATGGAACCGCCGGATTTGAGCTGGACCACCGGGCTCTGGATGTTGTCGATCTGGGCTTCGACCTGATAGCGCTGGAACAGCGGAATCTTCGGTTCCTTGTACGCTTTCACCCGCTTGGCGTGGCTCGGGATCAGGAGCTTCATGAAATCCTTGGCCGTGCGGTAGCCCTCGTCGCCCTCGACCAGCACTTCGCCGATCTCCTTGCTGTAGAGATCGCGGATCGAGCGCTTGATCAGGTTGCCCTCCTCGTGGATCAGGGCCGGCGCCGTCGACTGCAGGGTGCGCTCGCGAATCTCGTCCCACAGCTTGATCAGATATTCGTAGTCGCGCCGGATCTCCGCCTTGGTCCTCTGCGCGCCGGCGGTTCGCACGATCACGGCCATGCCATCGGGAATTTCGAAGTCGTCGAGGATATTCTTCAGACGCTTGCGGTCCGTCAAATTCGAGATTTTCCTCGAGATGCCGCCGCCGCGGGGCGTGTTGGGCATCAGTACGCAATAACGGCCGGCCAGCGAGATATAGCTGGTGATCGCGGCGCCCTTGTTGCCGCGCTCTTCCTTGGCGACCTGGATAAGGATGATCTGCCGGCGGGAAATGACTTCCTGGATGCGATACCGGCGCTGCGGACGGCGCCGGCGCTCGCCGATATCCTCGATCTCGTCGCCGCCCACCGTATCGACGTTCTTGTCCGCCCGGGCGGCGCGGGAACCGCGGCCCCGGCCGCGGCGGTGCCGCGGCCCTTCATCTTCGCCGGATGCGCCGTCGGCCGGATCGCCCGATTCGGCCCTGTCGGGTTCGGCCTCGTTGGGTTCGGCCTCGTCGGGTTCGGCCTCGTCGGGTTCGGCTTCTGCCTTTGCGCTTTCCCGCTCGGCGTCCTCCTGCCGGGCGGCGGCGTCGTCCGGCGCTTCGCCGGCTTCGTCGTCGAGAGTCTCGACCGGCTCCGGTTCGGAATCGCCCGCTTCGGCGTCGTCGGGAGAGTCGATTTCCTCCTCTTCGGCCTCGGCCTCCGCGGCGTCCTGCTGGAGCAGTTCCTCGCGATCCGAAATCGGGATCCGGTAGTAGTCGGGATGAATTTCGTTGAAGGCGAGAAAACCGTGCCGGTTTCCGCCATAGTCCACGAATGCCGCCTGGAGCGACGGTTCGACCCTGGTGACCTTGGCGAGGTAAATA
>FZLR01000090.1 GCA_900197615.1 Rhodospirillaceae bacterium Spongia-Bin9
GAGACCGGCCGGTCGGCGCCGGTTGCCGATGTCCCGCCGTTCGGCGGCCTGCGCGGGGACAAGGATTCGGAAGGGACGGGGAGCGTGTCCACAACACAAAAACAACATTTGGGGCGAAAATGTAGGATCGGTGTTGTTTTCTTCGGATTCACGGCGCTTTTTCCAAGGCTTGCGGGAGTTGGACCGGTGCAGCCCCACGGGTTCGCCTGCGCGGTCCCGAACTGCCGCTCCCGAGCCTTCGGGCTGGCGCCACGAAGGGTCGATGGGAGAGGTTCCGGCAAATCGTAGGGGGCAAAGGGCACGGGCGACCGGGACAGGCGCGCGCCGGCGGCGGCGGCATTCGGCGTTGATTCGCCGGGACCGAAGCGGATACATGGCGCGCCATGAGCGACGTGCCTGAAGACCTCGACCGGTTCAACGAGCTGCTGGCCGCCATCCCCCTGGGAGGCGAGGGCACGAGACGCGGCCGCTCGATCTCGCGTCGACGGAGGCGCGGCTCAGGGGCTGCGGCGCGCCTCTGTCGCTGCGCTGTGCCTTCTGAAAGCCGCGTCGGTTGGGGAGGCAGCGCAACTGCCGATATGCGATGGTCATGGAGTGGGTTTGCAGGGATATCGCGCCGGCCGGCACGACATGCTACTCAATTCGGAACGCGGATGGATTTGTCGAAAACGGGAGCGCACGG
Source organism: Rhodospirillaceae bacterium Spongia-Bin9 (assembly GCA_900197615.1). GTDB lineage: Bacteria > Pseudomonadota > Alphaproteobacteria > Bin65 > Bin65 > Bin65. The sequence goes on from FZLR01000090.1 coordinate 683, forward strand.
ATGAACAAGTCGGAACTGGCGGAGCGCCTGGCAGGCCGGACGGGAATGAGCAAGGCCGCCGCAAAGGATGCAGTCGACGGCGTGTTCGAGACGATCGGCGAGGCCCTGGCGAATGGCGAAGAGGCGCGGATACTCGGATTCGGCACGTTCGGCACCCGGGACCGGCCGGCCCGGACCGCGCGCAACCCACGGACCGGCGAGACCCTGCCGGTCGCCGCTTCGACGGTTCCGGTGTTCAAGGCGGGCAGCACGCTGAAGGATGCCGTGAGCTCCCGAAATGCTGGGTGAACGGGGTTTAGCCGGGTACCGGGGACATACGATGCCAATGAGGGACACCAGGTTGAAATCACCCGCTTTCGCTGCGAAGACCGCCGGCGCCATGCGTTCCATCGGGCGGACCGGAGAAACGAGGCCCGGCTTGGGATTGCGGGGGTCGAGCTGCCCACGGCCAGCGCGTTACGAAAGAACAAGCAGAAACGTGACGGCGGAGGTGATTTGAGGTTCAATGCCACGCGACTTACGTGGGATTGTTGAGTGCGCCGCGCAGCCGCTGCCACCAACCCCCCTCGAACGCACGGGATTACGCTAGGGGAGCCGCTTAGCATGAAGGAATGAGGAATACGACCAACACACAACTGGCCTTCAGTGCTTGCATGGGCTAGGCTACAGCGGCTGCCTCCGAACTCTTACTTCCGTCTAGGTGCCGAGTTGGCGTTGAAACAGCGAAATGCAGCGTTGCTACTCGCTCAATCAAGGGTCTAGCCTATTCGGCCGTCAATTGTAGAAGAGGTTCACCTTCAGGTTGCGTGAAATTAGCCCGTCAGCACTACATAAGTCCGCGATTTACAGCCAGGACGAGTATGTATGCTGGTCGCGCATGCATACAGAGGCCGGACAATCGTTGGACCTAATTGTCGAGCGCAAGGAGATGGAACGTAAGGCCACGGGGGGCACTTTTTTCTGGGGCGTGGGTAACGCACCTAGTACAGCCATAAAGCATATTGCAAAACTCGGGCTGCCGGTACTCGCCGTTTTCTCCCAAATGAAGACGCGCCCCAAAGCCCGCGACGTCGCTCCCTCCAGTATCCTAGTATGGCGCCGATATATGGATCTTGAGGGGGCCGTTAGGCCGCTACCTGACGGAGTTCTAGTAACTAGCCGTGGCAATACTGAACGTGGTGTTAAGCACACGCATTACGCTCTTATGTGTCGCTCCCAGAAGCCACTCAAGCTGCTTTCCGGCAAACCATTTGATCCAAACGCGTTCCGTAATGTTGGTGGCCGTAGAGGGTCCGTAGGCGCATCGCAGGTTACAGTACTTCTATGCCGCGCTCAAGACGACGGCCCCACTGACTACGAGGTAAACCTGCGAGCGCAATTGCATGGAAGCTATTGGGTCCGTCTTTTCGACCCCAGAGCCGTAGGCGAAGACGACTTGTCCGCCATTCAGACTGGACCATATCGAGCCGACGAATGGGTAAGTCTTTGCACTGGTATTCGTGCTGACGATGAAGCAGGTGCCGCAGCGGGAGATATGCACGCAAGCCTCTTCTGACAAAAGCGGTGAGCGGGTGGCGATTCGCGAGTATGTTGTCATCGAAGACCTGCGGAGCAATGGAGGGGTAACTGGATAAAGATACCAAATCCCTAGTCAGCGCATTATCTGGAGCTGGCATTAGCCGGCGAGCCATCAAGGCGGCGTGGCCGGATTGGTGGACCGAGGAGTTAGCCGGGTCTCGATCAGCGAATGCCGAGCTGCGGTTTGTTCTTTCACGACGTCTGGGACTTTCCCCCCGGCGCCTTCTAGGAGAGCAAGTTGAGTTTGTTTGGAACGATGAGGTATTGTTCAAGAATCTAACCGCTGAAGAGGCGAGTGAGCGCGCGGCATTAGCATCCTTTGGTATAGCCGTAGGAAGGGCGCTTCTTCCCGGAGCCGGGGCAGGCCGATCTCTTGCTGGCATCGAACCTCTTGAGCTGCGCCAGGCAATACTGGCAAACCGCGACTCCGTAGACCTCCTGAGCCTACTTTCGGTATGCTGGGCCGTTGGTATTCCAGTGGTGCACCTCCGAGTGTTCCCCCTTGCCAGCAAGAGAATGCATGCAATGGTTGTCACAGTTGGTGACAGGGCAGCGATCCTGCTTGGGCGTGACGCTCGGTATCCGGCCGTTACAGCGTTTTCACTCGCGCACGAGGTGGCTCACGTTGCACTTGGCCACGTAGCAGAAGCTGATGCTATAGTGGATCTTGGGGACCCCGCCACTCGGGAGAACGACGATGCTCAGGAAAATGAAGCGGACCGTTTTGCGTTAACTTTACTTACTGGACGGCCGGACCCCATAATTCACCCGAGCACGGAGCAGTTTAGCGCGCGCTCACTGGCAAAGGCTGCTCTGGAGGCGGCACCGGATTACGCCATTGAACCTGGGACGCTCGCGCTGTGTCTCGGTCATCAACTGAGTATTTGGCCGATCATGATGGCAGCGCTTAAATACATCTACTCGGAGAGACATCATGTTTGGCGCCAGGTCAATGAGATTGCTGCCAAGCAGCTAGATTGGGATGAAATATCCGGTGATAGTGCTATTTGGTTACAATCGGTAATGACGGGCGATATTGATGGCTAGTTTTCTAATGGATAACGATGTGCTGCTTAAGCTAAGCCGCTATGGACTACAGTCTGAGTTGGAGGAGTTTCTCCGAGATCGCAGCGCAACATCTGCGGTGCTTGCGGTTGCGGCGTTTGTTTTGCCCCGATACGTGAACCGGTTGCAGTGCATTACTGACAGGGACCGCACCAGAGCGAACCTTGAGAGCCTTCTCGCTGCATGCGGTCATATAGAGCCGAGTGCTGAGGAACTCGCTGTCGCAATAGAATTGGAGGAACAGGCGCAGCTGTTGGGATTGCAGTTTGATACTGGTGAAAGCCAGCTGATCTCTGTGCTGAGCGCGCGGCAAGCCGCGCTACTCATTACCGGGGACAAGCGCGCCATTGGAGTGATGGAGCGCTTGGGGCTGTCTAGCGGTGTGCATGGGCGCGTTGGATGCCTGGAACAACTCATCCTTTGTTTTGTAGTCAGCAACGGAGCATTTCAAATTCGCGCGTCGATCTGCCAAGAAGGCTCGATGGACAAGAGCTTAGCCATTTGCTTCTCCTGTTCGAGTCCGGTCGTTTCTTGCGACTCGGTTACTGAGGGGCTTCGAAGTTATATAGGCGCAGTACGTCAGGTTGCGGGCAGCTTGCTGGCGGAAGATTCTCTGCGGCTAGGTCTTGTTACGTAGAAAAACTGCATATGGTTGCTTGAGCTCGGCAACAAGGTTGCATCGTATTTCTCGCCGGTCCTCCTCGTTTATGAGCTCCGATTCAGCCAGTACCTCCAGACAAGCCTTATCCACCCGACCTCGGAGGTAACGACTTCCAAGCCGACCCGTACTCGGACCGATTGGCACTCTTGTACGCGCCAGAGGTATTGTCTCCTCCTGCTTCCTCAACGAGGAGAGGACAAGAGCAAACCGCGATCCAAGGACGTTAACAGTATTCGGAACGTCCTTCCAGTTCCGACCGTCAATAGAATATTGGTCAGCGCGGACTGGCTCCGCAAAATGCTTCGACTCCATTTCTTCCATTAAAAGATATATGGGTCTGTCACGGTCATGGAACATTTCCACGAATGGCTGCACCATTGACCGGGGATGACAGGTGTTTCCGCCATAGCCCCACATTCCGTAGCCTGTATCCTCTATTTCCTTAGTCTTGCGGGCAATGATGTCCTCTAACTTCTCCTGCGCATGTGTGCCCACTTTCATGAAGAGCAGGCCAGCACCGGATTGGACTATATCAGTCATGTAATGTCTCCAATAGCTCGAGTTTGTACTCGTCGTCGTGTGCCTTCCCGTAGTCAAGGCGCTTTTTTTCGCGAATATACCTGACCCGCGGGACCTTGGAACGGCCGTAGAAGTTTTCGAGGCGCCTCGGATCCGTGATGGCTTGGCTCTGGACGCGGCCGGATTGAACGGTAGGCAACGAACTAATGAACAGATTGCAAGATTGTAGCTCGGGAGCATCGTCTAAGTGGTAGCTATGGAGTTTAGGTTGAAGCCGGGAAACAAAAAAGCCCCGGTCACAGACGTATTTCTGGACATTTGCTAGGACTTCTCTCGGCCAAGCCAGTTCTTCATCGTCTGCGATTACAATAACACCATCCCCTGAAAAATGAAGAGCCTCCATGCCGCGTTGAAGAAATACTATCGCGCTTTCCCCATTGTTGTAGGCACCCCAGGGAGGGTTAGTGTAGAAACAGTCGAACGCCGCGTAGTCAGGAAAAGGGTCGAAGCAGTTGTAAAGTTGAGCGGTTAGGTGATGGAGTTGCTCCGCATCGGCGAATCGCTTGACAGCTTGGACGATACGTTCATCAAAGTCAAAAACAGTAATTTGGGAAGGTCCGAAGTCTAAGACTTCCCTTCCTTGAAGGTAAGCGATACAGACGCTGATGGCATCGCCATCTCCGATGAAAGCTATTCGTTTGTTCTTGGCCCAGCTGGCGATTAACTCGCTCTGCAGGACCATATCTCCGGTCTTCATATATATCTGATCGAATTCACGTAGGGGTCGAGGCCGGTTTTGGACTACGTCTGAAACGGCATTGATTGCCTGGCGCAGGTCTACGGTGGTCATCGTGGCTATGAATCCTGATCGATAAGTAGCGGGAGCGGCGGGCGTTATCGGTTGAGGGGGTTGGGCAGCCTAAAGGGTCAAGATGGCGAGTGGGAGATGGGGATCGATGAAGGTGTTCGATCATGCCTGATTGGCAACGTTTTCTTTGGGTGTGAAGGGTTTGGTAGTTAGCAATAAATTCAGATCATCTGTGTTTGGTCAACTAGAAGTTTTGCCCGTGGAGGATATTCGTGTTGGACAGTGATGGGGTAGCGGTCTGCGGTGGGAGCCGGCGGTGGGCAGAGTGCGGTCCGGGTATCTCAGCGAGGGCCCGCGGGGCGTGGTTTGCCGCGTTGAAAGGCCGAACACCCGACAGCGCCTGAACAAGTCCGACCTTGTCCGGCATGTAGCCGAAGAAGCCGGTATGACCGGATCGGCCGCCGAGGCTGCGGTCAACGCCATGCTCTCCGGTGTCGCCTCCTCTCTCGCGCGAGGGGAAGCCGTCAGCCTCCCGGGGCTTCGGGACCTTCGGCACCAGAAACCGCCCCGCCCGCACGGGACGCAATCCGAGGACCGGCGAGAGCCTGGAGATCGCCGCTTCGACCGTGGCGACCTTCAAGGCCGGCAAGCCGTTGCGGGATGCCGTGAACGCAGGCGGGTCGTGATAGGCATGACGGGCGATCGAGGACGAGCGGGGACTGGAGGGGCCGCGTGTTGAATTCGGCCCATTTCCGGTCGAAGACAGCGCGCGCTCAGGCAGGATCGCCATGCTGCGGGAAACCAAGCAGAGATAAGGGGTCGATGCGCGGCCTCAGTGGCCGCTGTCGCCGAGCTTACGAAACAAGCAGAAATGCGTTTGAGGGGCTCAAAGCGGCGCATATGCGAGAAAGACCCGGCCGAACGTAACAGGATGACGAACCCGGATTTGGCCTTCGTCGCGACAACTGGGGCTGGCAAGGCAGTTCGGCCGAGGGGCAGCGCGATCTGCTAGAAATCGACGGGGCGGGCACGCGAGTTCATCCTGATCGCCATTCAGATGGCCGTGGAGCGCTGGCCGGAGGGGACTGGGAATCGGCTGGTATCGCGAAGCGCCTGGACGTGCCTAGCGGTGTCGTCAGAGCCGGTTCGTTATGGTACCCCGCCGAAAGCCGGCGCCCGATCACTCCTCCACTGCAAGGGCCTCAGTCGACAATTCGTCAGAAAAATTGCCAAAAAGCAATTGACAGGCACAAGAGCAATCTCTATGTAGAGATTCTACAGCAGCAATCCATTGCCAAGGAGCAATCACATGACTACAGCCGAAACCTCTCAGGGACCTGGCTTCGAGAAGATCTTCACGATCGAGGTCAACGGCCACAAGGTCGAGATGCCGGCGGGCCCAGCCACCGGCCTTGAGATCAAGGAAGCCGCCATCAAGCAGGGCATCAATATCCAACTGAACTTTGTGCTCCAGGTGCAGGTGCCCAACGGCGAGGTCAAGATCGTAGGTGACGATGACAAGGTCGCCTTGTCTGAGTACCTCATCTTCACCGCCATCGCTCCGGACGACAACAGCTAGGATCCAGGGATGAAGCCGCACGTCGCGCAAGCCGTCGACGAACTTGCCCGCGCCTTCCCGTCCTCGTCGGTTAAGACCCGCGAGGATGGGGAAGGCGGGGCTTACGTGATCGTCGAAGACGTCGTCATAGGGACGAAGTACAAGCCCTCCTCAACTTGGATCGGGGGCCACATCGCCGCCCTTTACCCGTATGCCGACATTTATCCGCTATTCATTGGCGCCGACGTCCGTCGCGCCGATGGTGTGGCCTTCGAGCCCCCGGTCACACTAGGTGCCCAGTTCGAGCAGCGTCCGGCATTGCAAGTCTCGCGCCGCAACAACCACACCCAGAACTACCCTCAGACGGCCGTTGCCAAATTCCTCAAAGTGCTGCAGTTCCTGGATGACCTCTCATGACAACAGAAACCTGCGACATCTTGGTGACCGCCAAGCTTCACGAACAACTGATGGCGCACCTGTTTCCGGGAGACCACGATGAACACGGTGCCATCCTTCGCGCAGGAGTTGTCCAACAGGACTCTACGGTTCGTTTGCTAGTCCAGAACGTCAAACTAGCTGAGTTCGGCAGCGACTACGTCGCCGGGCAGTATGGGTACAGGGCGCTTACGCCCACGTTCATCCACCGCGAGATCATCCGCTGCCGCGATGCAGGACTGGCCTACCTTGCAGTCCACAACCACGGCAGCGACCGCTGCGTGGACTTCAGCAGAATAGACCTCGAATCCCACGAGCGCGGATACCCGGCCCTGTTGGACATTGGTCGCGGCGTACCCGTAGGCGCCCTGGTCTACGGGCATCGTTCTGTCGCCGCCGACATCTGGATGCCGGACGGCACGCGACGGTCTCTTGGCACGTACCGTGTCATCGGGCGAGCAATCAAGAGACTGTACGCGGAGCCGCCTCAACACCACGATGACATAGACATCGAGCACGACCGGCAGATACGCATGTTCGGCGCCTCCGGCCAGCAGGTTCTCCGCTCAAGCAAGGTCGCGGTGGTCGGCCTTGGAGGCGTCGGTTCACTGGTCGCCGAATACCTTGCCCGGCTTGGTGTGGGTACGATATTGCTAATCGATCCGGACCCGATCGAGGATACCAATCTCTCCCGCGTCGTGGGCGCAACGCCGATCGATGTCGAGATTGAACTGCTCAAGACCCAGATCGCGGTTCGCCACGCTCGGGAACTCGCACGCGACGTCACGCTGCACGCCATCAATCGGGATGTCGCTTCAGAGTCGGTCGCGCAGGGCCTCCGCGATTGCGACTACATTTTCTTGGCCGCTGACTCCATGCGCGCTCGGCTTGTTGTCAACGCCCTTGCACATCAATACCTCGTACCAGTGGTGCAGATGGGCGCCAAGATACGAGCCGGTGACACCGGTACCCTTGAAGAGGCCATGTCCGCCGTGCGCCACATTAGACCGGCGTCCGGGTGTCTTTGGTGCAACGGCTTTATCGATCCGACCCAATTGGCTATCGAGGCCAAGTCAGACGCCGAACGCAAGGCACAAGCCTACGGTGTACAGGAACCCGATCCAAGCGTCATAACGATGAACGCCGTCGCCGCGGCGCACGCGGTCAACGACTTTCTGTTCGACTTCCTTGACTTACGCAACGATGAAGCCCCGCTCGGTTACCGACACATGCACTTCCTATCCGGCGTCACACAGAACGTGGTCCCGCGCAGCGACGCTCGCTGTCCTGAGTGCGTGAACCGGTTCGCTATGGGAGATGCACTAGAGCTACCCGTCACGGACGGCTAGAGTCGACCCTCGTGACTCACCTGTAATGACGGAAGAACCCCGAATAGATTTCCAGGAAGAACTAGATGCCCCCACGCCCACACTTCGACTTCGCGGCTTTCTACAAGGCGCTGAGCGCTACGGTTTCCGCCCGCGATACTAATTGGAAGACGGTCAGCGAGCAAACGGGCGTCTCCCAATCCACCCTTTCCAGGATGTCCAAGGGACGTCAACCGGATGCAGCTAGCCTCACCGCCCTAGCTGCCTGGTCCGGCGTAGATCCAGTCGACTTCACGGCCGCACCCAAGCGGAGTCAGGAGTCGATCGCCACGGTCGCCCGACTTCTGCGCCAAGACCCTACGCTTGACGATGCCGGCGCCGACGCACTAGAGGCCATAATCAAGACTGCTTACGAGAGTTTGAAGCGCAGGCCGCCTCTCGACTAGTCGTCGTCCTTTCGGGCTGCAATGTCCGCAGTCTTAGGTGCCTCAAACCGCGACTCTGCGGCCAGCGCATCTCTTTCCAGTACGCGCTTCTCGATCTCAGGGACGGCTTTCTTCATCTCTCGCAACGCCAGCTTGACCACCTCGTCATCGGTGAGTTTGCTTTCGGCCTTGCCCGTTTCTTTCGCTCGTTTTGCCATTTACCTCCCCTCGGCATCGTTGTTTTCACCTGAGACACGGCGATTGTCGTGCCTAAGGAATTGGCTCAAGTTTACTTCCATTCGAGGCAATGGCACCGCTTGCGGGCGTCGTAAACGTAGCGGTCGGTGTTGTGCTCTGACCAGCGACCTATCGAATGAGATCGCCAACTGCTCACTATGCAACAACAACGTTGCTACCGGGTCTTGTTGACTGGCAGTCGCATCCACGATCGCGCGGCCCGCTATGTTTCCCTTGTGCCACTGTTCCTGACTGCAGAACTCAATGACCCACACATACTGCGCACTATTCAGCCGCATAAATGAACCCACTAGCGCATCACCCATTTGCGATGCACGCTTGCGCACTTCTCTACGCAACTCCGAGATTGTTGTCATGAAGTAACGTCTGATCTCTACGTTTTCCTCCGGTACTCCAAAGCCTTGCGTGAGTACCCTCGCCAGTCGATGGCTCAAGACATCTACCGCAGGTGCCGGGAAGTGGATCTTTTCCGGCAGCGCCACAATGAATCTGTCGAAATCTTCTCCTGAATAACCGGGCGATCCGGCTAGCGTCGACGTCGCGCTCGCAGGTACACTTCGGTATGGCAAGCGGTTGTCGTCTACCATCAACAACGAGTCCACCTGTTCCCACGCGTGCGAAGGCACTCGCGTTGGTGCAACGCTGCTTTGGCGCCACTGGCACCCCACTAGTACGACGGCATGTAGCCGGCTTCGCATTTCCACAAACAGCGGAAAACCGGACTCGAGATATGAAAGCATCTCTTCATAAAATCCCTGGTCCGTTACGTCTTTCTCTTCTGCCCTTATCCGCTTCTTTGCTACAACCAGAGGGTAGCAGTCAGCGGCTTGAAATACCCGTTCCGCTTCCCATACGGTCAAACCCAGCGATGGGACCAAGCCGCCAGGATCGAAGGGGCTTGCCAAGCGTGCCATGTCGCTTATCAGATACTCCCGGCATTGCGGGAATCTTTCGCTGTAGTAGCGGAGAATTGCCCAGCACGAGACATGCGCACACACGGCAATGTCGGCCGGCTGCTCCATCGACGGAAACCCCCAAACGGTGAGAGGGTATCCGAGCACATTCACTTGGTGTTCCGACTGTATGGCTCTCCCGTCCGCTCCCACTCGGATCCCCGGTGCCAGCACCGACCGACCCAGCGTGGCCGTCATCGTCGGTCTGAGTACGATGTATCCGTAGTAATGGTCGTTGGGCACCCCGTACTCGCACACCAAGTCTGTTCGCTGCTTGTCAAGTCCAACCAAACCGTTGAAGAAGTGCAGCCGTACGCAGTCCCTTCGATAGGGGCGGCCCTTCTTTGCGTAAAAGCTGTACAGCGTGCTTCGATAGTCCTTGTCGACGTAGCCGTGCTCGACCAGAATCGACTGAACGGCGTCGGTCATCTCCTCACTGAGACGCTTCGCGATCGCCTGAGGCTCAAAGACGTCATCCAGCACATCTACCAGACGACGGTACCCCCTCGTCTTGGTAAGGTCGATCCAGTCGTATTGCGCCAAGGCTCGCTATTCTCCTCCGTACGCACAATGCGAGCCACGCTGAGTCGCCCGACATCTCCACGATAGCGTATTCGTTGCGCCGCGCCGTTGGACGACGCCGCGAGCTACTTTGCTGGCCCTGAAACGGCGAGACATCGGATGCGCTCCCGCTGCTCCCAGCCGAATTGCGGGCCACCAATTGGGGTTCGCCCTACCGAGACCTGCCGATCATGGCAGCGATATCGAGGACCTGCAACACGTTCGGCAAGATATACGGTGCCGAGCGTGGGACTGCGCGAAAGCACCTCGTCTGCTGTCTAGCCCGACCTATTCATGCGTCACAGCCAATGGCAGCGACGCATGAATAGGTCGGGCTAGGTCCCTGGAAGCATAGCTGCGCCGTAGTTCGTGAGTTGTGAAACGCTGCGGTGCGGGACCCAAGTCAGGTGAAATTGCGGGAGTGTTCCGACATCAGATGACTAAGGTCACGGAAAGCCAGCTGTGGCCTAGAGGTTGAATTCATGCGGTTACGGCACGATGGTCGATGCCGCGCAGGTTTCGCCGGACAAAGCGAAGAATCGAGGAATTCCGCGGGGTTGCGCGTGCCGTCGCCGCATCGGGCGGCGATTCTGACGAAATAAGGGCATAGAGGTAGCGGCGGCGAGACGTGCGGCCACAGGATGGACCAGTTGACGCTGCGATGCCGGGGTCCTATGCGCCGAAGGGCGATGGACAGGCCGACGGAAGGTGACGGTGAGCGAACGAATCGCGCGGCTGCGCATCGAGCTTCAGGAACTCGAACCGAAGATCTGGCGGCGGATCGATGTGCCGCTGTCAATGACACTGGAGGGCCTGCACGAGGCAATCCAGATGACCGTGGGCTGGACCTTTTCGCACCTGTGGGAGTTCGAGATCGACGGCCGGAGCTACGGCGATCCGTCGTATCGCGAGCTCGACGACGAGCCGGTGATTTACAAGGCGAAGGGGGCACGGCTGGGTATCGTGATCGCGCGCGGCGCGGACCGGTTCGTCTATGTCTACGACTACGGCGACAACTGGCGCCATGACGTGATCGTCGAAGAGGTTCGCGACGGCGTGTCCATCCTGGATGACCGGAGGCGGTGGAATGCCAAGGGTGCTCGAAATTCCGCCGCTATGGTCACGAGGGGTCAGTCGTGCTCAGCAGTTGAATTTCACCCGCTTCCGGCATGAAGACCGGGTATGGACCGGCGGTTTGCGCACCGCCATAACGCGCTGAATCAGGACGAATTTTCGAGCCTCGGCCAGAGTTGCCGCGAATCCTGACGGAATAACATAAAACGTAGATTGTCCAGCGGGACGGGACCAGTCGCGGCGGCGGGGGCGGATGAGGGTCTCGTCTTCCACCGTGATCGTGCCGACGGGCCCGAGGCCCGGCGGCAAGACCTCATGGAGGGTCAGTGGGGGTCTGGAATTTGAACGCAGCCGCTTTCGGCACGATGACAGGCGCCCCGCGTATTTCGCCGGGCAAATCGAAGAACCGAGGAAATCCGCCGGGTTGGCCGACCTTCGCAGCCCCGAATCGGCGTATCTGACGAAACAAGGGCAAGTTGTGACACTCAGGACGAGATGGCGAATTATTCAATACCGGGACTTGGGCGGGCGACACATGGCGCTGAAACACCATTTTGGCGCGCGGGGGCAAGGTCCAGGCTGCTATCGGTAGCAATTCAGCGGAGCGGCATTCAGCCGCCACAGGAAATCGCCCCGGACTCGCTGACCGCAATCAGGCCCTCCGGAAGAGCATGGGGCGACGACAACGGTGTTGCGGTACGCACTGGAACTCAACGCCCCGAATTCCCATATCGACGATAGTGAGCATGCGGCCGGCCGCCCTGGAGAAGGGAACGCTGGTATGTTCGCGAAGCAAGGCAATCTTGTCCGCCGCCTGAAGAGACGAACGGGCGGTTCACCGCGACCGAAGCCCTCGCCGTTTCCGGCATCGGCCCGGTCGGATTTACAACTGTCATCGCAATGCGCCCCGCAGGGCGATTCCGCTGCCCGGCCCGGCCCGGCGATGCGGGACACAAGCGGGATATTCGGACCTTCCGGGGCAGGCGTACGCAGACCGCCGCGCCGCGCCGGGCCGTTGCCCGCGGCGGTGCTGGCGGTTACGGGCCTGGTTCTGTCGGCGGCGGCGGTCGAGGCTGCCTGCGGCGTCAGAGACAGGGTGAGCCACGAGGACGCCCAATGCCTTAGCGCCTGGTGGCACAACACCTCCTCCGTCAATCTCGACAATAAGTATGGCGTGAGAAACATGTGCTCTGACCTCGGCAGGGTGGTGGTGAAGATCGACATAAGGCATGACATGGACCGGACGCTGCACCTCTATAACGGCTACGAGCGAACCGCTTATGTCGACGGCCGGATCCGCGGGATCCATTGCTGCTCGGACCTCAGCGTCGCCTGCAACCGTTCCGATCCGGACAGGCGCGACGGAAGTACAAATAGCTCGGGCGCCACGGCGACGGGCAGCGCGCCCGACACTGGCGCGCTTGCCGGGGCATGGCTGGCCGGTTTCGGGCGATCGGTCGCCTCGGCGCAGGTGGACCGCCTCGGGGAGCGGCTGGCCGCCGGGAACGGGCGGCCGCACCTGACGCTCGGCGGACACCGCATCGGTCTCACGCCGGGCTCGGAAGCCGGGGATCCGGGAGAGGACGCCTACACCGGGGCCGGACACCGGCACGCCCCGACCGGGCGGGGTTTCACCGGCGCCGTCGATGACAGTCCCGGCCGGCCTGTCGCAGGGGCGATGACCGGTGGCGACTTCCTCGCCGATAGCTCGTTCCTGTTCACGGGCGGCGAGGCCGCCTCCGGGCGCTGGTCCGGCTGGGGCAGCACGGCGCCGCTGTCGTTCTCGGACGCGCGCGCCGCGCATGGCGACGGCCGCCTGGAGCTGGTCGGGGCCGACCATGCGCGCGGCCGTTTGCTGGCCGGGGTGGCCTTGTCGCACGGGTCTGCCGCGGGCAGTGGACCGCCCCGCGGGTTCCACGGAGTCGGGGCTTCGTTCCACGGGGTGCATCCCTACCTGCGGCTGGCGCTGGACGACCGGTTCTCGGTCTGGAGCGCATTCGGCTTCTGGACCGGCGAAATGACGCTGCATGAAAGGGGTGGCCCTACCGGCGTGTCGCGGCGATGGCGGACAGGGGTGGACATGTCGATGGCCGCCGTCGGTGCGCGGGGCACCCTGCTGACGACGGATGAGGCGGGCGGCTTCGCGCTTACGGCGAAAGCGGACGCCTACGCGATGCGCATCGCCTCCGGGACGATCGCCGTTCCTAGAGAGGGCAAGTTGGCGGGGGCTGAGGCCGAGGCCAGCCGCCTGCGGCTGGCCCTTGACGGGTCGCGCGTCTTCCGGCTCGGACCCGAGCGCAGCCTGGCGGCGACGCTGGGAGGCAGTTTCGTCCGCGACGGAGGGGACGGCGGTGCGGGGACGGGCGTCGGGCTCAGCGCGTCGGTGCGCCATGAATTGCCGGGACATTCGATATCCGCCGGCCTGGGTCTGTTCGACGGGGGACGCGAGTACACGATCGGCTGGCGGATGGAGCCGGCGCGCCGCACCGTGCCGGGTCTCCGCCTGGGCCTTCAGGCGGCGCGGCACGAGCATACGACCGCTTACGGGGACACGGAGTACGCGATCCGTCTCGGCGCGATCGTGACCTGGTAGGCGGCAGGCCGGACCGCGCAGCTTCGGAGTGGCATGGCGCGGCTCGCTCCGGGCAATGCGCGTCGAATCCGGGTCCGGGACCGTGGCCCGAAACGGCCGCCGGTTATGGCGGTCCCCCCGGTCGATTGACATTCCGTATTCGATCCGGCGGCCGGGACGTGCGAAGGCGGCGTCATGTTCGAGCGGCGGGGCGAGCTGGAAAAACTGGTGGCGGTGGCCGACGCGGGGAAGATCGTCGCCGCGGCGCACCGGCTGGGGATGACCCAGCCGGCGCTGACCCGTGCGATCGCCGCGCTTGAGAGCCGGTTCGGCGCGCCGCTGTTCGAGCGCTTGCCCACGGGCGTGCGGCCGACCGCGCTGGGCGCCGAGGCCGCCTCCCAGGCCCGGCGCCTGCTGCGCGCCTGGGAGGAGGCGGAGGACCGGAT
>FZLR01000092.1 GCA_900197615.1 Rhodospirillaceae bacterium Spongia-Bin9
CCCAGACCCTGCTCGCCAACCAGGTCGCGACGGGCCTGGCGCTCACCATGTTCGGTCTCGGTCTCGCCGCCCTTTGGGGGCAGGACTACACCGGCATGGCCGCCGGCAATTTCCCCCGGCTGGACCTGCCCGTGCTGAGCGACCTGCCGCTGATCGGCAAGCTGCTGTTCGGGCAGGATTACCTGGTCTATCTCTCGGTCCTGCTCGTCGTCGCAGTCTCCTGGTTTTTCCGCAAGACCCGGGGCGGCCTGATCGTGCGGGCGATCGGGGAGAGCCACGACGCTGCCCACGCCATCGGCTATCCGGTGGTGCTCTACCGCTATCTGGCGCTGATGTTCGGCGGCGCCTGTGCAGGACTCGGCGGGGCCTATCTTTCTGTGGTACAGACGCCGTTCTGGGCGGAAGGCATGACGGCCGGGCGCGGCTGGATCGCGCTTGCGCTGGTGGTGTTCGCTGCCTGGCGGCCGGTCCGTGCGCTGCTCGGCGCCTATCTCTTTGGCGGAATCACGATTCTGCAACTGCACAGCCAGGGATTCGGTGTTAGTGTAGAGGCCCAGTATCTTTCGATGCTGCCCTATCTGGCGACCATCGCGGTGCTGGTCATCATCTCGAGCGACCGGCTTAAGGTGAAATTGAACGCACCGGCCTGTCTCGCCCAACCCTTCCGCGCGGCGACTTGAGCGATTGCCGCACAACAACCTCAAACCGTTCAACCGAATAAAGGGAGGCTCCCGATGAGGTATCGAACTTTCACCAAACTTGCCGCGGTCGCGTTGGCCGCTGCCGCCATCGTCGCGGCGCCGGCCGCCGTCCAGGCCGAAAAAATGAAGGTCGGATTCGTCTATCTCGGCCCGATCGGCGATCACGGCTGGACCTACCAACACCACCAGGGCGTGCTTGCCGTGCAGAAAGCCTTCGGCGACAAGGTGGAAACCACCTATGTCGAGAACGTCGCCGAGGGCCCGGACAGCGAGCGCGTGATCCAGCAGCTCGCCCAGCAGGGCCACGACATCATCTTCACGACGTCGTTCGGCTACATGAACCCGACGCTCAAGGTCGCCAAGCGGTTCCCGAAGGTGAAATTCGAGCATGCGACCGGCTTCAAGCGGTCGAAGAATGTCGCCACCTACAACATCCGCTTCTACGAAGGCCGGTATGTTGCGGGCATCGTCGCCGGCAAGATGACCAAGTCGAATACCATCGGCTACATCGCCTCCTTCCCGATTCCGGAAGTGGTAATGGGCATCAACGCGGCCTATCTCGGCGCGAAGTCGGTCAATCCGAAGGTCAAGTTCAAGATCGTCTGGGTCAGCACCTGGTTCGATCCGGGCAAGGAGGCCGACGCCGCCAAGGCGCTGGCCGACCAGGGCGCCGACGTGCTCTTCCAACACACCGATTCGCCCGCCGCTATGAAGCTGGCCGAGCAACGCGGCATCAGCGCCATCGGCCAGGCCTCCAACATGATGGCCTTCGGGCCGAAGGCCCAGCTGACGGCCCTGGTGAACAACTGGGGGACCTACTACGTCAAGCGCGTCAAGGAGGCGATGGCCGGCACCTGGAAGGTGACCGACACCTGGGGCGGCCTCGGCGCCGGCATGCTGAACATCGCCAAGATGAACGCGCGGGTTCCGGCCGACGTCCAGAAGATGGCCGCCAAGGCCCAGGCCGACATCGCCAGCGGCAAGTTCCATCCCTTCACCGGACCGCTGAACAAGCAGGACGGCAAGCCGTTCCTGAAAGCCGGCGAGAAAATCGGCGACGGCGCGCTCAGTGGCATGAACTTCTATGTCCAGGGCATCGAGGGGTCGCTGCCGAAATAAGCGCCCCGCTACCGAGCGAAACAGAAAGGGCCCGGCTCGCCGGGCCCTTTTTTTGTCCGGACTCTTTATCTTTGGGGCACGAGGCCACGCCCGCGAGCCCGGCTTTGCGCGTTCAACGGAGCAGCCGGGCCTCGTCGTCGATGACCGACAGGCTGTCCTCCGCACCCGTGTTCCAGCGCCAGAGCACCAGATTGAGGTCCGCGGGCGTTGCGCCGCGCGCAAAGCTCCGGACGAGCAGGCCGGCATAGCCGCTATCTAATAGTTTCGTTGCGAATTCCTGAGTCGCCACCCTCTCGCCTGCATTCATCTTCCGCCGCCAGCCCGGATCGCCGATTTCGTCGGGCGTCATGGACCAGGCAGCCAGAATGTCCGGATCGCGCGTATCGAAGATCGGCCGGATATCGGCGTCGTAGGCAAGGAGCATCGTGGGCTGGAGGTGTCCGGCCTGGTTGGTTTCGCGAATTGCCGTATCGGGCGCCAGCGCCGTGTAAAGGGCTTCCGTTCCTTTCCTGTTGAAGCGCCCGCCATATATCGCCGCGCCGCGGCCCGAGAGCGGTTCGCGCGCGAAGACCGGATTGAGCGCGCGATACAGGAGGCCGCAGTGCCGATAATCGCTCACGCGTGAATGCCGGCGTCCACCGCGTCGATGTATTCCAGGACCCAATCCGCGTGGCCGGCGCGGACGAGCTGCATGGCGGTCTGGCCGCCGAATCCGGGCAACGGCTCGGAACGGAACCAGGCGTAGGCGATCAGCGCCGAGCCGAAGCGCGGTTCGACCTTGTTGACGATCTCGACCATCTCGCGCAGGCGCCGCTGGGTCCTGGGCGACGGGATCCGGTCCTTGCGCTGCACGGCGTCCCGGCCGAGACCGACGGTGCGCGCGATCTCGTCACTCGTGGTCCGCAGTTCCGCCGCGATTTTCTTCGGCGCGAACAGGCCGTTTTCCGCATATTGCGCGAGCGTCATGGTTTTCCGTTCTTTCGCATATTATTACGCAATATAGCGTCAATATACGCGGCAATCAATCGTCTTCATTGAATACGTGGAAGAATTCAGCGCCCGGTTACCATTTCAGAACCGCTTGGGCAGCCTGCCGCTCTCTGTACCGGGCATCCCAGGCGCGCAGGTTCGGGCGGTCGCCGAGCAGGTCGGCGTCGACAAAGCGAAGGAACTGAAGCGCCGCCTGCATCGTGCAATCGGCGATGGCGACCCGCTCTCCCGTCAGGAGCGCGCGGCCGTCGTCCAGCAACGCCTCGAGATAATCGAGGGGGCCTTCAAGGCTCTCTTCGGCCGCCGCCGCCGCCGCGTGATCGGGCGGCAGGCCGAGGGGCGACTTGGCAGCGTGGACGTATCGCGCCATCGGCCCGGCAACGCGCAAATCGACGACGCGTTCCAGATCCCGGGACCGCGCGCGGCGCTCGACATCCGCCTCGCGCAACGCGCCGTCGGGGAACCGCTCTTCGAGGAATTCGACGATGGCGAGCGATTCGATCAGGTGCGATCCGTCATCGAGTTCCAGCACCGGCAAGGTGCCGAACGGATTGCGCGCCAGGTGCTCCGGCTGCCGGTGGCGGCCCTTGAGCGTGTTCACCACGATCTGCTCGACCGGCAGTTCCGCACCCGCCGCCGCACGCTCGGCGATGTAGAGCATGACCTTGGTCGGATTGGGGGCCAGCGGCACCATATACAGCTTCATGGACGGGTCGCTCATTCGTGGTTCCACCAGGGCAGCGCCGAGAATGGCCGGAGGTCGATCTCATGGGTCCAGGCGGACCGGTGCTGCTGGGACAGATGGTAGTAGGTTTCGGCCACTTCGGCCGGCAGCAGCAGGCCGTCATGCTCCATGCCGCGGGTTTCGCGCAGTTTCCGGAACGCTTCGGGGCCGAGCATCCGTCCCAGCGTATCGGGGGCGTCGACAGCGCCGTCGACCACGATGTGGGCGACGTGAATGCCCTTGGGTCCGAATTCGGCATTGAGAGACTGGCAGAGCATGCGCCGGCCGCCCATCGCGGCCGTATGGCTGTGCTGGCCCTTGTTGCCGCGGACGGCCGCGGTGGCGGAGGTCGCCAGAAGCGTGCCGGAACCCCGGGCCTCCATCAGCGGGCAAACGGCGCGCGCCGTGCGGAAGAGGCCGAAAGTGGCCAGGCGCCAACCCATCTCGAAGGCCTTTTCGCTGGTGTCGGCAAGCGCGTGGTCGCCGATCTGGGCGCCCAGATTGTAGACCGTGACGGCGATCGGGCCGATGTCCGCCTCGACGGCAGCCACACGCTCCTCGATGCTTCCGGGTTTCACCGCGTTGAGCAGAAAGCCGGAGGCGCTGCCGCCCTCGCTCTCGATGGTGTCGACCAGTTTTTCGAGGCCGTCCGCATCGCTGCGGCGGCACAGCACGGAGTGGTATCCGGCCCGGGCAAAACGTCTGCCGACATGGCCGCCGATGCCGGCGCCGGCACCGATAACGAGACAAACCGGTTTCATCTGGATTTCCACGCCTCAGTTGTTTCGAGCAAGTCGACAGCGAATGCTGCGACCGGGCAATCCGGCCGCCAATGCGCTCAATCGTCCGAATCGAACACAATCCGCTCCTGGCCGGCGAGCGCGAGGAACCGTTTGCCGCGCGCCCGGCCGATCAGGGTAAGGCCTGCCTGGCGGGCGAGATCGACGCCCCAGGCGCTGAAGCCGGACCGCGAGACCAGGATCGGAATCCGCATCTGGACGCACTTGATGACCATCTCGCTGGTCAGCCGGCCGGTCGTGTAGAAAATCTTGTCGTCCGGCCGGGTGCCGTTGAGCGTCATATAGCCGGCAATCTTGTCGACCGCATTGTGGCGCCCGACATCCTCCATGTAGAGCAGCATGCGGTCTTCCCGGCACAGCACGCAGCCGTGGATGGCGCCGGCTGTGAGATAGAGGCTCGGCGTTGTATTGATCGTTTTGGTCAGCGCGTAGAGCCATGAGGTCCTGAGGCGCGCTTCGGCCGACAGCGCGATCTCCTCGAAATTCTCCATCAGGTCGCCGAACACCGTGCCCTGGGCGCAGCCCGAAGTGCGGACCTTCTTCTGCAGCTTTTCCTCGTAATCGGTTTCCCGCTCGGTCCGGACCACAACGATCCCGAGGTCGTCGTCATGCTCGATCGCCGCGATCCGGTCGTCGTCGCGCAGCATATGCTGGTTTTTCAGGTAGCCGACCGCCAGCCAGTCCGGCCGGTCGCCGATCGTCATTACGGTGACGATCTCCTGCCGGTTCAGGAACAGGGTGAGCGGCCGCTCGACCGCGACCCGGGTCTCGACCGGCGCGCCCGTCTCGTCGATGCCGGCAACCGCTTCCGACAGCGCGGGATCGTCCGGGTCCGGCAGGACGGTGCCTGGTGTCGCGGCGGCCGGGGCGGGGCGACTCATGGCACTCGTGCGGGCAGCGGCTTCATGGCGGCAACATGCGCTTCCGGCGACCGGCAGGCAAGGCAGGCAAGGCGGGCAAGCTGGACCGTGCAGACCCTGCCGCCAGCGGCAGGGCGTTGCAAAACCTTGCGCAACGTCGGCGCGGCGGTTGCCGCACGGGGCCGGACGGTCTACATCGCCATTGGGATTCCCGGCCGCCGCGCCGACCTGTCCGAGAGCCGATGCCAGACGACGTTCGCCCGCTGCAACAGTCCGCACCGCTGATCGACCCGTTCGCCCGGGCGATCACCTATCTGCGCGTGTCGGTGACGGACCGGTGCGACTTCCGCTGCGTCTACTGCATGGCGGAGGACATGACCTTCCTGCCCAAATCGGAGGTCCTGTCGATCGAGGAGTTGGAGCGGTTGTGCCGCGCTTTCGTGCGCCTCGGCGTGCGCAAGTTGCGGCTGACCGGCGGCGAGCCTCTGGTGCGCCGCGGGGTTATGACCCTGGTCGACCGGCTGGGCGGTTTGCTGGACCGGGACGGGTCCGGCCGGAGCGCGCTCGACGAACTGACGCTCACGACCAACGGCAGCCAGCTCGCAAAGCACAGCGACGCGCTGGTGTGCGCCGGCGTGCGCCGGGTGAATGTCTCGCTGGATACGCTGGACTCGGCGAAATTCACCGCCATCACCCGCTGGGGCAAGCTGGAGAAGGTGCTGGACGGCCTCGCCGCCGCGAAAGCCGCCGGCCTCGCGATCAAGATCAACACGGTCGCGCTCAAGGGCGTCAACGAGGACGAAATCCACGGGCTGACCGAATGGGCCGGCGCGGAGGGCTTCGACCTGACCTTCATCGAGGTCATGCCGCTGGGCGAGATCGGCGCCGATGTCGGCACCGCCAACCGGGTCGACCAGTTTTTCCCGCTGTCGATGGTGCGCGCGAAGCTGAAGGAGCGCTGGACGCTCGACGAGAGCGACCACGCCACCGGCGGCCCGGCGCGCTACTGGACAGTGCGGGAGACCGGCCAGCGCCTCGGTTTCATCACGCCGCTGACCCACAATTTCTGCGAATCCTGCAACCGGGTCCGGCTGACCTGCACCGGCACGCTCTATATGTGCCTGGGGCAGGAAGACGCGGCCGACCTGCGCGCGCCCCTGCGCGCCAGCGACGACGACGACCTGCTCGACGAAGCGATCCGCGAGGCCATAACGCGCAAGCCCAAGGGCCACGACTTCGTCATCGACCGCCGCCGCAGCGCGCCCGCCGTCTCACGCCATATGAGTGTGACCGGCGGCTGACGCTCCGCGCTTCTCAGCCCCGCGCATGGCCACGCCGCGCAGCCGGCCATTGACCATAGAACCGTTTGGCCGGAATCTCCAAGGCGGCTGCAGAAATGGGTGGGTGCCGGCCCTCATGCTCGACCGCGACTCCGCACTGTCCTTCGATCTGAACGCCATCGGCCAGGATTTTCTGGACGATCCGTTTCCCATGTACCGTGCCTTGCGGGAGCATGACCCGGTTCACCGCAACCCGGACGGCACCTGGCTGCTGACCCGCTACGAAGACGTCGTGCAATGCTTCAAGCACCCGGCGATGAGCTCCGACAAGAAGATCGATTTCAAGCCGAGGTTCGGCGACGGGCCGCTCTACACCCACCACACCACCAGCCTCGTCTTCAACGACCCGCCGATCCACACTCGGGTGCGCCGACTGCTCGCCGCCGCCTTCACGCCGCGCAAGATCGGCGAACTGGAACCCCTGATCGACCGGGTGATCGACGACCTGCTCGACCGGATGGCGGCGCAGGGCCGTTTCGACGTGATCCGGGACTATGCGCTCGCCCTGCCCACGGCGATAATCTCCTTCATGCTCGGCATTCCGGAAGAGCACCGCCACCGGCTGCACAATTTTTCGACGCTGATCCTCGGCGCGCTCGATCCGGTCGTATCGCCGGAGAAGATGCAAGCCGGGCATGAGGCGGTCGAGGAATTCGGCGCCATGCTGGAAGAGCTGATCGCCGACCGGCGGCTGGAACCGGCTTCCGGCGGGCAGGGCGAAGTGCTGGCCGCGCTGATCTTCGGCGAGGTCGACGGCGAAAAGCTGACGCCGGTCGAACTGGTGCAGAATTGCATTTTCCTGCTCAATGCCGGCCACGAGACGACCGCCAACCTGGTCGGCAACTGCATCGACATGCTGCTCGACAATCCCGGAGAAATGGAACGGCTGCGCGACGACCCGGACCTGATCTCGTCCGCGGTCGAGGAAGCGCTGCGTTACCAGAGCCCGCTGCAGATCGGCAACCGCAAGGCAATGCAGGAAATGGAATTCGGCCCCGAAGACCGGCGTATTGCCCTGCCGGCCGGCACCTTCATCCATTGCGGCGTCGCCGCCGCCAACCGCGATCCCGAGATATTCGACGATCCCGAGAATGTCGATATCGGGCGGAACCCAAATCCCCAGATCGCCTTCGGCACCGGCAAGCATGTCTGCATGGGCAACACGCTGGGCCGGATCGAGGGCCGGGTGGCGATCGGCAAGCTGGTCGCACGCTTCCCCGACCTGCGCCGCGACGGGCCCAGCCGCTTCCACGGCCGCGCCCGTTTCCGCGGCCTCAGCACCCTGCCGGTTTCGGTGTAAGCGGAAGAGCCGAACCCTACCCTGAAACCTCCGCCCGGCCGTTGTTCAGCACCACGACATCCCGCTCGACGACCCGGGCGCGGAAAGAAACGATATCGCCGCTGCGCCACATTTCGGTGCGGATCGTTTCGCCCGGATAGACCGGCGCGGAGAAGCGCAGCGCCATCGACCGGATGCGCGCAGGGTCGTAATCGCAATAGAATTTTAGGATGGCGTGGCCGGCGACGCCCCAGCTGCACAGGCCGTGCAGGATCGGGCGCTCGAAGCCGGCGGCGCGTGCGACCGACGGGCTGGCGTGCAGCGGGTTCGGATCGCCGGACAGGCGGTAGATCAGCGCCTGGTTGAGCGCGGTCGGCAGATCGCAGGTCAGGTCCGGCGCGCGATCCGGGATCGGATGCGGCGCCGGCGCGGTTTCCGTCGTGCCGCCGCAGCCGCCGTCGCCGCGCGCGAAGGTGGTCGAGCGCAGCGTTGCCAGGGCCTCGCCCGTCTCGACCTCGCGCACCGTGCGCTGCACGAACAGCAGGGCGCCCCGGCCCGCGCCCTTGTCGACGATGTCGGTGACCTTCGCCGTCGCCACGACCGTCGCCGCGGCCGGCAGGGGCTTGTGGATCTCCATCGCCTGTTCGCCGTGGAGGATTCGGACCCAGTCGATCCCCGATTCCGGATGGCGGGCCCAGAAGCCGGGCGGCGACAGCACCGCGGCCATCGACGGCAGGGCCAGCAATTCCGGCTCCTCGAACACGAAGCGGAGTTGCCTCTCGTCCAG
This sequence comes from Rhodospirillaceae bacterium Spongia-Bin9, assembly GCA_900197615.1. GTDB lineage: Bacteria > Pseudomonadota > Alphaproteobacteria > Bin65 > Bin65 > Bin65. The sequence goes on from FZLR01000092.1 coordinate 8,601, forward strand.
CGGGTCGGCGCCGAGCCCGCAGCCGAGCGCGTAGAGGATCGTATCGCGACCGGCATAGGTCTGCTCGACCGGCTGGAACGGCCAGTTGAGGATTTTCTGCGGATCGAGGACCATGGCCGGGCCTCCTACACCGGATCCCAGCTGAATACGTCGGCGGAGCGCTCGAGCGGATAGAAATGTGCCTGCATCGCCGGGAAGGCATGATCGAGCACCGCCTCCGCGGTCCATCCTTCGCTGCGCTGCACCGACCGGACCGGCCGCGACTGGCTCATCAGGAAAATCTCGTTGTTGCGCACAGCGATGACCTGGCCGGTGATGTCCTTTGCCCGGTCGGACGCCAGCGCCACCGCGACGGGCGCGATCTTGGCAGGGGTCATCTGCTTGATCTTTTCCACCCGCGCCTGCTGTTCGGGCGTATCGGTCGGGATGGTGCCGATCAGCCGGCTCCAGGCAAAGGGCGAGATGCAGTTGGACCGTACGTTGAACCGGCGCATATCGAGCGCGACCGACTTGGACAGGCCAACGATGCCGAGCTTGGCCGCGGCATAGTTGGCCTGACCGAAATTGCCGACCAGACCGGAGGTCGAGGTCATGTGGATCATCGCGCCGCTTTCCTGGCCGCGGAACACGGTGGCCGCGGCGCGGGAGATGTTGAAGCTGCCCTTGAGGTGCACGGCGATGACGATGTCCCAGTCGTCCTCCGTCATCTTGTGGAAGATCGCGTCACGCAGGATGCCGGCATTGTTGACGACGATGTCGAGTCCGCCGAGTTCCTCGTAAGCTTGGTCCACCATGCCCTGCGCCGCCGCAAAACCGGCGACGCTGTCAGTGTTGGCAGCCGCCGTGCCGCCCATGGCCTCGATCTCCCGGACGACCGCCATGGCCGGCGAATCGGAAGCGCCTTCGCCGGTCTCCGAGCCGCCCAGATCGTTGATCAGCACCCGGGCGCCCTGCCCGGCCATCTGCAGCGCGATATCCCGCCCGACGCCGCGGCCGGCGCCCGTTACCAGCGCCACCTTTCCTGCCAGCAAACCGTTCCCGGTCATCTTGCCCTCTTTCTTCGGCCCGAAACTGCGATATGCCGCCGGGTAATACGCTTGATAGACCTTTGCAAGGGCATTACCCGGCAGGCACCGCCCGTCGGCGGAATGCACCGGCCGTACCGGAGAGGAACCCATGACCAGCGTCAACGAGAACAGCCCGGCCATCGAATTCACAGTGGACGATGGCATCGGCATCGCCACCATGGCGCGGCCCCGGCAGCACAACGCCTTCACAGACGAATTTCTTGCCTGCATCGAGGAGATCACCGCCGAGGTCAAAGGCCGCAACGATATCGACGCCCTGATCCTGACCGGCGCCGACGGCACTTTCTGCGCCGGCGGCAACGTCAAGGGCATGGCCGAGCGGAAGGATTCCGGCGGCGCGCCGGTCGAGGACATGCGCGAGCGGCTCTACGGGGTGCACGACTGGCTCCAGCCCCTGCGCCATCTGAACGTGCCGGTGATCGCGGCGGTCGACGGGCCGGCCTATGGCGGTGGGTTCGGCCTCGCCCTGTGCGCCGATTTCATCCTGGCCTCGGAGCGGGCGCGCTTCTGCTCGGCGTTCGGCCGCATCGGCCTGATCCCGGATTGCGCCCTCCTGTTCACCCTGCCGCGCATGGTGGGCATGCAACGGGCGAAGGAAATCTTCTACACCGGCCGGCCGGTCGGCGCGCAGGAGGCGAAAGAACTCGGCATCGTCATGGAAGTCCACTCGTCCGCGGACCTGAGAGCCGCGGCGCTGACGCTGGCGCGGCGGATGCAGCAGGGCAGCAGGGCCGCCTTCGGCCTGACCAAGCGGATCGTCAACCAGGCCTTCGATATCGACGCCGCCGGCCTGATCGAAATGGAGGCGGCCGGCCAGGCGATCTGCCTGAGCAGCGCCTACCACGCCGATGCGGTCGGCCGCTTCAAGGCCAAGCAGCCCTTGAAGTTCAACTGGGAGGCGGTAGAAGCCGCGTAAGCGCCGGCCGAACCGGCATCGCCCTGCGCCGCGCCCCTTCCAGCCCCAACGGAGCACCGCCCATGCCGCCCGCCTTCGACCAGCAAGTCCTCCGCCGGACCATGCGGACCGGCGTTACCGGCCACAACCGGGCCAGGGCCGAACAGGGCTATGTGCTCTATACGCCGCTCGGCGGGCCGGGGCGGACCCTGCTGATCGATATGGACGGCGAGACCGTCCACGAATGGACCCACGACCGGCGGCCCGGCCTCTACGGCGACCTCCTGCCGAACGGCAACCTGCTCTACGGCGCCAAGATCCAAGACGCGACCTACGACATTTTCGCCATGTGGAAGGCGTTCAAGGGCGGAGAAATCCGCGAGGTCGCGCCGGACGGTTCGGTCCTGTGGCGCCATGCCGACCCGATGCATCACCACGACCAGCGCCGCACAGACGCCGGCACGACGCTATACTTGTCCCTGGAGAAAGTCCCGGACGAGTTGGAGAAGCGCATCCACGGCGGCCATCCGCCGCCCGACGGAAAGGGCATGTATGCCGACATGCTTATCGAGGTCGACGCATCCGGCGAAGAAATCTGGCGCTGGCGGGCGATCGAGCATCTCGATCCGGAACTCGAACGCCTGTCGGACAGCGAACCGCGCTGGGAATGGACCCACGGCAATACCGTGGCGCCGCTGGGCGACGACCGGGTAGTCTTCTCCATGCGCGCGACCTCGACCATCGGCATCGTCGACAAGGCGAGCGGCAAGGTGGTCTGGCGCTACCGGGTGCCCCAGATGGGCGGCCAGCACGATCCGCGGCCGCTGCCCAACGGCAACCTGCTGGTCTACGACAACGGCACCCAGCGACGCTGGATGGGCGTGCTGCCGCACAGCCGCGTCTTCGAGATCGATCCCCGGACCGACGAGATCGTCTGGGAATATACCGACAGCCCGCCGTTCAACTTCTACAGCCAGCAGATTTCCGGCGCCGTGCGGCTGCCGGGCGGGAACACGCTGATCTGCGAGGGCGTGCGCGGCCGCATCTTCCAGGTAACGCCCGAGGGCGAGACGGTGTGGGAATTCATCAACCCGATCTTCGGCGAGACCGTGATGGGTTTCGACGTCAACATGGTCTTCCGCGCGTTTTTCTACACGCGCGAAGAATTGCCGTTCCTTTAGGTTGGCGGCGCGCCGGTCTCAGGCCGCCCGCAACTGGTCCGGCAGCTTGAAGCGGATATGCTCTTCGATGCCGTCCATGATCGACAGATCGACAGGTGCGATTTCGCGCAAACGGTCGATGACCTCATCGACCAGATGTTCCGGGGTTGAGGCGCCGGCCGTCACCCCGACCGCCGACACCCCTTCGAACCAGCCCGGATCGACGGCGACGACCTCATCGACGAGATAGCTGGGCGTGCCGTCCTCGCCGCCGATCTCGCGCAGGCGGTTGGAGTTCGAGCTGTTCTGCGCCCCAACGACCAGAATGAGATCGACGGATTCCGAAAGTTTGCGCACCGCCGCCTGGCGATTCTGGGTGGCGTAGCAGATGTCCTTTACGTCGGGACCGGCAATCTTCGGAAACCGCTCCTTCAGGGCCTCGATGACATCGCGGGTGTCGTCGACCGACAGGGTGGTCTGGGTGACGTAGGCGAGCTTGCCTGGATTTCCCGGCTTGAGCGTCGCCACGTCGCCTGCATCCTGCACCAGATGCACGACAGCGGGAATCTGGCCCATCGTGCCAACCACTTCCGGATGGCCTTCATGGCCGATCAGAACGACCTCGAAGCCCCGTTCGGCGTAGCGCTGGCCCTCCTTGTGCACCTTGGCGACCAGCGGGCAGGTTGCATCGAGCACCGGCAAGGCACGGTCTGCCGCCGTATTCTCGACTGCCTGGGCGACGCCGTGGGCGCTGAAAACGGTGATCGCGCCGTCGGGGATTTCATCCAGCTCTTCGACGAAGCGGGCGCCCTTGTCGGTAAGTTCCTGCACGACCCGTTTGTTGTGCACGATTTCATGGCGCACATAGACCGGCGGTCCGTAACGATCGAGCGCTTTCTCGACGATCTCGATCGCGCGTTCGACGCCGGCGCAAAAGCCGCGCGGCTGGGCGAGGATGACTTTCATGGCGTACTCCACACCTGTACCCAGCAGGTAGCTCCGGACAACCGCAGGGTCAACAGGCGACCGATCCCGGAACTATGCCGCCAGCGCTTCGCCTTCCAGGGTGATGCGGTGCATCAGGCGGCGGTGGCCGTGATAGTCGTTGAGCGCGTAATGCCAGGACGCCCGGTTGTCCCAGAAGGCGACGGAACCCGGCTGCCACTGGAAGCGGTAGGTGTGCTCCGGCTTGGCGACATGGGCATAGAGATAGTCGAGCATCGGTTTGCTCTCGGCGTCGGTCCAGCCGTCGAAGCGCAGGGTGAAGCCCGGGTTGACGTAGAGCGACGGCCGGCCGCTTATCGGGTGGCGGATGACGACCGGATGCACGGAATCCTGCGTCGCCGCCCCGGCGTTGCCGTAGTGCTCCGCCTGGATTTCCGCGTTCGCGTCGGCAGCCTCCTTGCCGAAGACATGGCGGCTGGAATGCACCGCGCGCAGGCCGGACAGCATCTTTTTCATGCCGTCGGACAGCGTCTCCCAGGCCGCGCAGGTGCTGGCGAACAGGGTATCGCCGCCATAGGGCGGGGTCTCGACCGCAACCAGAATCGAACCGAGCGCCGGCTCCTCGTCATAGCTGTGGTCGGTGTGCCAGCCGCCGCCGATATTGTTCTTCTGGTCCGGCTCCTTCAGCACGGTCGCGACCTCGGGATGGGTGTCGGTCGGCTTGAAGAAGCGGTTGATGTTGATCTCGCCGATCTTGCGGGCGAACGCGATCTGGGCGTCCGGATCCAGCTCTTGATCCCGGAAAAACAGCACGCCGTGACGGCCCAGCGCCAGCCGGATCGCCGCCGCCTCGGCGGCCTCGACGGTCCGCAGGTCGATATCGTTGACGAACGCCCCGACCCCGCCGCCGGAGGGCGAAATGTCGAGGCCGGTCAGTTCCATCGAATCGGGCATGGCGCGTTTCCTTTCGATCCCCCGCGGTTATGCGCCGCCACCCTTCACCCGTCAAGAAACGGCAGGTTCAACCCGTGCACACGGGTGATGGGGCCGCCTCAAAAGGCGCCGGGATAATTCTGCGAACCGGACGCGGCTTGTCCATGTACTTTGACTTCTGCGGCTTTATCTTGCTTTTGACTTACCAAATTCTTCTTGAGGATTCCCACGATGTCGATGGCGGAACGGCTTACCGCAACTGTTTCGACCAAGGGCCAGGTGACCCTGCCCAAGGCGATCCGCCGGGCCTTGCGCTGGGAGGCCGGAACGCGTCTGACGGTGGAAAATACGCCGGAGGGCGTGTTGCTGAAGTCCGAACCCGTGTTCGCAGAGACCCGGCTTGAAGAGGTGTTCGGGTGCCTCGCCTACCGGGGAACGCCAAAGACCCTGGAAGAAATGGATGCAGGAGTCCTGGCAGAGGCGAAGCGGCGCCATAAATCGTGACGCCCTCCGCTCCGAAGAGACAGGGCGACGAAATCCGCCCGGAAAAGCCCGCGTTCAAACGCAAGCTTGAATATCGCGGCGATATTTCGCTTCGCCGGCGGGAAAGCGCCCGGACAGGCTCTAGATTTTTCGCCTATATTTTCATTTTTTTCCTTGACATTCCGATTTTTCTCTCCTATATCGGTTCCCGTCAACGCCCGAAATGCGCCCGGAGCGCCGCGCGGGCGTCTTTCCCCGCCGATCCCGACCGCCGATCCCCGCGCCGATCCCGTTCGTCGACTCCTGGCGGCGGGCCGCAGCCGTGGGCGTTGCAAGCGCCCGGCCGCGATACGGCGCGGCGCCTGGTACGCTGGGGCGCGCGGCCCGAAGCGCCGCGGCCCTGATCGCTGCGAAAAGGGCCGTTCCGGCGCATTTTCTGCAAAATGGGGCGCGCGCGCCGTCCGGGTCGGGAACACCGGCCAACTCTCTGTTTTTCCGGCCCATTCGCCGGAAACGGGTCGCGGACGGCCAAGCAAAAGCACAAGGATTATTATCCTTCCGTGCGAGTTTTTGTGTCACAACCGGCAGGGCGCGCCGGGCCGCCGCTGTCCCGTGCCGAATCTCACGAAAGTAGCCACCTATTCTC
>FZLR01000150.1 GCA_900197615.1 Rhodospirillaceae bacterium Spongia-Bin9
AGAGCGTGTCGATAGCGGCTTCCATGGCGCCGACGTTCAAGCCGGGCAAGGCGCTGAAGGAGGTGGTCAATGCCGGAACCGGGACTTGAGTGGCGAATCCGCACGTTCACGGCCCCGACGATGCACCAGGGAACGGGAGATTGATTCTGGCCAGTTGCGCTGCGATGGCAGAAGGCGAACTATTCGCGAACGGCGAGATCGTAGTGTTGGCCCACCTCGATTTGCTTGATTGCCGTAGCGATCCTGTCGACCGCGGAGAGCAGTGCGGACCAGCGGTTATCGTCCAACGCAATGACGGCGATCGACAATGGCGCCTGTTCGCGAGCGAGGCCCTTGTCAGTCGTGAGCAACACCGCAAACCCTTCGCTCCGTGCGCGATCCAGCAATTCAGAGTCGGTGAGGGCGCTCCAATCGCGAAACATCGCGCTCTCCACGGTGACGCCATTGAGCGCTTCTTGCAGGGGCCGTCTCAGGCGGGGGGATACTCCATGATCGAGGAGCACCTTCATGGGCGATCAGGCGCCAGCGGTCGGCAGTCGGTCCTGGGAAATTGCGTTGCTGGCGCAAAGAGTGTGCCCGGCGGCGCGCAGCACGGCGGAAGCTGCGTCCCGGTCGATATGAAATTCGCGCACGAAGTCTTCGAGCGAAACACCGTCGGCCAGCCAGTCGAACAGTTGCTGCACGGGCAACCGGCTCCCCCGAAAGCAGGGAACGCCGCTCATCCGCCCCGGGTCCACCCAAACCGCTTGCTTGAGTGTCATCGGCCGATTCGGTCGAGGACTAGCCAAGGTCGTCATTGGAGGCACCGACTGTCTTGCCATCGCGGGGTTCGATTTCGGCAAACTATAGCAGGTGCGCCAGATGCGCCAGCACAAGTGCCATGAAGCCGCTTCGACATCGTCGTCGATGCTGTTGCAAATGCGTGCAGCGCAAGTCCGGGCCCACCGAGTGCAGCCCGGCTCCTTGCCAAGCGGCAATGCGCCGGTGAAGGTAAGGGAGGTTGACGCCCTCCATGGTCTCCATTGCGGACCGCGGGTCTGCCCCGTACCCGTGATGATCGTCGATATGAAGGTCACTGAGGAAACATCACTAGTGCCACGGAATCAAACACCCTACGCATCAACGGCAAGCGGATACCAACTCTATTGCTCGCGGTTGTTTCCAGTACTTAGCTCATCCTTGGTAAACAACCCACTCTAGGCCGGTGAATCCACCGTCGCAAGAAATGACATTTATTCGAAACTCTAACTCAATCCACTTCCTTGGGAGGATAACAAGTGAAAGCCTTTATTTCGCACTCTTCGAAAGACAAAGAATATGTCGACGCAATTGTAGACAACTTGCGACCTGGCAGCTACGAACTAGACTCCGAAACATTCGACTTTGGCTTAGTGAACGCAGACGCGATTGCTAAGTCCTTAGAGAGAAGTGATCTCTTTTGTCTGATTCTTTCTTCTTCATCTGTTACATCTTCGTATGTCGATTTCGAAACGCTTTTGGGTTTCGAATTAACTGCGCGCGGCAGCCTATACCGATTTCTTGCCATCTGCATCGACGACACTTCCTTCGAACAAGCATCCCAGAATGCTAAATACTTTAACCTTGCGAGAAAAATTCCTTCTCCTGAAGCGACCGCTCGGCTATTACAAGGTTACCTCGTTTCTGCTGCCGCCTTACAATCAGAACAAATCCGCCCATTTATTGGACGAGAAGAAGAAATTAGAAACTTGGGTGCGCAAGTAAATAACCATTCCAAACCTTTTTGTAAAGCACTGTATATCTCCGGCAATTTTGGCTCCGGACGCAGAACCTTAACTAGAAATTTCTATAGTCAATACTTTCCACATGTCAACCAAATGTTTCCGATCATTGATTTAGAAGAATTTTCCGGACTGGAAGAATTGTACCGGTCGGTGCTTGCTGCGCTTAGGCCCTCGCTATCTGCCAAAGCTTTTCTTTCAACAATTCTCGGCTTTCAAGCCGCATCCCCGGACAATAAGTCCAAGCTCATTGCGCAACAATTTAACGCACTGTTATCCGCTCGCGAGGCAGCTTTCATCATGGACAAAGGTGGCGTCCTAACGGACGCTGGCTCGATGTTGCTCGAAATCGACGCAATACTGAATAATCTAGAAGCACAACCGCACCCATCTGTAATTTTTGTATCCCCCCGGATGGTGCCGAGGAGATTCCGCCGCCGAGAAGACGACATTACCTACTTGGCACTGACTTCCCTCTCGCCTAGTGCGACAACACAGCTAACTTCTCACCTCCTGAGAGGACGGTCAATTAGGGTATCAGCTGACACTCTGGAAGAGCTAGGACGGCTGAGCGACTCCCATCCATACAACATTTATCGAATGCTGGAAGAAATAGTCGAATGCGGAGTGGACACGTTTCTTGCCAATCCTACAAATTTCATTGAATGGAAACATCGCCAATCTTCGGAGTATTTGTCAAAGATGGAATTCGATGAGGTCGAGGGAAAGGTATTGTCCATTTTGAAACTGCTGCCTCAGCTCGACTTTACGTCAATTGTAGAAGCTCTGGATTTGGATGAGGCCATTACAAGTACGGCATTGTTGCGCATGGTGAACCTGCACATTATCGAAGCGACCAATGACAATTTTATGCTTTCACCTGCTCTTCGAATCGCTGTAGAAAGGGATAGACGTTTTCGACTGCCTAATTCGGTGCAACGAAGTGCAATCTCCACTCTAGCAAAATCACTTTCAATTAGGCTAGAAGAAGGCACTGCGCCGATTGTGTTGGTTAACTCGGCGGTCCTAGCGTCGCTACAGAGTGGCGGAATAATGTCCAACATTGCCGCCGGATTTCTGTTGCCTTCCCATCAGGTTTGGATGGCCAAGAAGTGTTACGATGACAGGAAGTGGAGGGAGTGTATCCGTTTTGCAGCGACTGCGATTGAGGCAAGAAACCGGTTGTCTAGCGAGGGGCTGGTGGGCGCTTGCAGATATTTGTGCCTAGCGTCGGCTCGGTTGGGGGAGCAAGGCACTTTTTCAGAGGGTATCGAGATTTTGCAAGGCATGGCCCGAAATGATTGGGCGGAGAGCAATATAGCATTCTTGAAGGGGTTCAATGCGAGACTCAAGGGACACCTGCCCATTGCGGAAGAGCATTTTCGGTCGGCCTATGCGCTTTCGCCAGGAAATGTATCCGCAGCGAGGGAAATCGCGTCGGCGTGCTTAGAACGAGGGAATTTAGAGGACGCTGAAAGATTTGCCAGGCAAGCACAGCAGATAGCGCGAAGGAATGCGCACGTAATCGACATTCTGGTTTCCGTTCTAATCAGAAAACGAGAAGCGGAAGGAAAAAATAGTTCTGAATTAGATGATATGTTTCGATTGTTAGAGGAAGTTGGGGAGCAAGACGGCAGATCCTTTTATACAACTAGGAGAGCAGAGTTTGAGTATATGAATAACAATCTCGGAGAGGCGTTACGACTGATAGAACGGGCGATCGCGAGGACACCATCTTTGTTCGAGCCGCGTCGGTTGCACGCCGAAATATGCTTAGGTTTGGGAAACAAGGTGAAGGCCGCAGAGACTCTCGATGTGATGAAAGAAATGGTGAATTCAAACAGGCCCGACGAAAGGCGAAAGAATTATAGGCAGTACTTAGAGATTTATGCCCAATATTTGATTGAGTTAAGAAAATACGAAGAAGCAAAAAAGATGTTCAGCGACGGGAGTATGTTTACTGACGCGGAACGTCAAGCGCAAATTCGGAAGATAGAGATTGTGCAAGGACACTTTGATGCACGAAGGCTTTAGGGAATGGGTTTAAGAGGAGTGGTGGCCAGCGCAAGTTGGATGGAGGGATACGGCGCGGCAGTGAAGCGCAGGACGGGATGGTTGAAGAGCGGGGCATGAACATCGATACCGCATTTCAGGGAAGCCTCTTCGCCAACGACTTCCTGTGTGACACCGTTGCCGACACGCCAGACTGGCAAGCGATCGACGAGGCTGCGCTCGACGACCTGGAAGGTACGCTGAGGGCGATCTTCGAGCGCTTCCCCATCGACGGAACCCCCAATGAAAGCCAGACCGAAGACGATCTAATCTGGACCGTCCTGGTGACGCTCGGCTGGACAGCAAGCTTGCGGCAACAGAATCTGAGCGCGATGGGTCGCGAGAACGTGCCGGACGGCCTGCTGTTCGTGGATCAGGACACCAAAGACCGGGCCAACCGTCTCGCCCGTGAGTGGATGCGTTACGAGTTGGGTCTTGCGGTCGTGGAGGCGAAGCGCTGGCAGCGCCCGCTCGATCGACGCTCCGGAAGGGCTGGCGAGGAAACGGCACCGTCGACTCAGGTTCTCCGCTATCTGCGGCGCATAGACGATTTGACGGCGGGCCGGCTCCGCTGGGGCGTACTTACCAACGGTGCCGTGTGGCGACTCTATTATCAGGGCGCGCGGTCGGTCTCTGAACAGTTCTTCGAGATCGACCTCGCGGCGATCCTTAACCTTCCCGGGCACAACGACGGTCTGTTCGCGCTCGACGAGCCGGAGCGAAGGCACGGCCTCAGGCTCTTCGCGCTGGTCTTCCGGCGCGACGCCTTCTTGCCCGATGCAGCGGACGAACGCACCTTCCATCAGCGCGCGATCGAGGAAGGTCGGTACTACGAAGAACGCGTTGCGGACAACCTGTCGAGACTCGTCTTCGAGCAGGTCTTCCCCGGGCTCGCTCGTGCAATCGCGGCCGCCGCGCCGGACGCGCCTCTTTCCGAGGTACGCGAGGCTGCCCTGATCCTCCTCTACCGGCTGCTATTCATCCTCTATGCGGAGGACCGCGACCTGCTGCCGGTCCGCGATGAGCGCTACGACGACTACGCGCTCCGCGACCGGGTGCGCGGCGATGTCGGTCGCCGCAAGGATCTCGGGGACGTGTTCTCCGAGACTGCGGCGCGCTATTGGTCGGCGGTCGACGATCTCTGCCGCACCGTCGATCAGGGCGATGCGTCGATCGGTCTGCCCCCATACAACGGCGGTCTGTTCGACCGGAACCGCACGCCGCTCCTGGATCGCATCAGGCTCGGCGACCGCGTGATGGCGGATATCATCGACGCCCTCTCCTTCGAGCAAGGCGAGGCGGGCCGCCGCTATATCAACTACCGCGATCTCGGCGTGCGCCAGCTCGGCTCGATTTACGAGCGCCTGCTCGAACACGAGATCGCCCGGGACCGCGACGAGGTGGTTGTCCGGCCCAACATCTTCGCCCGCAAGGGTTCCGGCAGCTACTACACGCCGGACGACCTGGTCGGCCTGATCGTCGAGGAGACAATCGGGCCCCTGGTGACGTCGCGCTTGGGTAGCTTCATGTCGGAAGCCGGACGTATGCCTGAAGGAGGCCCAGCGCGCGAGCGAGCGATTGCTCGTCTGGCGCAGCACGACCCGGCCGAGAGGCTGCTTGAGTTGAAGGTCTGCGACCCGGCGATGGGGTCCGGTCACTTCCTGGTCAGCCTGGTGGACTATCTCGCCGACCGCGTGATCGCGGCCATGGCCGAGGCGGAAGCCGAGGTTGAGGGCTACGTCTCGCCGCTCGCGGACCGCATCGAGACGATCCGCGAGAGAATCGCGGCGAACGCGGCGGAGCGTGGCTGGACCATCGATCTCGACCGGCTCGACGACCGTCACATCGTTCGACGCATGGTGCTCAAGCGCTGCGTCTACGGCGTCGACAAGAACCCGATGGCGGTGGAACTCGCCAAGGTGGGGCTTTGGCTTCACACCTTCACGGTAGGCGCGCCGCTCAGCTTTCTCGACCACCACCTCCGCTGCGGAGACAGCCTGTTCGGTGCATCGGCGCGGGGCGGGATCGACAAGGCGGCCCGGTATGGCGGTCCGCTCCTGCTGCACGGTTCGGTCACCCGGGCCGAGCGATCCGCGGGATCGATGCAGCGGATCGAAGACCTGACCGACGCCGAGATTGCGGAGGCGCACCGTTCGGCCGAAGCGTTCGCCGAAGTGGAGGCAGCCACCGAACCGCTCAACGCCGTCCTCTCCCTGGTGCACGCAATCGACTGGCTGAACGTGCGTGACCGGGAAAGCACGACCGCGCTGCAATCCTTCTTCGGGGGCCTTCTCGGCGACCCCATCGAGATCGCGCTCGGCAGAGCCGAGGTCTCGATGGAGCATCCGGAGAGTGCGCGTTTCGTCCAACTGCTGCGAGAGGCGCAGCGGCTTGTCCGCGAGGAGCGCTTTCTCAACTGGCAGACGGCCTTTCCCGGCGTCTGGACGCATTGGCAGAGCCTGAACCCCCAAGGCGGGTTCGATGCCGTCATCGGTAATCCGCCGTGGGACCGGATGAAGCTGCAACAGGTCGAATGGTTCGCCACACGCCGGCGCGAGATCGCGCTTCAACCACGCGCCGCCGACCGAACGCGCTTGATCGCGGCGCTTCAGCAGGAGGACGACCCGCTGGCGCGGGACTATGCGGTGGCGAGCGAACGGGCTGCGACGGCCGTCCGCATGGCGCGCAGAGGCGGCGACTACCCGCTCCTGTCTTCCGGTGATGTCAACCTATATTCGCTCTTCGTTGAACGCGCGATGGCGCTGGCTAAGCCCCAGGGCATGGTGGGGCTGCTTACACCCTCCGGCATCGCGTCGGACAAGACGGCGGCGCGCTTCTTCAAGGGCGTGGCGACTGAAGGGAGGCTGAAGGCGTTCTACGACTTCGAGAACCGGCGCACCCGCTACGACGCTCCGCCCGCTTTCCCCGACGTGGACAGCCGCTTCAAGTTTTGCGCTTTCGTCGCCAGCCCGTCCCGGGTCCCCGACGCTGCGCGGTGCGCATTCTTCCTTCAGGATGTTGCCGAGCTTGACGACGAAGAACGCTGCTTCGCGTTGACGGCGGAGGCGTTCGCGCGCGTCAATCCGAATACTGGCACCGCGCCCATTTTCCGCACCCGCCGTGACGCGGCGCTGACCACGGCGATTTACGAGCGTCTGCCAGTGCTGGTGGACCGCTCGTCGGGCGAAAAGGTGAAGGCGTGGCCGGTGAAGTACTCGACGATGTTCCACATGACCAACGATTCCGGGCTGTTCCGCACGCGCGCGGAGCTTGAGGAGCGGGAAGGCGCGTGGCCAACAGGCGGTAACCGATTCGGCAGCCGGACCGGCGACTGGGTTCCGCTTTACGAAGGGAAGATGGTGCAGGCGTTCGACCATCGCGCTGCCAGCGTCGTCGTAAACCGCGATAACCCGCACCGACCGGGACAGCCTGAGGGGGCGACGCTTGAACAGCACCAGGACCCCGAGTGGCTGGCCGATCCCCAGTATTGGGTTTCAGAGTCCGCATGCGAGTGGGCGGCCGAAACCGGCTGGGTGCTCGGCTTCAAAGAAATCACCGCGCCGACAAATGTAAGGACATTCATCGCCGCGTTACTGCCAACCGTCGGATTCGGCAACAAAATTCCGATTTTGAAACCCGAGACTAATCAGCGTGCCGAATGGTTGTTGGCTGCGAATCTCAATTCAACGATTCTCGACTTCGTTACACGCCAGAAAGTCCACGGACAGACGCTTAATCTCTTTATCGTCGAACAACTTCCCGTCGTCCCGCCCGACCGATACGAGGGCGTGTGTTTCGGACCGAAGACCGCTGGTGAAATCATCCGCGATGCGGTGCTGGAACTGACCTACACGGCCCATGACATGGCCCCATTCGCCCGCGACATGGGGTATGTCGACGAAGAAGGCGATGTCCGGCCGCCCTTCACGTGGGACGGGGAGCGGCGCCTGTTTCTGCGCGCAAAGCTGGACGCGGTGTTCTTCCATCTCTACGGCGTCACCGACCGCGACGACGTGCGATACGTCTACTCCACCTTCCCCATCGTGGAACGCGAGGAGACGGCCGCTCACGGCTCCTACCGCTCCCGCGAACTCTGCCTCGCCTGGATGAACGCGCTGGCCGCCGGCCAGCCGGACGTTGAGATGGCGGTGTAATCAGAAGAAGGGCAGCAAATCCATGCAGGCCCACCACATCGAGTTCCTGGAACTTCTGAACGGACAGGTCCAATACGTCGTGCCGCGTTGGCAGCGCCGCTACCGCTGGTACCAGGCTGGCATCGAAAGACTGGTTGAGGATCTCCTCACGGTCGCCGTCGCCGGCCCCGATGCGGCCCATTACGGCGGTACGCTCCTCACCTTCCCGGAACCGGGTGCAGCGGGAGTTGTGAAAATGTTAGGGTCGTCGACGGCCAGCAAAGGCTGACGACTGTGAGCATCCTGCTGGCATGCATCGCGGCTGAATTCGGGACCGACGGGCAATGCGGCGACTGGAAGGCGCAGATTATCCGCGACGATCGGTTAACGAATTCCGGGAAGTCCCCCGAGAGGCATCATAAGCTTCGGCTCCAGGACGGGGACGACGAGGAATATCGACTCGGTGTCAATTGCGACCGAAAACGGGCCGACGGGCGCGGGCGCCGTTGCCCAAGCTTGGAGAATCGCACGCCGTTTGGTCGCCCGCAATGACCCAGCGCTCTTGCTTCGGGGCTTGGAGAGGCTGCGCGTGGTCAGTCAACGTAGCGCTTTTGTACTGCGAAAAAAATAGGAGAACTGTACGCAGGCCTCAAGGACTGTCAGTGGTCAGAACCGCAACACTCGTAACGCTTGATATTGGAATCAAACCGCAGATTGCGGCTGGTATCGCTGTACTGTGATTTGGCCCTCGTGCCTGCGCGCCTGTACGAGAT
>FZLR01000154.1 GCA_900197615.1 Rhodospirillaceae bacterium Spongia-Bin9
GACCGCATGCGCTGAGCCGACCGAAGAAAATGCTTGCGTCAAACGGGGCGTCCACACACGTCTGGCCTGACCGCCCTTGCGGCGGGGCTGTTTGAAGCCTCAGTTTCGGATGGGATGGTTTGGAGGTCGATGGTGTCCACCATCGGCTGGTGGACACCATCGGAGGAGGCTTTGCGGTGGCGCGTCGTGTACGCCGGTTCTGGTCGGAGGATGAGAAGCGCCGGATTGTGGCGCAGACCTGTGCGCCGGGGGTTTCGGTGTCCCAGGTGGGCCGTCGCTATGACGTCAACGCGAACCTGATCTTCAAGTGGCGCCGCGATCCGCGCTACCGGCCGACGGAGGATGGCGCGGGCGTGCTGTCCTTCCTGCCGGTGGAGGTGGTTCCGGAGCCGGCTTCGGCGCTGCAGGCTTCATCGGACGGTCGGATCGAGATCGCGCTGCCGAGCGGTCACCGGGTGAGCGCGAGCGGGTCGTTCGATGTGGACGCGCTGTGCCGCGTGGTGCGGGCGCTCGGCGGATGATCCCGGTCCCGTCTTCGACCCGGGTATGTAGACTTGACCGAACAGCATCCGGGCGCGAGCTGCTGAACTATGCGCTGGCGACCGGGATCGGAGTCACAAGCACGTCCCGTCTTCCTCGCCCTGCGGAAGGCGGTGCGTTGGGACGGACGCAAGCGACGATTCCACGTCGGGGATGGTTGCATATCGCTCCGTCGTCGGCGACAACAGGCGGCATGGCGGGAACGAACAAGAAACTGGCGGCGGCAGTCGAGGCGTACTTCACTGACCTCGGACGCATCCGCGGCACGGGCGGGGCGACCGGCGAGTTGTCCTACCATCCCGCGCTTAGGAATCTGCTAAACGCGGTCGGCGCGGCGCTCACGCCAAAAGTGTTCTGCGTCGGTGAGCTCGCGAACCAGGGCGCGGGTCGCCCTGACTTTGGACTTTACGCCGCGAAGCAAGTGCAGAAGGGCCACCCACGTGAAGGCCAGATGCCGGAGCGCGGCGCGGTCGAGGTCAAGTCGGCGGACGACGATGCCTTGCTCACGGCAGTGGGCAATCAGACCAGTCGCTACCGGGACCACTATCGTTTGGTGTTGGTGACCAACCTGCGCGACTTCGTGCTGGTGGGCGAGAATACGGCGGGCGGTGCGGCGAAGCTGGAGACTTTCCGACTGGCGGACGGCGCGGACGATTTCTGGCGCAAGCTTGAGAAGCCGCGTGCATTCGCGCGGCGGACCGCTGCGGGCCTCGGTGAATACCTTGCTCGTGCGCTGTCTCATCGATCCGCGCTCTCGGAGCCGAGAGATCTGGCGTGGCTGCTCGCCTCCTATGCGCGCGACGGGTTGGCGCGGGTCGAGACGGCGGACGATGCACCGCAACTTGAGGCGGTGCGCACGGCGCTGGAGGAGGCGCTGGGCGTACGCTTCGAGGGAGACAGGGGAGCGCGGTTCTTCCATTCGACGCTGGTGCAGACCCTGTTCTACGGCGTGTTCTCCGCCTGGGTGCTTTGGGCGCGACACTCGCCGCCGCCTGCCGGTCAGTTCGACTGGCGTACGGCAGTCTGGCACCTGCGCGCTCCGGTGATGCGGGCGCTGTTCCAACAGCTTTCCGATCCCGGTCGCCTGCAACCGCTCGGGCTAGTGGAGGTGCTGGACTGGACCGCCACCGCGCTGGACCGGGTGGACCGCGCAGCCTTCTTCGCCCGCTTCGCCGAGGGCGATGCAGTCCCCTATTTCTACGAGCCATTTCTGGAAGCGTTCGATCCCGATCTGCGCAAGCAGCTTGGCGTCTGGTACACACCGGGCGAGGTCGTTCGCTACATGGTCGCGCGGGTGGACAAGACATTGAAGGACGACCTCGGCATCGCAGATGGACTCGCAGCGGAGAACGTCTACGTCCTCGACCCGTGCTGCGGCACCGGGGCCTATCTGGCGGAAGTCCTGCGCCGCATCGCTGCGAATCTCGAAGGCCAAGGACTCGGGGCGCTCGTCGGCGCTCGGGTGAAACAAGCGGCAATAGAGCGCGTGTTCGGCTTCGAAATCATGCCCGCGCCCTTCGTGGTCGCGCATCTTCAAGTCGGGATTGCGATGCAGGGGCTGGACGCGCCATTCGCCGAGGACGAGAGCGGACGGGAGCGAGCGCAAGTGTTCCTGACCAATGCGCTGACGGGATGGGAGCCGACGGACAGGGAGAAGCAAGTGGTTGCATTCCCGGAACTGGAGGAAGAACGTGATCGAGCGGAGCGTGTAAAGCGGGACAGGCCGATACTCGTCATCCTCGGGAACCCACCCTACAACGGCTTCGCGGGCATGGCGATAGACGAGGAGCGCGAGCTTTCCAAAGCCTATCGAACGACGAAGCGGGTGCGCCGGCCCGAGGGGCAGGGGCTGAACGACCTCTATGTGCGCTTCTTCCGCATGGCCGAACGGCGCATCGCGGAGAAGACCGGCCGGGGCGTGGTGTGCTTCATCTCCAACTACTCGTGGCTCGACGGCTTGTCGTTCACGGGGATGCGGGAACGCTATCTGGAGGCGTTCGACGCGATCCGGATCGATTGCCTGAACGGCGACAAATACAAGACCGGCAAGGTTGCCCCGGACGGCACGCCCGACCCCAGCATCTTCTCGACCGAGGGCGATCCGGTCGGCATCCAGGTCGGCACCGCCATCGCGACGCTGGTGCGCAAGGCGGATCACGCGCCGGCGGATGGGGTCGAGTTTCGGCACCTGTGGGGGCAGGCGAAGCCGGCGGACCTGGCGGAGACGGCGGAGGCGGAGCCGGATGCGCTGTACGAAAGTGTCGAACCCATCCTGCCGCTCGGCCTGCCCTTCGTGCGGACGGCGGTGAGCGATGAATGGTTCGACTGGCCGGCGCTGCCCGAGCTGTTCCCGGTGTCGTTTCCGGGAGTCAAGACCAGCCGCGACGGGTTATTTGTGGACACCGACCAAAATCGACTCCAGGGACGCGTGGCCGGCTATTTTGACGCCACGCTGAACCACGAAGACATCGCGCAGCGTTACCCGACAATCATGAAGTCGACGGCGCAATTCGACGCTCGCGCGGCGCGGGATGCGCTGCTGAAACGCGCTGTGCCCGATGAAACCGAGTTCATCCGGTTCGCTTACCGTCCTTTCGATATTCGTTGGCTTTACTGGGAGAAAGACGGCCTCCGGCTCGATAGACCCCGCCCCGATTATCGGCGACATGTGATTGAGGGAAATCCTTGGCTGGTCACGCAACAAAAGCCGCGTCGCGATTGGTCGCCCCCTCAAGTCATATCCCACATCGGCTGTCTCGACTTGATGGATCGGAGTGCGACGTGCATTCCCGCGTGGCTCCGCGACGATATCGGGAAGAGCGCCCGCCGCCCCAACCTGACCGCCACCGCGCAACGCTATCTCGACCGCCTCGGCATCGGCGTGGAAGACCTGTTCCACCACGTCCTCGCCACCCTGCACGATCCCGCCTACCGCGAGGCCAATGCCGGGGCGCTCAGGATGGAGTGGCCGCGCATTCCGTTGCCGGGCTGGCCGGACGGCGGGGGCGAGGACGCGGCAGACGAACTCGCCCGGTCCGCGGCGCGCGGGCGCGAGCTTGCGGCGCTGCTCGATCCCGACGCCCCGGTCCCCGGCGTGACGCAAGCGCCGTTGAGACCGGAGATCGCCGCTATCGCTGTCCCCGCCACCACCGGTGAACGCAACATGGCGGGCGAGGATTTCGCGGTGCGCGCTGGCTGGGGCCATTACGGTCAGGGCAACGCAGTGATGCCGGGCCAGGGCCGCGCCGTGGAACGAGATTTCTCGCCCGTGGAACGCACGACGATGGGAGACGCTTTCCCTGCGCTCGACCGTGGAACCATCGACGTCTTCCTCAATGGCGCAGCCTTCTGGCACAACGTCCCCGCCGCCATCTGGAGCTATCGCCTCGGCGGCTATCAAGTGCTCAAGAAATGGCTGTCCTACCGTGAGCGCGACATTCTCGGTCGCCCGCTCCGTCCCGAGGAAGTCCAGCATTTCTCCGAGACCGCGCGGCGGATTGGAGCGATCATCTTGCTGACACGATCTGCCTCTCCAACATCTGCGCAACCAATCGAGTCGTGACACCTGCCCGATGAGACTCACTGCCTACATCGAAACATCGGTTGTCAGCTATCTGACGGCGCGACCGTCGCGGGATGTGGTCATCGCGGCATACCAGGAGATCACGCGCGAATGGTGGCTCCACGCGCCGGACCGATTCGATCTTGTGGCATCGGAGCTCGTCGTCGCAGAAGCCGGGGCGGGCGATCCGAATGCCGCACGCCTTCGACTTGAAGCGCTCAAGACTGTTGCTCTTTTAGACGCGACCCCGGAGGCTGAGCGTCTGGCGCAGGCACTTGTCGATCTTGGCGCGGTTCCACACCGAGCTGCTGAGGATGCGGTACATATAGCCATAGCCGCCACAAACGGCGGTGATTTTCTGGTGACGTGGAATTTCCGTCACATTGCCAATGCCGCCATGCGCGCCCGGATCGAACACGCATGCCGTCAAGAGGGTTATGAGCCGCCGGTCATTTGCACGCCAAACGAACTCATGGAGGCTAACTATGAAGATTCAATCGACTGACCCGATCATCTCAGAAGTGCGCGCCGTGCGCGACGCGCACGCGGCACGTTTGGATTACAATATGGCGGCAATCTTCCGGGACATTCGGGCGATGCAGGAAGCATCGGGACGAGAATACGTCCGCTACCCTGCTCGCCAGGTTGTCGATTCGGGAGGCGCAACGGCGCATGACGCGCGAAATCCGTAACGCCCAATCAGTCCAATTGACAAGAACAAGTCATCAATGGTTTGGAGTCAGATTAATGCCCTACAACAACTCCCACATCGCCTTATTCCATTGTGAGGGAGTTCCTGAAAGCCTACTGGATGACTTTTGCAAGGACGTGAAATCTAACTCGCTCAATTTAGAGCGGATTTCCCGACCAGATCCAGGAATCCAGGCGGGTATCGAATGGCTTGTCTTTCCCGTTATCGCCGTCTTTGTGCTGAAGCCCTACTTTGAAGGGTTCATGAATGAGGCCGGAAAAGACCATTACCGCGCTCTCAAACAAGCCTTTAGGTCACTTTGGGAGAAGCTATTCTCCAAAGAGTGTAACTTTCGCGTGGTCCAGCTAACCGCATCAGGCGAACGAAAATCTAAGTACTCGATGTTATTTGCGGTTTATGCGCCCGTTGAGCATGGTCATTTGTTGAAACTCCTAGTTAGAGAGGATTGTTCGATGGAGCAATTTAGCGAGAGCCTAGAACTTTTCTTCAAGGTTGCGCACACATATCACGCGCAAGGGTCGGAAGTGACACATGAAATCGATTCAGATAGTCGAAGTGAATCTAGCAACATCACCCTCCTCGAATATGACGAAGAGAGTAGTTCTCTATGAATCGTCGATCCACGGCCGAATGCGCAAAGTCGGAAGGATAGTAGTGACGATTAGAGAAGGGGACGTTTCGGATCGCACTAATGACCGACGATGAGCTGTATGTGCAGGGTTTAGTTGACCCGATCATCTCGGAAGCGCGGGCGGTACGCGACGCGCATGAGGTCCGGTTCGATTATGACGTGGCTGCCATCTTCCGGGACATCTAGGCGATGCAGGAAGAGTCCGGTCGAGAATGCGTCCGCCTTTCCGCGCGCCCGGTTGTCGTGTTTGATGCTCCATCGGCAAGTCATATCCGAACCCCATGATGGCGGATGCAGACCTTCAACTCCACGCGATGGGCTTGTTCGCGGTCAATTTCAAACCCATCGGCCATACCTGCGGCGAACCCTGGCATGGGAAGGCGGTGGCGCGCTGTCCAGGGCCATCGCCTCGGCGATCAGGGTCCCGACCCTTTCCGCCGTTTCGACCAGATGGCCGTCGGCAAGATGGGCATAACCCGCCGTGGTCTCGTGCCTACGGTGACCGAGCAGCTTGCCCACCAGCGGGAGGTTCTCGCCCGACATGACGGCGTGGCTGGCCGTTGTGTGGCGGAGGTCGTGCAGCCGGACCTTGCCGAGATTGGCCTCGTCGCAGACCGTCTGCCAGCAGTTGGCGATGTTGTGCGGGGTACTGCGACCCGCGTTCGCCGGGAACAGGCAGGCATCGGGATCACGCGGTCCGGGCAGTGCCTCTATGACGGCCCGCGCGGCGGCGCCGAGCGGCACGCTGCGCGGGCCAGTCTTGCTCTCGGGCAAGGTGATCGCGTTCTGCCCAATGTCGCGCCATCGCAGATTGAGCACTTCTCCCCGGCGGCAGCCGGTGAGCGCCAGCAGCCGGATGGCGGCGACGGCCTCGGGCCAGCGCGCTTCGTGCTCGTCGAGCACCCGCCCAAGCCGCGCGAGTTCGTCTGTGTCGAGGAACCGGGCAACGTCGCGCCTCGGGTTTTTCTTGATACCAAGGCAGGGGTTGGTGCCGGGCTCGCGAAAGCCGTATTCCTCGGCGCGGAACATCATCGACCGGAGGATTTCGAAGGCGCGGTTGGCCGCGCCGGGCTTGTCCCTGCTCACCGCGTCGAACCACGCGGCCACGTCCTCGGGGCCTACGCGGTCTACCCGCATCCTGCCGAAGGCGGGCAGGATACGCGCCCGGAGATAGATGCGGATCGTCTCGCGCCCCGACGGCTTCCAGTAGGGATCGCAGCGGCGCAGATATTCCTCGGCCAGCATGGCCACGGTCGGGGCCGTCTTCTCCTTGCGGATATCGTCGGCGGGGTTGTCGCCCGCGCGGACGCTCGCGAGGATGTCGCGGGCGCGGCGGCGGGCCTCGGCGAGCGTCATCTCGCTGTGCCGGGCGATGACGATGCGCCGGGTCTTCCCCTCGATGCGGGTCTGCACGATCCAGACCTTCCGGCCCGATGGGTGGACGCGCAGCGCGAAGCCGGCCAGCGCCTTGTCGAACAGGAAGGTGTCCTTCGGGCCGGGCTTGCTCTCTCGGGCCAGCCGCGCGGTGAGGTCAACCGTCGGCATGATCGCACCCTCCCTCATCCGCCGCGCCGCTTCCGGCCAGAGCCGCGTTGATGTGGCCCGATACCCGGTCGGCGGCGTCGACAACGGACCGGTCGGACAGGTGGACATAGCG
The DNA here is from genome assembly GCA_900197615.1 of Rhodospirillaceae bacterium Spongia-Bin9. Classification (GTDB taxonomy): domain Bacteria; phylum Pseudomonadota; class Alphaproteobacteria; order Bin65; family Bin65; genus Bin65. The sequence continues at coordinate 7,103 of FZLR01000154.1, forward strand.
CTCCGTGGTTTCGACCAGCGCGTGACCGAGCAGCTTCGCGATGGTCACCATGCCGACGCCGTTCATGGCCGCAACCGAGGCCCACGAGTGCCGAAGGTCATGAAGCCGCAATCCGGGCAGGTCGGCCTCCTTGCGGATGCGGTCCCAATGGAAGGCGATGGTGTCCACGGGCCGCGTCGGCGGGCGGCTCGGAAACAGATACGGACACTCCTCGCCGTAGCGCGGTATGGCGTCGATGACGGTGCGAGCGGCATCGGACAGCCAGACCGTGCGCGGCCCGCACTTCGAATCGGGAAGGCGGATGCGCTTGCCCTCGATCCAGTCCCATTCGAGCGAGGCGATCTCGCCCAAACGGCAGCCGGTCAGCATCAGCAGGCGGACGATGGCGACGACATGGGGACAGTAGAACTCGTCGCGGGTGAGCACGGCGTTGAGCCGGGCCATTTCTTCCGCCGTCAGGAACCGCTCCTTCGGCTTCGTCTTGTAGCGGCGGGGGCGCTTGCAGGGGGTGGGGGTGTGGGGGCGGTATCCCCACATCTCGGCCATGCGCATCATGACCGAGAGCACCGGCATGGCGCGGTTGGCGATGCCGGGACGCTCGCCCATGGACGCGAACCAGCGCTTCACGTCGTCGGATTCGATGGCGTCCACGGTCATGTGTCCGAAGACAGGCAGGATGTCCTTGCGAACGATCCGGGTGTTGGTCTCCACGGTGCGCGGCTTCCAGTGACGGCCGTGGCGTTCGAGGAACTCCCCGGCGAAGTCGGTCATCGGATGTCCCGGCGTCCTGGGGCCGTTGTGCTTCTTCGCCGGCTCGATGTAGCTGGCGATCAGGCTGCGGGCCTCGCGCCTCGCCTCGGGGACGGTCATTTCGTCGGCGTTGCCGATGGTGGCGTAACGCCTGCGACCGCGAATCATGGTGTCGAGACTGAAGGTTCGCTTGCCGCTCGGGTAGACCCGGAGGATCAGGCCGGACACCACGTCGTCGCGGACGTTGTGGCGCTTGGCGCGGGGTTTGGCGGCGGCGCGGACGCGCCGGGCGAAGGTGGATTGTTCGGTCATGGTCGCGGCTCCCTGTTCGGGCCGCGCGGCTGGGCCGTAGTACAGGAAGCAGCCGCGGCGGCGTTTCGTCGGGTAAGCCGCGAGGCGGCGCGGGACCGATAGAACCGTAAGGCCCTGCTATTGCAGGGTTTTCCGCCTACTCATGGGACGGCGGGCGGAGGCAGGATTGGCACCATCGGTGCGTTCCGGTGTGAAACCCGAGGCCGCCCCGGCGGTCGGGACAGCCAAATCGAGCAGCATTCATGTTCGGGAAATCGTCGCCGTCGAGAGCGGCGGATCGGAGCCGTTACGGCGATTGAGTGGCGGCAGGTGCGGACACTACCATGC
>FZLR01000026.1 GCA_900197615.1 Rhodospirillaceae bacterium Spongia-Bin9
CCAGGGGTTTCGACCCCGTCGCTGGCGACAAACAGAAAGTCACCCGGTTCGATGCGGCAGGAACGAGACCCGCAATCGACCATTTCTGCCGGACCGGAGGTGAGCGCCGAGCGCAGCATATGGCGCCGCCGGTCCCTGCGCGCGGCCTCCGGCGACAGCTCTCCGGCCAGGACGAGCCGCTCAAGGACCGGCGCCATCGAATGATCCGCATTCAGCCGCTCGAGCGCGCCACCGACATACAGCCACATCGGCGAATCGCCGACGCTCAGCCAGTCGATGCCGCGCTCGTCGCAGAGTGCCGCGACCACGGTCGTCCCCATCCCGCTGAATCGCGGATCCTCGATTTCCCGTTCGCGCAGGCGGGCGGTTGCGGCTTTCAGACATTCGCGAAACCGGGTGCCGGCCGGACCGTTCAACCTCGGGAATTCGCTTGCAAACGTCTCGACCGCGATACGGCTCGCCGTTGCGCCACCCGCAGCGCCGCCCATGCCGTCGGCCAGGACCATGAGCAGAGCGTTCGCGGCACCCTTTCCCGCCATGTCGACTTCCAGGGCGGCAAACGAGTCCTCCTGGTAGGCGCGCGCGCCTTGCCATTGCCGGCTGGCCAACGGCCACCGGGCGTCATCGGACTTTATTTCTGGCATTTGTCCCAAAGCGATGTCGCCCATTTTTCGCGGACCCCGAAAACCGCACTTCTGGCAGTCTAACGAAACGAACGCGGTCGCGGCGCGCCGATGTCCCGGCGCCTTCGAGGATACTCAAGGGTCGAGCCCCTGTCAGCGCCGCCGACCTGCGCCGATTACCCCCGAACTCAAGCAATCGATAGCCCGCCTCAACGAGTGGGACTCGCATGTTGCCGTCGAAATCGCCGAGTCAAGGGGCTGATCGGCATCTGCGGTCCGAGACCCATTTTGTCGGTTCGTTGCAAACGCAGGATTTGACCCCGGAGATCTCAGGGATACGCATCGTCTCTACACGAGGATCGGCAAATCCGGCGGACCGAGATTCTGGTTCGAGGGCATGCACAACTGTTACCTTGCCGCGGCCAACCCCAATCTGCTGCTGCCGTATTCGCTCACCGGCCGGTAGCTCAATCGCAGTCCGATCGACGCGATCGCCACCGGCCATCCCCAGGATCGGACCATCGAGAAACCGAAGGAAGCGGATCAGCGGTCGCGCCTCGCCAAGCTGCTACCAAACGATCGCATTATTGCCGCACCATCGCAAAATACGGTCAATCGTCGTCGCGATTTGCATTCCATTAAATTCCCAATCCAGCAAGATGTTCAAATTTCAACATCTCAAACCTTCAGAATAATCATTTAATATCAATATTTTAAATGGTCGGAGCGGCGGGACTCGAACCCACGACCTTCTGACCCCCAGTCAGACGCGCTACCTGGCTGCGCCACGCTCCGGACCGCCGCGAAAAATAGGATAGGGCGGCGCAGGTTACAACTCGCCTTCAACCCTGCCGCTTCGCCAAATCGGCGCGGCGGGCTCAGGGCTCCGGCGGTGGGCCGCGCAATCGGTCGCGGATATCTTCCAGACTCTCGATCAGGCTTTCCAGGCTCGCGCGCTCCACTGCAATCCGGTCCGCCGCGGTCGCCTCAGGCATTTCGGCTTCCGGATCGGCGATATAGGAATTGGCCGGGCGAGGCGCCCCCTCGACCGCCGCAGCGGCAGATCCAGCCACGGCGCCATCTTCGCCCGGAGCGTCCGGCGGCGGGTCCGGCCGGCGCAGCACCGAAGGTCGTGTCGTTTGCCGCCCTGTTTGCGGCGTAGCCGGACCGGCAGACTCCGGGCCGCCCCTGCCCGCCTGCGCCGGTCCGGCGGCGGCTGAAGCGCGGCCGGCGGCTGCGGTTGCCGCGGACCCGCCTTCACGCAGCAGTTTCTGGACGCCCTTGATGGTGTAACCGTCGTCGTAGAGCCAGGCCCGAATCCGGTTGAGCAGTTCGATATCATCCGGCCGGTAGTAACGCCGCCCGCCACCCCGTTTCAGGGGCTTGATCTGGCTGAATTTTGTCTCCCAGAAACGAAGTACATGTTGCGGAACGCCGACATCTTCCGAGACTTCGCTGATGGTGCGGAATGCATCTGCCGATTTGGTGCGCCGGCTCGGCCCCCGATCGTAGCGGGGGGGATCGTCATGCGCAGACGCCATGGTTTCTGTATCCTGTAAGCAGTGTCCGTCCGCCCGTCGAACTCCGACGTCAGCCGTCGTCCGGCCGGTTCAGGCGCTCTTTCAATATGTTCGACGGCCGGAAGACCAGAACGCGACGCGGCGAAATCGGCACTTCCTCGCCGGTTTTCGGATTGCGGCCCGTCCGCTCGCCCTTGTTGCGCAACATAAAACTGCCGAAAGAAGATATCTTGACGTTCTCGCCGCTGACCAGCGCATCGCATACTTCGGCAAGAACCGATTCGACCAGTCTGGCCGAATCGTTGCGCGACAGCCCGATCTCCTCGTAGACCGCCTCGCCCAGATCGGCCCTCGTTATTGTGTTTGCTGCCATCGCCGCCTCCCCAACAGCCGACAGATTTAGCCGCCAACCCTCTAAAACGTCAAGGAAATCGCCAAAATTCTTTCTGTACGGTCCCGACGCGGCCCGGCTTGCCGGTTCCGCATGCGGCAACGACTCGGTTTTTACCGACAAGTCAGGGCCCGGTCCGGCTGCGCCGGCGCTCAGTACGGTCCCGGGACGATGGCGCTGCCGTCAAAGAAACGCCTCAGGCGGAACCGGTCGAGATCGTGACCGGGCTGACGGCCGCGTATCAGGTCCGCAATCAGGCGGCCGATAGCCGGCCCGATCCCGAAACCGTGCCCGCTCAAGCCCGTCGCGACAAACAGGCCAGGCATCGCGTCGACCTCGCCGAGCACGGGCACCGCGTCCGGCGTAACGTCGATCATGCCGGCCCAGGCCCCGGCAAAGCCGACATCCCCCAGCGCCGGAACATGCTGCGGCAACCGCGCGCGAATGCGCCGGACCGCGGCGCGCGACGGCGCGGGGTCGAGCACGCGGACCCGCTCGAACGGCGTCTGCCCGTCCGCGGTCCAGCGCCGCGCCATGCCCCAGGCGCCGGGAAAGCCCCGCGGCGCTGCAGGCAGCAGCCTCAGGTCGCGTGCCGATTGTTTCAGCAGCTTGCGGAAACGCATCGCGTGGCGGAAGGAAGGCGGCCCCGCGAAATGGTCGATCAGTCCCGTCGCGACAGTATAGCCGCCGTCGTTGCGGCGGCGCAGGGCGAGGCCGGGCAGCGATACATTGGGATCGACGACCGGCGGCGCCGGTCCGGTGCGTATGACGGTCGCCCGGACCGGAAGCTGGGGCAGCCCGATCCCGGCATTGCCCGCGAACAGGCTCGACCAAGCGCCGCCGGCCAGCACGACGCTTCCGCAACGGACCCGACCCCGCTCGGTGACGATGCCGGCAAGGCGCCCGCCTTCCAGATCGAGAGTCCGCACGGCGCACCCTTCGGCGATGACGACGCCGAGGCGCTGCGCAGCGCGGGCGAGCGCCGGGACCGCCGTCTGCGGCTCGCTCCGGCCGTCGCTCGGCGTCATCATGCCGCCGATCCAGTCGCCGGCGATGCCGGGCAGCAGATCGGCGACCTCGTTGCGGGTCAGCATCCGCGTATCGAGCTGGCGCCGGCGCGCGATCTCGCACCAGCGTTCGAATTTCGCCAGCCGCTGCGGGTCCGGGGCGACGTGGACGCATCCGCAGGGTGTGAAGGCGAGATCGGGCTCGCCGGTTTCTTCGGCCAGTCCGCGCCACAGGCGGTTGGCTTCGATCATGATCGGTAGTTCGGCCTCGTCGCGGCCCTGCTGCCGCACCCACCCCCAGTTGCGGCTGGACTGCTCCCCGGCAACCCTACCTTTCTCGCAGAGCAAGACGGAAACGCCCGCGCGTGCCAGAAACCAGGCCGCGGCAGTGCCGGCGATACCGGCGCCGATGACTGCGACATCGACCGCGTCCGGCAACGGATCGCGGAGGGTCGCTGGCGTCTGTTCGGCAATCATGGTCAATTCCGGCGGCTGCGCGCTCGACGAGCAAGCCCGGCCGCGGCGCTTACCAGCGGATGACGCTGGCGCCCCAGGACAGGCCGCCGCCGATGGCTTCCAGCACCACCAGGTCGCCCTTCTTGATGCGGCCGTCCGCAACGCCCTGATGGAGGGCGAGCGGGATCGACGCGGCCGAAGTGTTGGCGTGCCGGTCGACGGTCAGGATCACCCTCTCGGGATCGATGCCGAGCTTCTTCGCCGTACCGTCGATGATCCGCTTGTTGGCCTGGTGCGGAACGAACCAGTCGACATCGCCGGACTCCAGATCGTTGGCGGCGAGCGCCTCGCGCACCGCCTCCGACAGTTTGTTGACCGCGTGCTTGAACACTTCCGGCCCCTGCATGCGGACATGGCCGGTCGTGCCGGTGGAGGACGGGCCGCCGTCGACATACAGCAAATCGTAGTAGCGGCCATCCGAGTGCAGATGGCTCGACAGCACGCCGGTCCGGTCGGCGCCGTTGAAGGGTCGGCCCTCCAGCAGGATGGCGCCGGCGCCGTCGCCGAACAGCACGCAAGTCGACCGGTCGTTCCAGTCCAGCAGGCGCGTGAAGGTTTCTGCACCGATCACCAGAGCTTTCGCGGCCTGACCGGCGGCCAGCGCGTTCGCCGCCACGCTGACCGCGTAGATGAAGCCGGCGCAAACCGCCTGAACGTCGAAAGCCGCGCCCTGGGTCATGCCGAGCGCCGCCTGCACCTTCGTGGCGGTCGCCGGGAAGGTGGAATCCGGCGTTGTCGTCGCAAGAACGATAAGGTCGAGCTCGGCGCCGGCGACTCCGGCGTCAGCGAGCGCCGCCTGAGCTGCCGCCAGGGCGAGGTCGGAGGTCAATTCGCCGTCGGCCGCAACATGGCGCTGGCGGATGCCGGTACGCGCCTGGATCCACGCATCCGACGTCTCGATCCGCATTTCGAGGTCGGCGTTGCTTACCGCGTTTGCGGGTAGATAGGCGCCCACCCCGGTGACGATGGCGTCGACCGCGCCGCTCATGTCGAAGACACCGCCTGCGCGCCCATGCCGAGGACGGTATTCGATCCTATCGCCGTCCGGCTCCTGTCAGCCTCCGAGGCGGCCGGCTCGTGAAATTCCTGCACCATTCTGTCGATGAACCCGTTGCGGATCATGTCGCGCGCCACGCCGACGCCCGTCGCGAACCCCAAAGCATCGGAGCCGCCATGGCATTTGACCACGATACCGTTCAGGCCGAGAAAGGTGGCGCCGTTATAGCGCCGGGGATCGACCCGGGCACGCAATTTGATCAGCGCGCGGCGGGCGAACAGATAGCCGATTGCGGCAAGCAGTGAACTCTTGAAGGTTTGCCGCACGAATTCGTTGACCAGCTTTGCCGTGCCTTCGGCCGTTTTCAGCGCGACATTGCCGCTGAAACCGTCGGCAACCACGACATCGACAGTACCGGCGGCGATGTCGTCGCCTTCAACGAAGCCGCTATAGGCAAGGTTGCTTTGCTTCAGGATGGCGTGCGCCTCGCGCAGTTCCTCATGGCCCTTGACTTCTTCGGAGCCGACATTGAGCAGCCCGACGGTCGGCCGAAGCGACCCGAGAACGGTGCGCGCGAAGGTTTCGCCCATCATGGCGAACTGAACGAGGTTGTCGGCCGAGCATTCGATGTTAGCGCCCAGGTCGAGCATGGCGGTCTCGCCGCGCATGGTCGGAAAGAAGGAGGCCATGGCCGGCCGGTCGATGCCCGGCACGGTCTTCAGCACCACCTTCGCCATCGCCATCAGCGCGCCGGTGTTACCCGCCGAAACGACGCCGGCGGCCTCGCCGCTCCGGACCGCGTCGATCGCCTTGCGCATGCTGGAATTCCGGCCGCTGCGCAGCGCGGTCGCGGCCTTTTCGTCTGCCAAGACGATATCGGGCGTGTGAACGATCGTAGACGAGCGGCGCAACCGGATCATTCGCTTCATCATCGGCGCCAGGCGCGCTTCGTCGCCGAAGATCAGGAATTCGAGATCGGGATGACGGCGTTTGGCGATGGTCGCGCCGCGCAACACGCTCCTGGGGGCATTGTCGCCGCCCATGGCGTCCAGCGCGATGATGGACCGATCGCTCAATGTTTCGCCCGTTTCAGATCCTGCCCGGCAGCGGCGCCGGAAAAGCCGGCGCGTCCGACCGGTCGCAGTCTGTTAGCACAGGCGCGCCCGGTATGTCCTAGGCTTCCGCCGCGTCGACGACCTCGCGGTCCTTGTAGTAGCCGCAGGCGCCGCAGACATGGTGCGGGCGCCTGATCTCACCGCAGTTCGGGCATTCGGCAACATTGGCCGCAACAAGGCTGTCATGGGCGCGCCGCATGTTTCGGCGGGATTTCGATATTTTCGATTTCGGTACTGCCATGATCCGGCTCACGAAAGACGCCCCGGCAGGGGCCGGGGCGGTGTCTGTCGAAGGCGATACTTAGCTATTTTCCCGAGGGCCGACAAGGACCAACGGTCGCACGACCGGAGCTGGGCCGGCAGAGCCAGCGCCGCATCAGCAGCCTTTGTCGCCGTTTCCGTTGTCGCCGTCCGCGCTGGCTGCAATTCCCATCCGGGCGCCCAGGTCGGCAAAGGGCTTGTCCGGTATATTCGCCGCCGGCGCCCCGAATGCAGCCAGCGCTTCGTCGGCGCCCGGCCCGCGCGGATAGGCCGCCATCGAGACCGCGAGCACCTGGACCGCCAGCTCGGCCAGATCGACCCGGCCGTCGGGCGCAACCTCGTAGTCCGGTTCCTCCGCGGTGTCGTCCTCGGAAGGCGCCGGCTCTTCGACAACGACCAGGCATTCGACCGGCTGGTCGATCCTTTCTTCCATCGCATCGCCGGTCACCACGCACCGGCGGGTGAGGCGGGCGGACAGCCGTCCTTCGACCCAGGTGCCGCGGCCGGGATCGGGCCGAAGCGCAAATGTCGCCGTGCAGGTTTCAACGGCCTGTAGCTGAAGGCGGTCGGCGATGGCGCGCCGGTCGCTTTCGCCGGCCGAAAGGTCGACGGAAATGCCGCCCGGCGGGACAGTGGCGACGTCGATCTCCGCTTTGCCCCAGCGCCGGGTCCCGGTCACGACACCAGCTCCGGGAATCGGACGTCCGCCGCCACAATCGCGGGCAGCGACTGCCCGGCGAGCATCCCTGCCGTCCTCTCGATGTAGTCGGCCGCCCAGGCCACATTGTCCTGCACCGGCTGGGTCGTGCCGTAGAGGTTTCGCGCAACGGCCTGTTCCAGAGCGGCCCGCTCGCCGCGGTCCAACGCAGCGGCATAGGCGTCGCGCCGCCCGTAAAAGGCGCGCGCCATCTCTTTGATCCGCCGGCCCAGAGAGGGATCGTTAACACCGAGTTCGCGCAGATTGACCTCCAGATCCTCTATCATGACGTCGAACAGATGCTGCCCCTGCACGGCGCCAGCCTCGCCTTCGGTAGCAAGGCGGCGGCAGACCAGCACGGTGTGCAGCGCAAGGAGTTCGAAGCGGCCGTCCAGTGTGTCGGGAACGCCTCGTTTCCGGTAGAAATGCTCGTGGCGCGCCGCCTCGACGATGCGGACATAGAGAGCGCTCGCGGCCGCCCGGCCGCGGCGGCGCTCCCTGCTGAATATTGCTTCCAGGCGGTCGAAAAGGTTCATGTGCTCACGTTACCATCCGGTCCCGGCGGCGGCGTCCCCGGCAACCGGTGCGGCGGCGGACTCGATTGACTTCCCCAAAGCAGCGCGCGATATCGAATCGGGGATACCGACAGGTATTTTCGCTGACGCGCCCGGCAAGTCATTGCGCAAACCGGTCGCGCAACTGCGGCCGGGCGATCCGTGCCGGAACCGGGAACGATCGGATGGTAACGATGGCGGACACGCGTTGCGGTGAAAACCGGAGGATGGCCCCCCGGCAGTTGCCCGGCCGGGCCGTGGGCCCCTTCGCAGGACCGGCGGCGAGGCGCCTTGCGCTGGCCGCCGCCGTCGGGACGGCGCTCGCGCTGGCGGCCTGCTCGCCGCGCGTCGATATTCGCGGCAACGCCGCCGAAGACGAGGACATGATTCATATCCGCCAGGGCGTTACCACGGCTACGGATGTGCGGCGCGTCCTGGGTCCGCCTTCCACCGTGTCCGCCTTCGACGACAAGACCTGGTTCTACATCAGCAAACGCGAAGAAACGGTGGCTTTCTTCAAGCCGGCCGTGAAGGTCCAGCAGGTCATCGAGTTGCAGTTCGACGACAAGCAGACGATCAGCCGCATTCGCACCTACGGGCTGAAGGACGCGCGCAAGGTGGCGCAGACCACGCGCACCACGAAAGCCGATGCCGACGAGCCCGGCGTCTTCCGCAGCATGATAGACCTGATCGTCCGGCGCCGCGCCGTGACCGGGAAGAGCAGAAAGTCGTACGGTCTGTGAGCCCGACCGCCTCAAAGGTCCGAAGCAAAAACCCCCGGCGCAACGCACCGGGGGTTTTTGCTTGCGGTAGCGTGTGCACGCTAATGCGCCAGCACAGCTAGCATCAGCAAGGCCACGATATTCGTGATCTTGATCATCGGGTTGACGGCCGGGCCGGCGGTATCCTTGTAGGGATCGCCGACCGTATCGCCCGTCACGGCCGCCTTGTGGGCTTCGCTGCCTTTGCCGCCGTGGTTGCCGTCCTCGATATATTTCTTGGCGTTGTCCCACGCGCCGCCTCCCGCCGTCATAGAAAGGGCGACGAACAGGCCCGTGGCGATCACGCCGAGCAGCATCGCGCCGACGCAGGACAACGCCGCCGATTTGCCGCCGATCGCCCAGATCACCAGGAACAGCACGATCGGGGACAGCACCGGCAGCATCGACGGCACGATCATTTCCTTGATCGCCGCCTTGGTCAGCAGGTCGACGCAGCGGCCGTATTCCGGCTTGCCGGTGCCTTCCATGATGCCGTCGATCTCGCGGAACTGGCGGCGCACCTCGACCACGACCGACCCGGCGGCGCGGCCGACGGCGGTCATGCCCATCGAGCCGAACAGATAGGGCAGGAGGCCGCCGACGATCAGGCCGACCACGACATACGGGTTGGACAGCGAGAAGTTCACCGTCACATCCTTGAAGAAGGGCACTTCGGCCGCCTTGAAATAGGCGATATCCTGGGTATAGGCGGCGAACAGTACCAGCGCGCCCAGGCCGGCCGAGCCGATGGCGTAGCCCTTGGTCACCGCCTTGGTGGTGTTGCCCACGGCGTCCAGCGCATCGGTCGTCTTCCGCACTTCTTCTTCCAGATCCGCCATTTCGGCGATGCCGCCGGCATTGTCCGTGACCGGGCCGTAGGCGTCGAGCGCCACGACCATGCCGGCGAGCGCCAGCATCGCGGTCACCGCGATGGCGATGCCGAACAGGCCGGCGAGCAGGAAAGTCGACAGAATGGCCACGCAGATGATGATCGCCGGCAGCGCCGTCGCCTCCATCGAGATCGCGAGGCCCTGGATGACGTTCGTGCCGTGGCCGGTTTCCGACGACTTGGCGATCGAGAGCACCGGCCGGTAGTTCGTGCCGGTGTAGTATTCGGTCACCCAGATGATCAGCCCGGTCACGACCAGGCCGATCACGGCGCAGAGGAACAGGTCCATCCCGGTGAAGGCAGTGCCGCCGGCGTTGTAGGCCGTGCCGAAACCGACGACCAGTTCGGTCACCACCGCGATGCCGACGAGCGAGAGGACCGCCGCCGCGATGAAGCCCTTGTAGAGCGCGCCCATGATGTTGTTCGACGCACCGAGGCGGACGAAATAGGTGCCGATAATGGACGTGACGATGCAGACGCCGCCGATGGCGAGCGGATAGATCAGGCCCTCCGGCATCCCGAAAATCAGCGCCAGCACCATGGTGGCGACGATGGTCACGGCATAGGTCTCGAACAGGTCGGCCGCCATGCCGGCGCAGTCGCCGACATTGTCGCCGACATTGTCTGCGATCACGGCCGGGTTGCGCGGGTCGTCTTCCGGGATGCCGGCTTCCACCTTGCCCACCAGGTCGGCGCCGACATCGGCGCCCTTGGTGAAGATGCCGCCGCCGAGACGGGCGAAAATCGAGATCAGCGAGGCGCCGAAGCCGAGCGCCACAAGCGCGTCGATCAGGCCGCGCTGGTCCATGCCCAGGGCGTTCAGGATCAGCAGGTAGCCGGCAACGGCCAGCAGGGCGAGGCCGGCGACCAACATGCCGGTGACGGCGCCGGCCTGGAAGGCGATCCTCAGGCCTTGGGCCAGGCCCTGCCGCGCTGCTTCTGCCGTCCGCACGTTGGCCCGGACCGAGACGTTCATCCCGATATAGCCGGCCGCGCCGGACAGGATCGCGCCGATAACGAAGCCGACGGCAACCCAGACGCCGAGCAAAAGGCCGACAATGATGGCGATGCCGACGCCGGCGACGGCGATCGTCATGTACTGGCGGTTCAGATAGGCGCGCGCGCCTTCCTGTATGGCGGCGGCAATCTCCTGCATCTTCTCGTTGCCGGCGCCGGCGGACAGCACCTGCCGGCTGGTGACGATGCCGTAGACGACCGCAAGCAGCGCGCAGATCAGCGCGAAATACGGTACCCAATCCATTTCAGGAGTGTCCTCTTCCCAAGATTCACTTCGAGGAGTCTGTTTCGGGGCGCTCTACCGATCCCGCGGTCCCGAAACGTACGGTTTCCAGTGAGGCCGGAAACCCTTGCCGGTTGTTCTCGTGCGTGCGGTCAGCGGGAATATCCCGGACGCGCGGTCACGTCCCCGGCGACGCGGCCGGACAATGCCGAAACCCTCAAGGGCTATCAATGTGACAACTTTGCGGCGGACAGGCCGGATCAGCGATGCCGCCAGCCGGTCCGCGCAAGGGCGAGCGGCGTGCCGCCGCTGTCCAGAACCCGTACGCCGGAGCCGGGCATCGTCCGGCCGACCCGAGCGACCGGCGTTCCGGCCGTCCGGGCTATCGCCGTTACGGCGTCGCGCTGCACCGGCGGCGCCGTGAACAGCAATTCGTAGTCGTCGCCGGCGGCGATCCGCTCGGTGGCCGGATAGTCCATGGCGGCGGCCGCAGCCCCCGACCATGGCACATCGTCGAGCAGGACTTCCGCCGCGAGCCCCGATGCTCGCACCAAGTGGCCGAGATCGGCGATCAATCCGTCGGACACATCCAGGCAGGCGCTCGCCGTTCCGACCAGCGCCGGGCCGAGCGCGACCCGCGGCTCGGGAAGTTGGTAGCGGTCGACGGCAAATTGCCGTTGCGCAGCGTCGAGTCCCGCCGCTTCGCCGCGGCAGGCCCGCAGGCCGAGACCGCCGTCGCCGATCGTCCCGGAGACGTAGACATCGTCGCCTGCCGCCGCCCCGTTGCGGCGCAACGGCCTGCTGTGCGCGAGCCGGCCGATTGCGGTGACCGTCAGCATCGCGGGTCCGCGGGCGCTCACCGTGTCGCCGCCGATCAGTGTGACGCCGAACCGGGACTGGTCGGCCGCCAGGCCCTGCACCAGGGCAGCGATCCAGCCATCGTCCCTCTCTGCCGGGATCTGGAGCGCCAGGGAATAGACCTCCGGTGTCGCGCCCATGGCCGCCAGATCGGACAGGCTCGCCCGCAGCGCCTTTCGCGCCACCCGGTCCGGCGGATCGTCCGGCCGGAAGTGCACGCCCTCGACCAGCGCATCGGTCGTCAACACCCGGTCCACGCCGTCGGAGACGCCGAGCAGGGCGGCGTCGTCGGTCAGGCCGAACGCACCGGGCCAATCTGCCGCCAAGGGCGCGAAGTACCGGGCGATCAGATCGAATTCGCCCGACCGGGCCGGCCGGTCCGTCCGATCCACCACTACCTAGGCCTCCGTTTCTACCCGCCCGGAATCCTCGGCCGTCTCTTGCAAAGCCGTCGCCTCGGAAGATTCGGCCGGTTCGGAAAATTCTCCAGAACGCAGCGAGCGCGCCAGCCTGTCGAGCATGCCGTTCACGAATGCGGGCTCGCGATTGTCGAAAAAGACCCGGGCGACGTCGACATATTCGGCAATGACGACCCGGGCCGGCGTTTCGCTGCGGCCGTGCAACTCCCACGCCCCGGCATTGAGCAAGGCCACCAGCACACGGTCCATCCGCTCCAGCGCCCAGTTTTCCGACAGCGATTCCTCGATCATCCGGTTCAGCGCCGCCCGGTCGCTGCAGGCGCCCTGCACAATTTCCGTGAACAACGCCTTGTCCGCGGCGGCAGACGGGCCGGCCTCGCGCATCCAGTGCAGGCGAAACTCGTCGACCACGTCGTCGGGCGCGGCGTCGGTCGCACTGAGCCGATACAGCGCCTGGACCGCCGCAATCCGCGCCTGGGTCCGCCGGTCGGTGCGCCGGTCGGGCTGCCGGCCGGGTTGCCGGTCTGTCGGGCGGCCGGCGCCGGGTCGGGCGCCGGCCGGGGCGCCGCTTTTCCCTGCAGGGGCCGCCGCCATCGGCTCAGGCGCCGGTGAAGCGGCGCTTCACTTCGATCATTCGCAGGCAGGCCACGGCGGCGTCCCGGCCCTTGTCCTTCTGCTTCGGATCGGCCCGCACCACGGCCTGCTCCCTGTTTTCAGTGGTCAGGATGCCGTAGCCGATCGGCGCGCGCTTGTGCAGCGCCAGTTCCTGAAGGCCGCGCGCGCTTTCCGAGCAGATATAGTCGTAGTGGGTGGTCTCGCCGCGGACCACGCAGCCCAGTGCCACGAAGCCGTCGAACCGGTCGAGGGCGAAATTGATCGTCGCCGGGATTTCGAAGGTGCCCGGCACCTCGATCCGTTCCCAGGTGGCGCCCACCTCCGTCAACACGGCTTCTGCGCCCTGGACCAGAAGATCGGCGATATCGGCGTAGAACCGCGCCTCGACAAGGAGGATGTGGGGCGGGCGGTAGGTCATGCGGGCTTGCGCCTTTACTTGTTCGGGATGGGAATGCGGCCGCCGATCGACAGGTCGTATCCATCCAGGCCGATTACGGTCCGGTTGCTGTTGGTCAGCAGGAGCATGTCGCGAATGCCGAGATCGGTCAGAATCTGCGCCCCGACGCCGTAATTGCGCAATTCGCCCTGCGGTCCGCCGACGCCGTCGCCGACCGATTCGCGGTTGCCCAGATGGCCCGATGTGGCGAGCGACAAGGGTTCGCGGATCAACACCGCGGCGCCCCGGCCCGCCTCGCCGATCATCCGCATGGCCCGCTGGAGTTCGCCCGATTTGCTCGTGCCGGCCTGATACAGGAGATCGCTGAATACGTTGAGGGCGTGCATCCGGACCATGACCGGCGCGCCGTCGGCAACATCGCCCTTGACCAGCGCGATATGCTCGGTGCCGGAAATCCGGTTGCGGTAGACGATAGCGCGGAACTGACCGCCGAAATCGGACGTGAAATCGCCCTCCTCGACCCGCTCGACGATCTTGTCGAAGCGGCGGCGGTAGGCGATCAGATAGTCGATCGCGCCGATCTTGAGGCCGTGGAACTGAGCGAAAGCCACGAGCTGCGGCAGGCGCGCCATCGAGCCGTCCTCGTCCATGATCTCGCAGATCACGCCGGAGGGGTGCAGACCGGCCAGCCGGGCCAGGTCGACCGCCGCTTCGGTATGGCCGGTGCGCACCAGCACGCCGCCGTCGCGGGCGACCAGCGGAAAGACATGGCCGGGCGTCGTGATCGCGCTGGCGTCGGACGCTTCGTCGATCGCAACCGCGATGGTGTGCGCCCGGTCATGGGCAGAGATGCCGGTCGTCACCCCTTCGCGCGCTTCGATGGAGACGGTAAACGCCGTCGAGAACCGGCTGTTGTTCTTCTGGGGCATCAATTGCAGGCCGAGGTGGGCCGCCCGCTCCCCCGTCATGGCGAGGCAGATCAGGCCGCGGCCGTATTTGGCCATGAAATTGATCGCCTCCGGCGTCGCCTTCTCGGCCGGAATGATCAGATCGCCTTCATTTTCCCGGTCTTCGTCGTCGACCAGGATGAACATTTTGCCCCGGCGGGCATCCTCGATGACTTCCTCGATCGGCGACAGGAAAGCCAGATCGTCCGCCGCACGGCGCACATCCTGTTTCGACACCAGACTCAGACGATCTCTATTGCTCACGCCGAGGTTTCTCCGCTCGCCGGATCGAATGACAACATTCGCTGAACGTAACGCGCCATCAGGTCCACTTCCAGATTGAACGGGCTGTCCTGCTGCAAATCGCCCAAAGTGGTCACGGCCAGCGTGTGCGGGATCAGGTTGACGGAAAATCGGGAGTCTGCGCCATCTTCCACGGCATTGACCGTCAGCGACACGCCGTCTACCGCAACCGAACCCTTGGCCGCGACGTAGCGGCCGAACGCACGGCCGATAGCGAAGCGAAAAACCTCGCTGCCCGACGCCGGAGCGCGCGATACGACATGGCCGACGGTATCGATATGGCCGGATACGATATGCCCGCCCAGTTCGTCCTGCGCCCGCAAAGCCCGCTCGAGATTGATGCGCCGGCCTTCGCGCCAGCGGCCCAGCGTCGTGCAGGACAGGGTCTCGTCCGACGCCTCGACCGCGAACCAGCCCGGCCCGGTCTCGATCGCGGTGAGGCATACCCCGCTGCACGCGATCGACGCGCCGATCGCAATTCCGGCCGTATCGTAGGCCGTTTCGATCTCGAACCTTGTGTCGCCGCCCTCCGGCCGGGTCAGGCGGCGGACATGGCCGATATCCGTTACGATTCCGGTAAACATGGGTCCTGCATACAAGGGCAGCGCTGTGCCCGGTTCTACCCGGATTTGCGGTCGCGTTGCCAGATTTCCAGCAAGTCGTCGCCGCAGGGTTCGCGGGATTGCAGGCGCCAGGCGCCGGCGTCGGCAAGACGATCGAGCCCCAGATCGCCCACGCCCGGGCGGGCATCGCTGCCCAGCACGGCGCCGGCGCGGAACCAATAGAGCCGGTCTGCGAGGTCGGCACGCAACAGGCTCGCGGCCACCTGTCCGCCGCCTTCGACCAGAATGTCGTTGAGCCCTTCCTGGCCCAGCACCGCTGCGACGACTTCGGCATCGGGTCGGTCTGCGTCGTCGGCCGGGACGGTAAATCGGCGGACCTCCGGTGCATCGGACGCACCGCCCTGCGCCTCCTGCAGCGAGAACTGCCAGACAGGATGCCCGGCAGCAGTCCGGGCGAGGCGGCTGTCCGCCGGCAGCCGACCTTGCGAATCGAGGACTATACGCAGGGTCCGCCGCGCGATACCCGGCAGGCGGCAGGTCAGCGTCGGATCGTCGGCCAACACCGTACCGATGCCGACCATGACGGCATCGTGGGCCGCACGCAGGGCATGCGCGCGCGCGCGGGCGAGCGGCCCGGTGATCCATTTGCTGTCGCCGCCGGCAGTCGCGATCCGACCGTCCAGACTGGTTGCCAGCTTAAGCGATAACCGCGGGCGTCCCAGGCGTTGGCGCATCAGGTATCCGCCGAGGTCGTCGGCCGCCGGTTCGGCACAGATACCGGATTCTACGGCAATCCCCGCCAACCTCAGCTGGACCAGACCCCGTCCGTTTACACGGCCGTCCGGATCGTCCATCGCGGTCACAACGCGGGCGACGCCGGCTTCGATCAGCGCGTTGGCGCAGGGCGGAGTCCGGCCTTGGTGGGAACAGGGCTCCAGGGTGATGTATGCGGTCGCACCGCGGGCCGATTCGCCGGCACGCCGCAGCGCCTCGGCTTCCGCATGCGGACGACCGCCGGGCTGGGTCCAGCCGCGTCCGACGACACGGCCGTCATTAACCAGCACGCAGCCGACCGCGGGGTTTGGCGCGGTTGTGCCAAGGCCGCGCCGGCCCAGGGTCAGGGCCGCCGTCATCCAGCCGCGGTCAGCGTCGCCGGCGCTCAATCTTCCGCCGCCACTTCCTCTTCCCGATCGCCCAGGCTGCCGAGAAACTGCTCGAAATCCTTGGCTTCGCGGAAGTTCTTGTAGACCGAAGCGAAGCGGACATAAGCGACCTGGTCGAGGCCGGCCAGGGCCTCCATCACCAGCTCGCCGATATGTTTGGCGGGAATGTCCGCTTCGCCGGAACTCTCAAGCCGGCGCGTGATCGAGTTGACGATCCGATCGATCCGGTCTTCGGCGATCGGCCGCTTGCGCAGCGCGATAGAGAGGGAGCGGAACAGCTTGTCGCGATCGAACGGCACGCGCTGGCCGTTCTTCTTGACGACCATCAGGTCCCGCAGCTGCACCCGCTCGAAGGTCGTGAACCGGGAGCCGCAGGAGGCGCAGAAACGGCGCCGCCGAATCGACGAGCCGTCCTCGGTCGGCCGCGAATCCTTGACTTGGGTGTCTTCACCCCCACAGAACGGACAGCGCATGGCCCTCTCCCTTTTTCGACCTTCAACGCCGCGACGCCGTCAACGCCGCCACATTGTCGGGCCGCCCCTTCGCCGGGCCGCTACATGCCCGGATAGACCGGAAACCGCCGGCACAGCGCAAGGACCCGGTCCCGGGCTGCAGCCTCGGCCGCCGAATTGTCCCCGGGATTGGCCGCCAGGCCCTCCAGCACATCGGCGATCAGGTCGCCGACCTGTTCGAATTCCGCGGTGCCGAAGCCGCGGGTCGTTGCGGCCGGCGTGCCGAGCCTTATCCCCGAAGTCACGGTCGGTTTCTCGGGATCGAACGGAATGGCGTTCTTGTTGCAGGTGATCCCGGCACGCTCCAGGCTCTCGTCGGCGATGTTGCCGGTCACCTGCTTGGGGCGCAGGTCGACCAGCATCAGATGGGTGTCCGTGCCGCCGGCGACCATCGCAAAGCCGCGCTCGACCAAACGGGCCGACAATGCCTTCGCATTGGCGACGATGGCCTGGCAATAGACCCGGAACTCCGGCGTGAGCGCTTCCTTGAAGGCCGCGGCCTTGCCTGCAATCTGGTGCATCAGCGGCCCGCCCTGGGAACCCGGAAAAACGGCCGAATTGATCTTTTTCGCCAGATCCGGATCGTCGGTCAGGATCATGCCGCCGCGGGCGCCGCGCAGCGTCTTGTGGGTCGTGGTCGTGGTGATATGGGCAAACGGCACCGGGTTCGGATGCACGCCGGCAGCCACCAGGCCGGCGAAATGGGCCATGTCCACCATCAACCTCGCGCCGACGCTGTCGGCAATCTCGCGGAAGCGGGCGAAATCGAGGAAGCGCGGATAGGCCGACCCGCCGGCGATGATGAGCTTCGGGCGGTGCTCTTCGGCCAGCGCGACGACCCGGCCGTAGTCGATCAGGTGATTGTCCTCGCGCACGCCGTACTGGACCGCGTCGAACCATTTGCCGGAAAGCGCCGGTGCGGCGCCGTGGGTCAGATGCCCGCCGGCCGCAAGCGACAGGCCGAGGATCGTGTCGCCGGGTTTGAGCAGCGCCATCATAACGGCCGTGTTGGCCTGCGCGCCGGAGTGGGGCTGCACGTTGGCGAACGCACAGCCGAACAACTGTTTCGCGCGTTCGATCGCCAGGCTTTCCGCGACATCGACATGATCGCAGCCGGCATAGTAACGGCGCGCGGGATAGCCTTCGGCATATTTGTTGGTGAGCACGGAGCCCTGGGCCTCCAGCACGGCGCGGGAGACGATATTCTCGGAGGCGATCAGTTCGATCTGCTCCTGCTGCCGGCTCAGTTCGGCCCGGATGCTGTCGTACAGTTCCGGGTCGGACTGTTGCAGCGGAGCCGTGAAGAAACTGTCGTGAAAAGGCAGGATCGTTGCGGCGCCGGAGCTTGTCATCGGAGTATCTTCGGTTGCGCGCCGGGCGTCCGGTCAACTCGCGCCGCGGTCGATCTTGTCGACCCGCGCCTCGTGCCGGCCGCCGTCGAACGGCGTTTCGAGGAAAGTGCGCAGCGCGTCGCGGGCGGTTTCGATGCCGATCAACCGCTCGCCCAGCGCCAGAACATTGGCATTATTATGCTGGCGCGACAGGCGCGCCGAGAGGCTATCGTGACACAGCGCGGCGCGCACGCCCCGGTGGCGGTTGAGCGTTATGCTGATGCCGATGCCGGTGCCGCACACGGCCACGCCGATCTCGGCGTCGCCCGCCGTCACCGACTGCGCCAGCGCATGGCCGAAATCCGGATAGTCGACAGGGTCCGCCGTTGCCGGGCCCAGGTCCAGAACCGTGTAGCCCAAGCCTTTCAAATCTTCGGCCAGGGCGGCCTTGAGGACAATGCCCGCATGATCCGATGCAACGGCTACGGTTTTCGGTTTCACTCGCCGTTCCTTCGCTGGCCGGCAGAGCCCGGCCCGATTGCGTGCAGGCCGCCACACGATGCGCCGGGCATCCCTGTGCCGGCCGGCAACAAATCCGGTCCTGACCACCAGATATCGCGGATCGCACCGATCCGACGACACGATCTCGTATACTCTCATCGTAACCCGAAGGCAATTCCATGCCGGCCGGCCGCCGCCCGCTTCCGGAGAGGCCTGCGGCACGGCCGTTCAATGCAGCCTGAAAACACGCCAAGCCGGCAGCAAGACGGCCGAACGACAACAGAGATTTCGCCGGCCCGAACGACACAAATTATGAGTATCGGATTAACGAGATGGAATAACAGACTGAAATAACGAAGAGAAACTTAATCTACGGAAATTGACATTCTGTTAATGCTGTGCAATAGATTGCAATGCGTGCGTGTGGATTAACACCGTAAAAACGGTGAATCTGCATGTAAGTCAAAACGCAAAACAAAAGGAAGCGGGGTATGAGTAACGATAGCACGGAGCCTGTCTCCCGAGAGGGGATGCTCCGGATGACCACTGATGTCGTCTCGGCCTATGTTGGCAACAACGCAACCGCGACGAACCAAATTCCGGATCTGATCAAGACCGTCCACAATTCGCTCAACGCGTTGGGCGAAGCCCAGGCCGCGGAGGCGGCGCCGAAACCGGCCGTGCCGGTGCGCCGGTCGCTGACTCCGGAGTACCTGGTGTGCCTGGAAGACGGCAAGAAGCTGAAAATGCTGAAGCGCTACCTGCGGACGACCTACGACATGTCGCCGGACGAATACCGCCGGAAATGGGGACTGCCGGCGGATTATCCGATGGTCGCGCCGAACTATGCCAAGCGGCGCTCGGAGTTCGCCAAGCGCATCGGCCTCGGCCGTCGCGGGCGCGGCGGACAGCCGGAAGCCCGGGTGACGAACTAGGTCGTCTCAGGCAAACAGCCGAAAGAAAAAGCCCGGCGGGAAACCGCCGGGCTTTTTTGTTTCAGGCTCCGTTGCCGGAGCGGCGCAGGACTACTTAGCGTAGTCGTATCCGCCCTTGCTCCAGACGTACCAGACATAGCCGGGCGCGGTCACGTCGCCCTTCTTGTCGAAGCCGATCTTGCCGAGCACCGTATCGAACTGTTCCGAGCGCAGCACCTTCACGACCTTGGCAAGGTCGGTCGAGCCGGCCTTGGCGACGGCGGCGGCCCAGGCCTGGATCGCGCCGTAGGTGTAAAGGGTATAGCCCTCGGGCTCGTATTTCTGCTTCTTGAATTCGGCGACCACCGGCGCGGCCGACGGATTCTTGCGCGGGTCCGGCGAGAAGGTCATCAGCACGCCTTCGCCCGCATTGCCGGCGATTTTCCAGAACTCGTCGGTCACCAGCGCATCGCCGGAAACGAGCTGCGGCTTGTAGCCCATCTCGTGCGCCTGACGGATCATCAGGGCGCCTTCGGTGTGATAGCCGCCGAGATAGAAGGCGTGGATGCCCGCGGCCTTCATCTTCGAGACCAGCGCGGTGTAGTCCTTTTCGCCCGCCGTGTAGGCTTCGACCATCGCGGCCTTGCCGCCGGCTTTCTGGTAGTTCTCCAGCGTGGCGTCCATCAGGCCTTTACCGTAGGCCGTCTTGTCATGCAGGAAGGCGATCTTTTTGCCGGCGAAATTCTTCGCCAGATAGCTGCCCGCCACAACGCCCTGCTGGTCGTCGCGGCCGCAGACGCGGAAGACATTCGGGCCGCCTTCGTCGGTCAGCTTCGGATTGGTCGAAGCCGGCGAAATCTGCAGGATGCGCCCGGCGGTGTAGACCTTGGAGGCCGGGATCGACGAGCCGGAGCAGAAATGCCCGCCCACGAAGACGACCTTCTGGCTGACCAGCTTCTTGGCCACGGCCACGGCCTGCTTGGGATCGCAGGCGTCGTCCCCGACGATCAGCTTGACCTTCTGGCCCAGCACGCCGCCGGCGGCATTCAGATCCTTCACCGCCTGCTCGGCGCCGCGGCGCATCTGCTCGCCGAATGAGGCATACTGGCCGGTCATCGGACCGACCGTCGAGATCACGAGCTCGGCCTGCGCCGGCGAGAACGCCAGAACGGAGGCCGCAGCCGCCGCTGCAAACGAAAGTTTCAACCGGTTCATGTCAAAATTCTCCCTGCTGTTACTGTTGGTGCCTGCCGGACCCGGCTCGCGGCACGGGAACGGCCCCCATTCTATGATACTGCCGGGCAAAGTTGCCGACAATTCGATGGATATACTAGCAGGACGAAAACGCTTAGCAACGAGCAAGCCGCTTCACGTCATCGTCAAGAATGCCCGAATGACAGGGCCTCCGGCCGGTTCGAATGTATCGATCTGCGGACTTCCCTTAACGCTTTTCCCGCCAGCCGAACGGGCCGGTGCGCTCGTAGAGCCAGGGATATTGCGTCACCATCCGGCGCGCCAGGGTAAGGCGGTAGGCAGCGAGGCCGACGACGATCAGGTAGGCCGTATCTATCAGGTAGCCGCTGACCGACAGGCCGTCGACATGGTCGAACAGGCCCCAGACGAGGAACCGGTCGGCGCAGCCGAGCATCAGGCCATAGGGCATCATCTGCCACATCGGCCGCCAGGTGCTCGCGAGCGCCTGGCCGGTGATGAAGGCGGCAAATCCGACCAGGATCGCCGTGACGAACAGGGTGATCAGCAGGTCCGGAACTCCGAGCAGCGCCGCCATCAGTGTCCGCCCTCGAGATAGGCCGCGCGGACCTCGGCGTTGGACAGCAGTTCCTCGCCCGTGCCGCTCAGGATGATCCGGCCGTTGGCCATGACATAGCCGCGGTCTGCCAGGCGCAGCGCGTGATAGGCGTTCTGCTCGACCAGGAACACCGTCGTGCCGGTCTTGTTGATCTCGGCCACAACCTCGAAAATCTGCTTGACGATCATCGGCGCCAGGCCGAGCGACGGTTCGTCGAGCAGGAGCAGCCGAGGCCGGCTCATCAGCGCCCGGCCGATCGCCAGCATCTGCTGTTCGCCGCCGGACAGCGTGCCGCCGCGCTGGTCGGCGCGGTTCCGAAGAATCGGGAACAACTCGTAGACCCTCTCGAGGTCCTCCTCGAAGTGCTCCTCCTCGCCCGTGGTCGCGCCGAGCTGCAGGTTCTCCCGCACCGTCATGCGCGGAAAGATGCGCCGGCCTTCGGGCGCCTGGGCCAGGCCCATACGCACGATCTCGAAGGTCGGCTTGCGGGTGATATCGGCGCCGTCCAGCGCGATCCGGCCGGCCGCGGCACGGGGATCGCCGCAGACGGTCATCAGCAGGGTCGACTTGCCGGCGCCGTTAGCCCCGATCAGGGTCACGATCTCGCCGCGGCAGACTTCGATATCGACGCCGCGCAAAGCCTGGATACGGCCGTAGAAGGTCTCGACGCCGCTGATATCGAGCATGACGTCCCGGCCGGCGGCGGCTTCGCTCATGACAGCGCCCCCGCGCCGCCGGCGCCGTCCGTCGACAAATCCTGCTTGACGATATCGGGCAGGTCTTCCTCTTCTTCCTCGCCCAGATAGGCGCGGATCACCGCCGGGTCCTGGCGCACGAATTCGGGATCGCCGTCGGAAATCTTGCGGCCGTAGTCGAGCACGACGATGCGGTCGGAAATCTGCATGACCACGCTCATGTCGTGCTCGATCAGCAGAATGCCGATCCGGTGCTCGTTCCTGATGAAGGTGAGCAGATCGTTGAGATCGGCGCTCTCCCGCGGGTTCAGCCCGGCCGCCGGTTCGTCGAGGCACAGCAACACCGGCTCGGTGCACATGGCGCGTGCAATCTCCAGCCGCCGCTGGTCGCCATAGGGCAGGCTGTCGGCGTCGTCGTCGGCCCGGTCGACCAGACCGATCTGCTCCAGCCAGTAGCGCGCCCGGTCGACCGCCTTTTCCTCCTCCTGGCGGTAGCCGAAGCCGAACAGGCCGCGCACCGTGTAGCCGGAGGCCCGCATCAGCTTGTTGTGCTGGGCGACGACCAGGTTTTCCAGCAGCGTCATCTTCGGGAACAGGCGGATGTTCTGGAAGGTCCGCGCGACCCGGGCGCGGCTGGCGATTCGGAAACCCTCCATCCGTTCCAGAAAAATCGGCGGGTGCCCTTCCAACTCCAGGGTCAGGCGGCCGACCGTGGGCTTGTAGAAACCGGTCAGGCAGTTGAACACCGTCGTCTTGCCGGCGCCGTTCGGGCCGATGATTGCCGTGATCTCGCGGTCGGCGGCCTGGAAGGACACGTCGTCGATGGCGACAAGGCCGCCGAAGCGCATGGTCAGGTGCTCGACCGTGAGCAGCGGCCGCTCGCCGGGACCGTGGCCATTTGCCGGGCCGGTCATGTTGCCCTGTCGGCTTCGGCGCGGCCGCCGCGCCCCTTCCGTCCGTGCATCCGGATCGTCGGTTCGCGATGGGCCAGCAGGCCGGCCGGCCGCCACAGCATGATCAGCACCATCGAGCCGCCGAAGAACAGCATCCGGTATTCCTGCACCTCGCGGAAGATTTCCGGCAGGCCGATCAGCAGGAAGGCCGCGACGACGACGCCGATCTGGCTGCCGAATCCGCCCAGGACCACGATCGCCAGGATCACCGCCGATTCGATGAAGGTGAAGCTTTCCGGGCTGACGAAGGTCTGGCGCGTCGCGAAGAAAGAGCCGGCGAAACCGCCGAACATCGCGCCGAATCCGAAAGCGGTCAGTTTCGTGTTGGTCGGGTTGATGCCGAGCGACCGGCAGGCGACCTCGTCCTCGCGCAGCGCCTCCCAGGCTCGGCCGACCGGCAGCTTTCGCACCCGCACGGTGAAGAAGTTGGTCGTCAACGCCATCGCCAGGATCACGAAATACAGCAGGATGGTCGTGTCCGCCTGGTTGAAGTCCCAGCCCATCGCGGTGTGGAACTCGGTCGTGTTCTGCAGCGTCTCCTCGTCCATTTTCGACTGGGTCGAATAGCCGAGCAGGGACGGCGGCGGGATATTGCTGATGCCGTCGGGGCCCTTGGTCAGGCTGTAGAAATTCAGCAGCGTCACCCGGATCATCTCGCCGAAGCCGAGGGTGACGATGGCGAGATAGTCGCCGCGCAGCCGCAATACCGGGAAGCCCAGCGCCACGCCGGCGAGCGCCGCCATCAGGCCGGCAAAGGGCAGGCAGAGCCAGAAGCTGATCCCTTCCGTCAGCCCCAGATCCTGGAGCAGGGGCGAATCCGGCGAGGCGAACAGGGCGAAGGAATAGGCGCCGACGGCGTAGAAGGCGACATAGCCGAGATCGAGCAGACCGGCGAGGCCGACCACGATGTTCAGCCCCCAGCCGAGCATGATGTAGGTCAGGACCAGCACGCCGATATCGAGATACTGAAGATTCACGCCGGGCATGAACGGAAAGCAGGCCGCGGCGGCGAACAGGACGCCGCCGATCCACAGGGAATTACGCTGGACGTGGGCGCCGACCCGGTCCATCAGGGCGTCCTGTTCATCCAGGGCCGCCCCGTCGTGTCCGGCAACGCCCGACCGGCCGTCCCGCGATATCCGCAAGCCCGCGCCGATGGCGAAGCCGGCGGACAGAACGGCCAGCAGCCATTGCAGCAGCTCGGCCTTGAACGGCAGCCAGGGCTGCACCCCGGCCCCGCCGAACAGCAGCGAAACGACGAGGAGCGCGGCGACCGCAGCCGCCGAGATCGCCACGACCCGGTGGTAGCCGTGCCGCATCAGGATCGTCCAGCCGCGCACGACAAGGGCGATCGCCACTGCCGAGGCGACGTCGACAAAGCGCAGGTCGAGGGTAATGCCGCCCGAGATATCCTTGATGTGGAAGCCGACCAGCGAAACGGTCAGCGCAAAGACGACCAGCGCCGTCCCGCCCAGTTCGATCAGGATGCCTCTTCGATCGACGGGGCGATCGACGGGGCGATCGACGGGGCGCCCGGCGGGGCGGCTGGCGGGCGCGATGTTGGCCGCCATCGCCCTAGACCTTTTCGATATCCGGTTTGCCGAGCAGGCCGGTCGGCCGGAATATCAGCACCAGCACAAGGATCGTGAAAGTCGCCACATCCTTGTATTCCAGGTTGAAATAGCCGGCGAAGAAGACCTCGATCAGGCCGATCAGCAGGCCGCCGAGCATGGCGCCGGGCAAGGAGCCGATGCCGCCCAGCACCGCTGCGGTAAACGCCTTCAGGCCGGTCAGGAAGCCGACGAAGAAATCCGTCGCGCCGTAGCGCAGCATGAAGATCAGCCCGGCGACCGCGGCCAGCGACGCGCCGATGACGAAGGTCAGCGATATGGTGCGGTCGACATTGATGCCGAGCAATGCCGCCATGCCGCGATCCTGTTCGCAGGCCCGTTGCGCCCGGCCCAGCGCCGTCCGGGTGATCAGGAGGGTGAAAACGACCATCAGGACGATCGTCAGTACGATGATCAGTATCTGCAGAAAGCTGAGCGACACCGCATAGGCCTCTCCGGCCCGGTTGGTCGTGTTCACCACCTCGACGCCGCCGGTGATCTGCGGCGGCAACGGTTTGTTGCGTGCGCCCTGCAGCAGCTGGACGTAGTTCTGCAGGAAAATCGACATGCCGATGGCGGTGATCAGCGCCGCCAGGCGCGGCGAGGCGCGCAGCCGCCGGTAGGCGACCCGCTCCAGCGTCCAGCCGTAGATCGCGGTGAACAGCATCGCCGCGAGCAGGACGATCAGGATCGCCAGCGGCAGCCAGACGCCGCCGGCAAGGCCGAGCAGCAGGAAGACGATCAGCGAAACGAACGTGCCGATCATGAAGATTTCGCCGTGGGCGAAATTGATCATGCCGATGATGCCGTAGACCATCGTGTAACCGATGGCGACCAGGCCGTAGATCGCGCCGAGGGTGACGCCGTTGATCAGCTGATCGAGGAAATAGGCGACGTGATACATGGGCTAGCGCAGGCCCCGCGGGCCGCGCCGCCGGCGCCCCGCCCGCCTGTCTGCGGCCATGCCGCCGAAACATACGCCTGCAAATCCGGCCATGGGCGGCTGTCGCTCCTCGAATACGCATGTTCAGGGCGAGCCCGATCCTGCGGCGCAGTCCGGACCTTCTGCAAGAACCGCGCAACCTTAGCCGGCGCAGCGCGCCATGCAAGCGCGTTCGCGTCCGGCCCCGGGGAGGCCGCCGATCCGCAAAGGCGGCCCGGAGCGGCGAAATTTTTCACACACGATGCAATGACCGGCGCTTACAGGAACATTTTCTCTATACCGTGGTTCTCAAAACCGCTCCGGTCGAAATGACGGGCGGGGGCCGGCGCCCGGCGGAAATGGCTGAAAACCGGCATTGCAGCCGGGGCGGCACGGCAGATGCCGCTGTTCGATCCTGTTAGAAAGACCGGTCTAGATATCGACATTTTTTTTCGACATCCTCTCTCCGGGCGGTCCACTGCATGCGGCCCGGATGTCCCGAACGGATGGCAACCGACGGGTTGTGCAACCCGGCCGGCCGGCCAGGTCGGTCGCCGCCTTCCAGCGCCGGTCCGGGCGGACCGGCGGCGAAGGGATCGACATTCGGGACATCGGGAGAGGCGCCCGTGAGCCGCGGCAGGCGCATTTCGGGCGTTGACAGGCCCGATATAGGGCCAGGGAGCCTGCGTGTCAAGGAAAAAACATACATTATAGGAAACATTCTTTTCACAGTTCGAGCGGATCGAGCCGGCCGTCGGCCGCACCGGTCCGCGGCCGGCCGCCGCCGCCGCCTTGACACCCGCACGGTGCAATCCATAGATAGCGCCTCCGGCAGGCATCCCGGCCCGCGGCGCGTGCCGGCGGAGGCCGGGGCTCCCGCGCAGCAGGTGCGGCGGGCCGGCCGGAGGGGCGCGTAGCTCAGCGGGAGAGCACTGTCTTCACACGGCAGGGGTCGCTGGTTCGAACCCAGCCGCGCCCACCATTCGACAGACGTATCGATCGAGTTTATCGGCGATGCGGGATCAGCAATTCCGCCCCCCTCAATCCCCCCCCTCAATCCGCCCTCTGCGTCCTCTCGCGGCGTTCGTGGCGTTCCTGGGCTTCGATGCTGAGCGTGGCGATCGGCCGGGCGTCGAGCCGGTCGACGCCGATCGGCTCGGCGGTTTCCTCGCAAAAGCCGTAGGTGCCCTCGTCGATCCGCTGCATGGCGGCGTCGATCTTGGCGATCAGCTTGCGCTGCCGGTCTCTCGCGCGCAGTTCGCGGCTCCGGTCGGATTCCAGAGTCGCCCGGTCGGCCATGTCGGCCTCCGCCAGGCTGTCCTCCTGCATGGTGTGCAGCGTCTCTTCGGCATCGCCGAGAAGGCGGCCGCGCCAGCGCTCGAGCTTGCGGCGGAAATAAGCGGCCATGACCGGATTCATGAACGGCTCGTCCGGGGTGGGACGATACGATCCGGGAATGTCCGGCCAGGTCCGGCTCATTGCGCCACCATCGACTGTGGACGAAGCGGCGGCGACTATAAGGGCGGCGCCGGAAGCCGGCAAGCCTGCGAAAGCTGCGGATTCCGGGGCGCGATCGGCGATGCGGCGGACTGTCGGACGGCGCGCCGGACCGGCGTTTGCTATGGCAGTCCTGCGGTCCGGCGATCCGCGCTGCAGCGGCGCTGGCGGAGGCGGCCGCGGCGGCGCAACGGGACGCCCATGACAGAACCGAACCACCCGATTACCGGCCTGTCGGCGATCGCCGACCGGTACGACGGCTACATCCTCGATCTCTGGGGCACCATCCATAACGGCGTCGAACCCCTGCCCGGCGCGGTCGGGTGCCTGCGCGCCCTGGCGGAACGAGGCAAGAGCGTGCTGATCCTGTCGAACGCGCCGCGCCGGACCGGCGCGGTCATCGAGCGGATGGATGCGGTCGGCATCCCGCGGGACTGCTACGGCCCGGTCCTGTCGTCGGGCGAGGCCGGCTGGCTGGCCCTGCGCGACCGTAAAGACCCCTGGCACGCAAACCTCGGCAACCGGGCTTATCCGGTCGGCGAGGCCGGCGACGAATCGGTCCTGCAGGACCAGCCGGTCGAAGAGGTCGATTCCGTCGAACGGGCGACCTTCCTGCTGTGCGTCGGCGCGTTCCGGCGAACCGATACCGTCGACGATTATGCCGGCCTTCTCTCGGCTGCGCTGGCGCGGCGTCTGCCGATGCTCTGCGTCAATCCCGATCTGGAGGTGCTGCGCGGCCCCAACCGGGAGATCTGCGCCGGCGCCATTGCGGCGCGCTACGCGGAAATCGGCGGCGACGTGGGCTATCACGGCAAACCGCACCGCCCGATCTACGCGCTGAGTTTCGCCCTTCTTCCGGGGATCGCGCCGGCCCGCATCCTGGCGGTCGGCGATTCCCTGCGCACGGACATCGCCGGCGCCAACGCGGTCGGCATCGATTCGCTGTTCGTGACCGGCGGCCTGCTGGCCGAGGAGTTGGGCATCGCGCCGCTCGGCGAGCCGCCGGCAGGCGCACTGGCGCAGCTTTATGCACGTCACCGGCAGCGTCCCACATGGGCCTCTGCCGCCTTCCGGTGGTAGAATGCCGGAAAGGCTTGCCCAAACCGCGGCGGATCATCAATCCTGCGTGACGCTTCGCTCGAATCCCGGCAGAATTTTGCCCCATTTCAGGTATAACCGGCTGGCGGCCGACGTGAAACGGAAGACCCGAATGAACCGAAGGACATTGCCGCAACCTGCCCGGATCGCGCCGACGGCCCTCGTTGCCCTGGCGTGTCTCGCTGCCTCCGGTCTCGGTGCGGGCGCCGGACATGCGGACACCCGGAATGCAGCCGCTCCGGCCCCGGCAGCGGCCAAAACCGAACGTCATGCGCTGCCGGACCTGGTCGCCCGGCTGCTGCCCACCGTGGTCAGCATTACGACGACCCAGGGCAGCGGGCCGGCGAATGTGCGCGAAGCACCCGAAGGTTCGCCCTTCCAGGAATATTTCAAGGAGTATTTCAACAAGCGCCGGAACCGGCAACGCGGTTCGGCCGTCGGCAGCGGATTCATCGTCAGCGCCGACGGTTATGTCGTCACGAACCATCATGTCATCAACCGCGCGTCGGCCGTGCGCGTGATCCTGGACGGCGGCCGGCAGCTCGACGCCAGGGTGATCGGCCGCGATTCCCGTGCCGATCTGGCCGTATTGAAGGTCGAGCCGAAATCTCCGCTGCCCTTTGTGAAATGGGGCAATTCGGATACCGTGCGCATCGGCCAGGATGTCGTCGCCATCGGCAACCCGTTCGGACTCAGCCAGACCGTCACGACCGGCATCATCTCGGCGCGCGGGCGGCATCTGCGCAATTTCGGCGGTATCCCGGGCAGTTCGTTCGTCGATTTCCTGCAAACCGACGCGGCCATCAACAAAGGCAACAGCGGCGGCCCCCTGTTCAACCGCGCCGGCGATGTCATCGGCATCAACACCGCGATCTATTCCCGCGCCGAAATGAATGCAGGGATCGCCTTTGCGGTGCCGTCGAACCTGGCCGCGCCGATTATCGAACAACTGAAGCGCTACGGCCGCACCCGCCGCGGCTGGCTGGGCGTGCAAATCCAGTCGGTCGATGCCGAACTGGCGAAGACCCTGGGCATGGAAACGCCGACCGGCGCCCTGGTCGCGAATGTCGTCAGCGGCAGCCCGGCGGCAGAAGGCGGTATCGTCTCGGGAGACGTGATCCTGAAGTTCGACGGCAGGACGGTGCCCGGCGCATCGCGCCTGTCGCAGATCGTGGCGGCTGCGCCGGTCGGCAAGACGGTGAGCGTCACCGTGCTGCGGCGCGGAGCGCGCGTCACGCTCACCGTCGTCCTGGGCGAGCTGGAAAAAGCCGTGCAGACCGGCGCCGCCGAGAAACTCCCCAAGGAGGGGGTCCGGCCGGACCTGTTCCCCGAACTCGGCTTGCGGCTCGGCAAGATCACGCCGGAACTGGCGCAACGCTACGAAACGGCGACGCAGGAGGGCGTCATCGTTCTCGGCGTCGAACCGGATAGCGACGCAGAGCAAAAGGGCCTGAAGCCGGGCGACGTGATTCTCGAAATGGAACAGACCGCAGTCGCGACTCCCGAGGCGGTCCGGACCCTGCTGGACCGGTCCAAGGAAGCGCGCAAGACATCTACGCTGCTCCTGGTTCAGCGCGGGGACGACCGGCGCTTCGTCGTGCTCGGTTTCAGGCTGCAATAGGCGCCTTGAGAGACAGGGCCGGCAGCGGCGGTTCAGTCCCCGGAAACGGCGGCGGCGAACTCGTCGCGCCGGTAGCCCTGGAGGTACAGAAGGGCGGTCAGATCCCCATGCTCGATCCGGTGCTGCGCCGCCGCTGCGGCTGCGGGCTTGGCCCGAAATGCGACGCCGGCGCCCGCCGCCTGCAACATCGGGATGTCGTTAGCGCCGTCGCCGGCGGCCAGCGCGTCCTGCCGGCCCAGTCCACGGTCGGCGAGAAAGGCATCCATCGCCTCCAGCTTGCCGTCCGCGCCCAGCACGGGATGCACCAGCCTGCCGGTCAGGACGCCGCCATCCAGCACAACGTCGTTGGCGACGTCGATATCGAATCCGCATTCCCGGCGGACATATTCCGAGTAGATCCGGAAACCGCCGGACACGAGCGCGGTCAACGCACCGTGATTGCCCATCGTGCGCACGAGGGTTCGCGCGCCCGGCGTAAATTCTATGCGATAGCAGAAGGCCTGGAGAAATTCCTTCTCCAGGCCGCCCAGCATTTCGACCCGCACGGCAAGCGCCTCGCGGAACGGGATTTCTCCGTTCATCGCCTGCTGCGTGATGCGGCGGACGGTGTCGCCGACGCCCAGCAGATCGGCCAGATCGTCGACCATCTCGTTGCGGATGACCGTCGATTCCATGTCGGCGACCAGCAGCCGCTTGCGCCGGTTCCCTGCGCCGGTCACGGCCACGTCGACCGGCAACCGGCCGACCGAGCCCTTGACCGCCGCCTGCGCCGCAGCGGGTTCGCCGCCGCCGAACGGGATATCGCACGCGACCTGGGGCGACAGCCAGTCCGGCTCTCCGCTATCGGCGCCGGCATCTTCCAGCGCCCAGCGGGCGGAGGTAACCGTCCCGTCGGAAAGACGCGGCAGGGCCGGATTGGCAATCAGCGTCACGAAGTGACTCATCGCGGGCAAGATGCGGTGGCGCCGATGAAGAACGTCCGGGCGGCGCGATCAGGGAGCGGACGGGTTTGACTGCGCCAGCCGACAGGCCCGCGCGAAATCCGGATGGGCATACGAAGATCGTCGTCATCGGCGGCCCGACCGCCGGCGGCAAGTCCGAAATCGCGCTGCAGATTGCGCGGGAATTCGGCGGCGCGGTGATCAATGCCGACAGCATGCAGGTGTATCAGGAACTGAAAATCGTCACCGCGCGGCCCGATGACGCGGCGCTGGCGGCGGCGCCGCACCGGCTGTACGGCATTCTTCCGGCGCGGGAGCGCTGCTCGGCCGGCCGGTGGCGGCGCCTGGCGCTGGAAGAGATCGCCGCAGCGGGTGCGGCCGGGTTGCTGCCGGTCGCGGTCGGCGGCACCGGCCTGTATCTCAAGGCCCTTCTGGACGGGATTGCCGCAGTTCCCGACATTCCCGAAGCGCGGGTGCGGAGCGTTGCCGCGTGGCTGGAGGAGGCCGGCCTCGAAGCCGGACGCGAGCGGCTGCGCGCCGTCGATCCGGCGACCGCCGGACGGCTGGCCGCGATCGACCGGCAGCGGCTGATCCGCGCCCTGTCCGTATTCGAAGAGACAGGCAGACCGCTTTCCGCCTGGTCCGGGCAAAGCGCGAAAGCGCCGGCCCTTCGCGCTTTCAGGATCGCGATTATGCCGCCGCGCGAAGACCTCTATCCGCGTATCGACGCCCGCTTCGCCCGGATGATCGACGGCGGGGCGCTGGACGAAGCTCGACGGCTCCAGGCCCTGGAACTCGATCCGTTGCTGCCGGCGATGAAGGCGGTCGGCGTGCCGCAGATGCTGGCCCATCTCAGGGGCGAGACCGACCGCGCCGCGATGATCGTACAGGGCCAGACCGCCACGCGGCGCTTTGCCAAACGGCAGTTCACCTGGTTCCGGCGTCAATATCGTTCGCCAGATGCCGGTTTTGCGCAATTTTCGGAAAGTATGCGCGACGAATTGTTTAATAAAATTCGTCAATTCCGGTTGACGGCGTAGGCCGCGGGCCGTATTTCCGCATTTCGGATCGACCGCTTGTCCCGCCGGACAGCGGGATGGAATGGCCTGAAAAGGGCAAGCGCCGCCGCCGCGAGCGGCGATTTTTTTCGCCTCCGGACGGACTATGTTTCCGGACGGCTTTGCTATTGGCCGGAACCGGCCGGCCGTGAGGCGAATCCCGGGAGACGGATCGATGTCGCAAGAGATGACAGGCTCGGAAATCGTCCTGCGCGCCCTGGTGGAACAGGGCGTCGATACGATTTTCGGCTACCCCGGCGGCGCCGTGCTGCCGATCTACGACGCGCTGCATGTGCAGAATTCGATCCGTCACATCCTGGTCCGCCAGGAGGGCGGCGCCGTCCATGCCGCCGAAGGCTATGCGCGCTCGACCGGCAAGGTCGGCGTCGTGCTGGTGACGTCCGGCCCCGGCGCAACCAACGCCGTGACCGGGCTGACCGACGCGCTTATGGATTCCGTTCCGGTGGTCTGCCTGACCGGCCAGGTGCCGACCCACCTGATCGGCAACGACGCCTTCCAGGAAGCGGATACCACCGGCATCACCCGCCCCTGCACAAAGCACAACTACCTGGTGAAGGACATCGCCGATCTGGCGCGGACCGTCCACGAAGCCTTCTACGTCGCGCGCAGCGGCCGGCCGGGGCCGGTCGTGATCGACCTGCCCAAGGATATCCTGCAGGGGCCGGGAACCTATACGCCGCCGTCGATCAACGGCCACCGGTCCTACAAGCCGCGCAAGAAAGGCGATATCGGCCAGATCGAGAAAGCCGCCGCAGCGATGGCGCAGGCGGAGCGCCCGCTTTTTTACTGCGGCGGCGGCGTCGTCAATGCCGGACCGAAGGCGTCGCACCTGCTGACCGAGCTGGTGAAGCTCACCGGGTTTCCCTGCACGCTCACCCTGATGGGCCTGGGGGCCCTGCCCGCCTCCAACAAACAGTTCCTCGGCATGGTCGGCATGCATGGCACCTACGAGAGCAATCTCGCCATGTATCATTGCGACCTGATGATCAATATCGGCGCCCGCTTCGACGACCGGGTGACCGGCAAGCTCGACGAGTTCGCGCCCCACTCGACCAAGATCCATGTCGATATCGATCCGTCGTCGATCAACAAGAATGTCCGGGCCGACATCCCGATCGTCGGCGACGCCGCCCATGTGCTGGAGGATCTGACCAAGGTCTGGAAGGCCCGCCAGCATCGCGCCGACCGGAAGAAAATGGACGCCTGGTGGGCGCAGATCGACGAATGGCGCAGCCGGGACTGCCTGAAATACAAACAGTCCGACACGCTGATCAAACCGCAATATGCGCTCGAACGCCTGCGCGAGCTGACCGGGGGCCGCGACGATGTATTCGTCACAACCGAGGTCGGCCAGCACCAGATGTGGGCGGCCCAGTTCCTGCCGTTCGAGAAACCGAACCGGTGGATGACCTCCGGCGGCCTCGGCACGATGGGCTACGGGCTGCCGGCGGCGATGGGCGTGCAGGTCGCGCACCCGGACGCCCTGGTCATCGACGTAGCGGGCGAAGCCTCCGTCCTGATGAACATCCAGGAGATGAGCACGGTGGCGCAGTATCGCCTGCCGGTGAAGATCTTCATCCTCAACAACGAATATATGGGCATGGTCCGGCAATGGCAGGAACTGCTGCACGGCGGCCGCTATTCCGAGAGCTACATGGATTCGCTGCCCGATTTCGTGAAGCTGGCGGAGAGCTTCGGCGCGGTCGGCCTGCGCGCCGAGAAACCGTCGGATGTCGATGGCGTGATCGAGGAGATGATCGCCGTCGACAAGGCGGTGATCGCCGACATCCTGGTCGACAAGGCGGAGAACTGCTTCCCGATGATTCCGTCCGGCGCGGCCCATCACAAGATGTTGCTCGGCCCCGAAGACCAGGCCGACAACCCGATCTCCGAAGAAGGCATGGTGCTGGTCTAGGCGCCGGCCGCCACCGACCGACCGCAAGAAAACCGGACACTGGAAGACAGGCAGGACAGCCATGACCGAACGGCATGTGATCGCCGTGCTGGTGGACAACGAACCCGGCGTGCTCGCCCGGGTCATCGGCCTGTTCTCCGGCCGCGGCTACAATATCGAGAGCCTGACGGTGTCGGAGGTCGACGCCGAGGCCGGCCTGTCGCGCATCAACGTCGTCACCCTGGGCACGCCCATGGTGATCGAGCAGATCAAGAACCAGCTCGACCGGCTGGTGCCGGTCCATTCGGTCCACGACCTGACCGAGGAAGGCCCCCATGTCGAGACCGAACTGGCCCTGCTCAAGGTCGCCGGCCAGGGCGACAAGCGGGTCGAAGCCCTGCGCATCGCCGACATCTTCGGCGCCAAGGTCGACGATACGACGCTCGAATCGTTTATCTTCCGGCTCGACGGCCAGTCCGAGAAGATCGGCCGCTTCATCGAGCTGATGAAGCCCCTCGGCCTCGTCGAGGTCGCCCGCACCGGCGCTGTCGCGATCAGCCGGGGGAGCGAGGGGGTTTAGGCGGGGAGGAAAGCCCGGCGACGAGCCGAAATTCCCCAAGGTTCGTTGTGCCGCCCTGCGAGGCATTTGGGCGAGGCATCCGGGCGGGGCATCCGGGCGAGGCATCCGGGCGAGGCATCCGGGCGGTGCGCACGCCGCCGTGCGGCTTCTACAGCTCGGTTCCGGCATCTATGGCGCCCATCGATTGCACTCTCCAATGGGGCACAGGCCAGTGGCGCAAAGGAATGACCTGCGGTAGGGTCGAACCATGACCGTAACGCGCAGAGGCCCCGGTTCTCCCCGAGCCGCCGCGGACGGGCGACTCGCTGAGGCTGCCCATTTGCAGGCAATCGAGGGTAATCCGCTTTCTCCCGACGAGCTTGCCATGTTCGAAATGTTCGAGCGCGAAGAGTGGCCGCCGGAGGATCGCCGCGCCCACATCGAACAGCAGATCGAGAACCGCCGGCGCATCGTCGCGGCGGAATGAGCGACCCCGAATACTGCTATCCGCCGGCATTCGCAGTTCTCCGCAACAAGCTGGACATCCGGGATGCCGGCACGCTGGAGGCAGCGGAACGGCAATTCGTCGCCCAGCGGCTTCTCGAATCCGTTCCGGGCGGCGACTTCGACCTTCCCCATCTGCGCGCCATTCACCGCCACCTGTTCCAAGACGTCTACGAGTGGGCGGGCGAACTTCGCACGGTCGAGATAGCCAAGAGCGGCAGCCGGTTCCAACCGAAACGCTTTATCCGGTCGGGCATGGCAGATATCCACCGCCGCATCGTGGGGGCCGAGTATCTCCGGGGGCGGGGGCCGGACTCGTTCGCCGCAGCCGCCGGCCCGATCCTCGGCGACGTCAACCATGTCCATCCGTTCCGCGAAGGCAATGGGCGCGCACAACTCCAATATCTGAAACAACTCGCGACACGCGCCGGCCACGCGCTGGACCTCACACGGCTGGACCCTGAAACCTGGCTGGACGCTTCGCACCGTTCCAACGCGGGCGAACACGCGGCCATGGCGCGGTGCATCCGGCAAGCGCTCGGGTGAGCGTCCGGCGAGGGCGTCAAGCGGGTCGAGGCCCTGCGCATCGCCGACATCTTCGGCGCCGGCGTCACCCGAACAAAGCAGCCGATTGACCTCCGCATATGAGTCGTTACAATGGAACAAATCTAATATAGGAGGGAATGAATATGTCCGAAAAAGCCGACCTTTTCGAACTGTATGCCGAAGACCCCGAAGAAGCCGACCGGATCGTGTTCGGGCGCGAGGCGCATCCGGACCGCCGCGGATTCCTCAGGGGGGCCGGCCTCGCCAGCATGGGCGCGCTGATCGGCGCGGCGATCCCGTTTCACCGCAACATGCCGTCGGGCTTCATCCCGGAGGCGCTCGCCGCCGGCAAGATGAAGATCGCCGGCAAGGACGGGCTCACCGTGCTCAACGACCGGCCGGTCAACGCCGAGACCCCGGCCCATCTGCTGAACGACGCGGTGACGCCGACCGCCCGGCACTTCATCCGCAACAACGGCATCGTGCCGGACGACATGAACCCGGCGACCTGGAAGCTGCGGGTCGACGGCCTGGTCGACAGCCCGATGACGCTCGGCATCGACGACCTGAAGAAGAAATTCGAGGTCGTGACCCAGCAGCTCACCATCGAATGCGGCGGCAACGGCCGGGCCTTCTTCGACCCGCCGGCGCGCGGCAACCAGTGGACGGTCGGCGCGGTCGCCTGCTCGAACTGGACCGGCGTGCGCCTCGCCGACGTGCTCAAGGCCGCCGGCGTCAAGCCGAACGTCGTCTACACCGCCCATGTCGGCGCCGACACCCACCTCTCCGGCAAGGAGGGCAAACTGCCGATCTCGCGCGGCGTGCCGATCGACAAGGCGATGAACCCGAACAACCTGATCGCTTTCGGCATGAACGGCGGGCCGCTACATCCGATGAACGGCGCGCCGCTGCGCCTCGTGATCCCCGGCTGGCCGGGCTCCTGTTCGCAGAAGTGGCTGCGGCGGATCTTTCTGCGCGACAAGGTCCATGACGGGCCGAAGATGACGGGCAGCGCGTACCGGGTGCCCAACTATCCGGTCTCGCCCGGCGAGAAGGTGCCGAAGAGCGCCATGGAGATCATCCACGCCATGCCGGTGAAATCGCTGATCACCAG
>FZLR01000039.1 GCA_900197615.1 Rhodospirillaceae bacterium Spongia-Bin9
CCCCTGGGGGGTGGTGTTCGGCGATGTCATGAAATGTCATGTTTCGTCATGTGTCGCCGCCCGGTTTTTGCCACAATTCGCTAAGACAGACCGTTCTATCTACAGTGTTTTTTTGCACGCCGGACGCTCCGTTCGGTCGGGAGGATGGGCAAAGGGTTCCCAGGTGTCGGGAAATGTCATGTTCCGTCCCGGCGCTTCTGCCGCTTTCACCCGTCATATCGACCGGTGCGTTCCGCAGGGGCGCGGAGCGGAGCTATCTTTCCGGCGCTGAGTCGGGACGGAAGCGCCGCGCGGGAACGATTTTTCCGCTCCCCTTCGACAGGCTCGGGGCAGGCTCTCCGGTCGGTCGGGAGGGTGGGCAAAGAGTTCGCAAGTGTCAGGAAATGTCATGATTTGTCATGTTCCGTCATGCAGGCGGCCGGCTGCCGCTGGCGGGCTATACGGCACGAATACCTATTATAGGGAATATTACAATAATTTCAAGCCGTGCGGTACGAAATCCGGCGCGCGCGGCCGCACCGTACCGCGGAATGAAATATCGGCTGCCGCCGTCCTGCCCGTCGATGCCCTGCCGGGCTGCGCCGGCGGTTGTCGCGGCCGGCTGGTGGGCGCAGCGCCGTCGCTTCCGGTCTACAGGTCGATCGCGGCGTCCGGGTGGCCGGCTTCGAGGGCGTTCATCCAGGCGAGGCAGAGCTCGCGGGAGCGGTAGTGGCCCCAGGCTTTCGTTTCCTGCCGTTCGACGATGGGGAAGGTCGAATAGACGTAGCGCACGTCGTCCCGGTCCGTGACGCCATAGAGATGGAAAAAGAGTGCATCCAGCTTCGCGCGCAGATAGAGGCGGCGGTCGTCGTCCCAGGCGAAGGGTGGCAGCACCTCGCCGTCGGCGTCGACATGGCCCATGTCGCGGGCGAAAGGCGCCATGTCGTGCGCCGTATAGGTTAGTTCCAGCACCGCCTCGCGCACGATCTCCGCTCCGGTTTTCGGGCCGAAATGCGTGGCTTCGTAGCGGTCGGGCGGAACGATGGGGAGTTGTTCGACGATGTACCAGCTTGCGTGATTGCTGAGAATCTTGGTTCTGGCGATGAAATCGCAGACGACGCTGTTGAGATTGGCGCAAAACAGGGCTTTCGCTTCCGCTTCGGCATCCATCGAAAGTATTGGCAATGTGTGCCCCGCCGGATTAGGCGGCAGCAGACAGGCTATGATGGATCTGCTGTTGGTCGTAGATGTGATATCCTTGAGCGCGATTTGCACCGACAGGCTTTCCTCCATGAGGACGTAATAGCGCGGCTCTGGGAGAAATTCGGGGGAGCTATATTTGGCAGGCACAGTCGCCCGGCTCTGCCCGCTGCGGTACAGATTCTTGTCTGCCGTAACGATACTCGCCGCGCGGTGATCGAACGCCTGGACCATCTTACCTTCGTAGAGCGGTGCCCATTCGCCTGCCGCACTCGCAAAGCGATTGCGGCCGATGGGCCAAGCGCCTTCCATTTCTTCAAGTTCCGCGCGGGTGCGGAATAGTTCGGAGTCGTTGGCCATATCGAACATGCGCACATATTTTACCGGCCATGTCCTGACCTCCGCACCGGAAGAGCTGTCCACCAGAACCGGCAAGCGGTTGTATATCGCAGCGGACAATTCGGGGGCGCGCCTGTCCCGGTAGATGGGGGTAGTCCGTGTGTTCGGATTTACTTGGCGAATGTGGTCCAACGAAAGTTCGAAGGTCGTGTCCTCATTTTCAAGGTCGCTTACGTCCCGAACGAAAGTCGCAAACCGGGCTTTTCCGAACGAACGACCGCCGGGCGAGAAAACGAACGCACAAAATTTGAAACGGTAATAGACATCCGGAAAGAAGAGTTCGCCGTTCTCACGTTTGTTGAAGAAATCGAAAACGCATCGGACGGAGCCCTTGTCCATCAGCTGTTCGAAAAATTCCTGCGATACCGTTTCGGTCGCAATGCCCGACGGGACGAGCAAACCGACGACTCCATCGGGCTTTGCGATTCTTGAGGCGCGTTCGACGAAGAGGGAGTTCAAGTTGGTATCGCCGCCCGACAGAAGCGGATAGTCGCCGCCCCCGCGCGCCATGCGGGATGCAGTCTCAGCCCGCGCGCTCGCCTTCGCGAAGTCCTGCGCAAGCGGGTCGCCCGCCTCCTCCAGTTCGCGGATCATCCGCTTGCGGTCGGCGGCGCGCGGCGCCATTGCGATCTCCGGGCGGCGCGCGGCGAACCATTCGACCTGTTGCAGCTTCATCCGGTCCCAGGGCGGGTTGCCGATCACGGCGTCGAAGCCGCCCTGCAATTCCGCGCTTTCCCAGTTCGACCAGACACCGGGAAAGATGGCCTGCCAGTGCAGGAAGCGTTCTTCTGCGATCAGCCGCCGGGCTTCATCGAGCAGGGCCGCGAAGCGCTGCGCTTCCGGTCTGCCGTTCGACGATTCTACCTCTCCGAGCACCACCTCGACCGGATCGCCGAACTGACCGTCGAAGAAGGCGCGCAGGGCTGCCTTGTCTTCCTTGCTACGAACGTCCAGCCAGTCGAATGCATGGATCAGCGACAGGAACCTTTCCAGCGGCGTCGTTTTCGCTTCGATCTGGGCGAAGGTCTCGGCGGAACGCTCCGCTTCGGCGATTTCCGCGTCGGTCAAGGCTTCCACAACACGCATTCCCTCGGCCGCGGAAATGGCAGAGCGCATCGGGCCGTGCAGCAGAAGCGGTGCGTCGTAATCGGCCGCCCGGTCGATGCCGCTGCGCACCCAGGCGCCGAACAAGCTGTCGCCGCAGCGCAGATGGTGGTCGAGGAAGCTGAGCGGCGCGCCGACCGTAAAAGTGTGCAGCCACAGGGCGACCTTGGCGAGTTCGACCGCCATCGGGTTCTTGTCAACGCCGTAGATGCAGCGCTTGAGCACCATGCGCCGCACGATATGGCGGTCGTCGAGCCGGGCAGGATCGACGGTCCAGCCGCCTGCTTCGGCATTTTCGAGGATGGTGTCGCGGATATTCCCGATCCGTCCGGAGAGGGGAGAGACATAGCCTTCGACAAGCGCCTCCGCCTCGGCCATCGCCGCAATCGTGCGGTCGGACAGGTAATCGACCAGATTGACCAGGAAGTGCCCGGACCCCATGGCAGGATCGCAGACTTTCAGATCGAGCAGTTGTTCCGCCGGGTCGAGGTTCCGCAGGTCCGCCATTGCACGTTCGCGGTCGGGGCCGTTCTCCGGCAGTTGCCCGGCCGCTGTCTCGAAGGCTTCCATCCGCGTCTCGATCAGCGGGCCGATCGTCTCGGTAACGATGAGGCCGACCAGATCGTCCGGTGTGTAATAACTGCCGGTATCCTTGCGCGCGAAGATGTTGGGCCGGACGGAGATGCCGCCGCCTTCGCGCACGATCTCCTGCTCCAGCAGCCGCTCGTAGATCGAGCCGAGTTGCTGCACGCCGAGTTCGCGGTAGTTGATGTAGCGCCGTCCCTGCGGCGTCCGCTCGAAGGAGAGTGCGTCGATGACATCGGCGATCGCGGCATCGCCGAGCCGGATGTCGGACAGGAGCGGCGTGCGCTGCCGGTCGAACAGCCCGCCATTGTACGGCGGCAGGCCGATGGAGGGGTCGCCGCCGTCGATGGCACGGCAGAGATTGTCGATCACGGACCAGTATAGCGGCGCCGTCTCGGAAAAGACGTCGTCCTGGTCCTTGCGGGGGCCGACATCGTCGCGAACTTTCTTGCGCATCGAGTAATCGTCGTAGCGCGTATTGCGGACCGGCAGCAGGTCGCGGTCTTCGGCATAGAGGATGAACAGGAGCCGGTAGAGCAGGATCAGCGCGGTCTCGCGCACTTCCGGCAATGGCGCGTGCGGCGCGGCCCCGGCGATGGCGCGGGCAAGGTCGGGAAAGACTTTCTCGAAGACGATCCCGGACAGATTCTTGGCGACTCGTTCCTGATAGTAGCGGCCCTCGTCGAGCGCACGGCGGTGGAAGGTGCGCTCGTCGGCTACGCCCGGCAGGAAGGCGTCGCGCCGGAACATGAGCACAAAAACCTTGAGCCAGCGGCGGCGTGCGGCGGCGTCCAG
The DNA here is from genome assembly GCA_900197615.1 of Rhodospirillaceae bacterium Spongia-Bin9. Taxonomy (GTDB): domain Bacteria; phylum Pseudomonadota; class Alphaproteobacteria; order Bin65; family Bin65; genus Bin65. The sequence goes on from FZLR01000039.1 coordinate 4,063, forward strand.
CGCGAACAGGCCGTCGTTGTGGCCCGGCAGGTTCAACACGGCTGCCAAGTCGATTTCGAAGAACTGTTCGGAGACCGAGAGCGCCCCTTGCCAGTAGAGCCGCCAGACCTGCCCGTTGGTCAGGATGCCCCAGCGCAGCTTGCCGTTCGTCAGGTCGTCGGCCCGGCGCAGGTAGCGCAGCATCTGGGTCGACGGCGCCGTCGCCTCGCCGGTCTGCGCCGACCCGCGGTCGAGCGCGCGGCTCCAACGCTTCGATTCTACGACGGCGAGGCCGAATTCGTAGCGGCGCCATTCCTCCAGGGTGCCGGCGGCTTTGGCTTTACTTTCCGAATCGGCGAAAAGGAGGCCGTCCGGCACGTCCGTCATGCCTCTGGCGGAAAGGTTCTGCTGGCGGAGCCTTTCGGTCCAGCCGAGTCGTTCGAGGACGGGCCAGATCAGCTCATCTTCGGTCTCGCTCTCGTTGGGCGACCCACCGGTCTGGAAGCGGGCGAAGGTTCCGGCAAGCGCGACTTCGAGATCGACCACCGCCGCGTCGTCGAACGCCTGCCAGTCGTCCGACTCGGCAATCGCAATTTCGAGATAATCGCCGGAAAAGAGCCCACCCTGAAACGGCCTGTCGATGCTCATGCGTTTCCCACCCCCTGCGACGGATCGGGCCGGGGCAGGCCGAGCAGGTCGCAGAGTTCGTCGGCGAACATCTGGAAATTCGCCAGTTCCGAACCGCCGGACTTCTGCCACCGGGCGATGAAATTGTCGATGTCGGCGGGGTCCGTATCGTCGCCGGGGCCATCGTCGGATCGGGCCGGTTGGGCGTCCGTTTCGCTCATGGCGCGAACATAGCGAAGCCGGCCCGCCGGGAAAGCCCCGAATTCGGCGGTCCGGTCCGCTGCACCCTGCGCTTGACGGTTCGGCAAACCGGCCCTAAGGGGCAACGATGCAGCGATATTCGATCTTCTCGCTGGCCCGGAACGCGCTGACCGGCCACAGGAACTGGCCGCAGGCCTGGCGCAGCCCGGCGCCGAAGCCGGAATACGATGTCGTCATCGTCGGCGGCGGCGGGCACGGCCTGGCGACGGCCTACTATCTGGCGGCCGAACATGGCATCTCCAATGTCGCCGTGCTGGAGAAGGGCTGGATCGGCGGCGGCAACACCGGCCGCAACACCACGATCATCCGTTCCAACTATCTGTGGGACGAGAGCGCGGCGATCTACGAGAAATCGCTCCAGCTCTACGAGGGCCTGTCCCGCGAGCTGAACTTCAACATCATGCTCAGCCAGCGCGGCGTGCTGAACCTGGCGCACAACGAGCACGACCTGAAGGAAATGTCGCGCCGGGTCCGCGCCATCCGCGGCAACGGCGTCGATTCGGAGATCCTGAGCCCGGCGGAGATCGAGAAACTGGTGCCCGCAATCAACATTTCGCGCGATCTGCGTTATCCGATCCTGGGCGCGTCGCTCCAGCGCCGCGGCGGCGTGGCCCGTCACGATGCGGTGGCCTGGGGCTTCGCCCGCGGCGCCGACGACCGCGGCGTCGACATCGTCCAGAATTGCGAAGTAACCGGTATTACGCGGCAGGGGGGCAGGGTCACCGGCGTCGAGACGACCCTCGGCCCGGTCAAGGCCGGAAAGGTCGGCGTCGTCGTGGCCGGGCACGCCAGTGTGCTGGCGGAGATGGCCGGCCTGCGCCTGCCGATCGACAGCCACCCCCTGCAGGCCATGGTCAGCGAGCCGATCAAGCCGGTGCTGGACTGCGTGGTGATGTCGAACGCGGTCCACGTCTATGTCAGCCAGTCGGACAAGGGCGAGCTGGTGATCGGCGCCGGCATCGACAGCTTCAACAGCTACGCCCAGCGCGGCAGCTGGCACGTCATCGAGGGGCAGATGGGCGCGCTGGTCGAACTGTTCCCGATCTTCTCCCGGCTGCGCCTGATGCGCAGCTGGGGCGGCATCGTCGACACCTGCCCCGACGCCAGCCCGATCCTGTCGAAGACGCCGGTCGACGGCCTCTATTTCAACTGCGGCTGGGGCACCGGCGGTTTCAAGGCGACGCCGGGCTCGGGCTGGGCCTTCGCCCACACCATCGCGCGCGACGAACCGCACCCGATCAATGCGGCCTTCTCGCTCGACCGCTTCACCACCGGCGCGCTGATCGACGAGCACGGCGCGGCGGCGGTGGCGCACTAGCCCGGGCTGAGGGAGGGGAGGGCGCCGATGCTGCTGATCCACTGCCCCTATTGCGGGCCGCGCGACGAAACCGAGTTCGGTTACGGCGGCGAGGCGGATATCGCCCGGCCGCTGGAGCCCGAAGCCCTGAGCGATGCCGAATGGGCCGATTATGTTTTCATGCGCACCAACACCAGGGGCCGGTTCAAGGAGCAGTGGGTGCATAGCCACGGCTGCGGCCGGTGGTTCACCATGGTGCGCAACACGGTGACCCACGAACGCGGCGAGACCGGCGTGTTCGGCGGCGTCGAGCCGGAGGCGGACGGGTGAGCGGGCCGCAATATCGCTTGCCGGCCCATGTGCCGATGGGCGGCCGGATCGACCGGGAAACGCCGCTCGCCTTCACCTTCAACGGCGAGACGTTCACCGGCTATGCCGGCGACACGCTGGCCTCGGCCCTGCTGGCCTATGGCGCATTCCCGCTGGCGCGCGGCTTCAAATACCATCGTCCGCGCGGTATCTGGAGCGCCGGCGCCGAAGAGCCGAACGCCCTGGTCCAGCTCGAGACCGGCGCCCGCACCCAGCCGAACCTGCGCGCAACCCAGATCGAGCTTTACGGCGGTCTGGCCGCCGCGAGCGTGAACGCCTGGCCCTCGGTCGATTTCGACCTGATGCGCATAAACGACTGGCTCTCGCCGATCTTCCCTGCCGGGTTCTACTACAAGACCTTCATGGGCGGCGGCTTCGGCGCCGGGCGCTGGTGGAAGCTGTTCGAGCCCTTCATTCGCCGGGCCGCGGGCTTCGGCAAGGCGCCGTCCGTCCCGGACCCGGACCGCTACGAGCGCATGAACGCCCATTGCGACGTGCTGGTCGTCGGCGGGGGGCCGGCCGGCCTCTCCGCCGCATTGGCGGCGGCGAACCGGGGCAGCCGGGTGATTCTGGCCGACGAACAGGCCGAACCGGGCGGCGACCTGCTGGCCGGCGATCGCGCGATCGACGATGCGCCGGCGATGGACTGGGTCGCGGCGGCGCTGGAGAAGCTCGGCAGCGCGCCGGAGGTGACGGTGCTCGGCCGCACAACGGTCGCCGGCCTGTACGACGACAATTTCGCGACTGCCGTCGAAAGCGTCGGCGACCGCTTCGGGCCGGGCGCGCCGGCGCATCTGCCCCGTCTGCGGCTGTGGCGGATCCGGGCCCGGCAGATCGTGCTGGCGACCGGCGCGCACGAGCGGCCCTACGCCTTCCCGAACAACGACACGCCCGGCGTCATGCTGGGCAACGCGGTCCGGCATTATGCCGGGCGCTACGCCGTGGTTCCGGGCAAGCGGGCGCTGTTGGGCACGAACAACGATTCGGCCTATCGCACCGCCCGGATGCTCGCGGATGCCGGCGTGCCGGTGACCCTGGCCGATGCGCGCGAAACGCCGCCGGCGGCGCTGGCGAAGGAGGCGGAAAGCGCCGGCGCGACCGTCGAGGCCGGTTTCGCGATTTCGGCGGTGCTGGGCGACCGGCGAGTCCGCGGCGCGAAGATCAGCCGGATCCTGCCGGACGGCGAAACCTCCGGCGCGCCGCGCGTCGTCGAGGCGGACCTTGTCGGCGTTTCGGGCGGCTGGAACCCGGCGCTGCATCTGGCCTCCCATCGCGGGGCGAAGCCGGTCTGGCGCGAGGCGCAGGCCTGCTTCGTGCCGGGCGACCTGAGCGCGCTGGGCGTGTGGGCCGCCGGCGCGGCGACAGGCGCCGAAACCCTCGCCGACTGCCTGGAGCAGGGTTATGCCGCCGGCCGGGACGCCGCCCGCGCCGCCGGCCGTACCAAGCGCACCCGCAAGCCGGTGCTGAAGGCAGACGATAGCGCGGCCCAAGCGCCGATCCAGCCGCTCTGGGCCGTGACCAGCCGCCGGCCGGGCGGTCGCAAGGGCAAGGCCTTCGTCGATCTCCAGAACGATGTGACGGTCAAGGATGTCGCCCTGGCGGCGCGGGAGAATTACCGTTCGGTCGAGCATCTCAAGCGCTACACCACCCTCGGCATGGGCACCGATCAGGGCAAGACCGCCAATGTCATCGGCCTGGCGCTGATGGGCATGGAATCCGGCCGGGCGCCCGAGACCGTCGGCACCACGACTTTCCGCCCGCCCTATACGCCGGTTCCGTTCGGCGCGCTGGCCGGGCGGGATCGCGGCGCCCTGTTCGATCCGGCGCGCGAGACGCCGATGTTCGACTGGCACGCCGCCAACGGCGCCGTGTTCGAGGATGTCGGCCAGTGGAAGCGGCCCTATGCCTATCGCCGCGCCGGCGAATCGCTCGAGGACGCCATCGACCGCGAGGTCCGGGCCGTGCGCGACGGCGTCGGGGCCATGGACGCGTCCACCCTGGGCAAGATCGATCTCAAGGGGCCGGACGTCGCGACGCTGCTCAACCGCGTCTACACCAACGACTGGTCGAAGCTGAAGTTCGGCCGCGCCCGTTACGGGCTGATGTGTCACGAAGACGGGATGATATTCGACGACGGCGTGACCGCGCGGCTCGGCGACGGGCATTATGTGCTGACCACGACGACCGGTAACGCCGCGACCGTGTTGAACTGGCTGGAAATGTGGCTGCAGACGGAATGGCCCGAGCTGCAGGTGTTCGCGACCTCGGTGACGGAGGCTTACGCGACCGCGACGGTGGCCGGCCCGGAAGCGCGCGCGCTGCTGTCCCGCCTCGACAGCGACATCGACTGGTCGGACGAGGCATTCCCCCACATGGCGGCGGTGACTGGAACGATCGTGGGCGTGCCGGCGCGGGTGTTCCGGGTCAGCTTCAGCGGCGAAGCCTCCTGGGAGATCAACGTGCCGGCGCACTATGGCCTGTCCCTCTGGCAGGCCCTGATCGACGGCGGCGCGACGCCTTACGGCACGGAGGCCATGCACGTCCTGCGCGCCGAAAAGGGCTTCATCATCGTCGGGCAGGAGACCGATGGCACGGTCACGCCCTTCGACGTCGGCATGGGCTGGGCGGTCAGCAAGCGGAAGGACTTTATCGGCAAGCGCTCCTACAGCCGCCCGGATACCGCGCGCCCGGACCGCAAGCATCTGGTCGGCCTGCTGCCGCTCGATCGGAAGATTGTCCTGCCGGAAGGCGGCCAGATCGTCGCCGACTCGGAGCAGAAGCCGCCGGTGACCATGCTCGGGCACGTTACCTCCAGCTATCGCTCGCCGAGCCTCAACGGCGGCTTCGCCCTGGCCCTGCTGAAGAACGGCCGCAACCGCATGGGCGATACCGTCCATATCCTGAAGCTGGACGGCGGCGCCGATCCGGCGCGGGTTGTGGAGCCGGTGTTCTACGACAAGGACGGAGGGCGGTTGCGTGGCTGAGACGCTTGCCCTCGCCCATCCGCTCGCCCTGCCGCCGGAGCGGCAGGGACCGGACAGCGATGCCGTCACCCTGAGCGCCATGCCGCCGCTGGTCCTGCTCGACCTGCGCTGCCGCGACAAGGCCGCGCTCGATGCATTCCTCAAGAAACCGCTGGGACTCGCCTCGCCGCCGGTGGCGCAGGCGGTGTCCAACGCACGCGGCACGCTGTTCCGGCTGGGGCCGGACTGGTGGCAGCTGCGCTGCAACGACCGCAAGACGGCGGACCGGTTGCTGAAAGCGGGAGCGGCAGGCCCGGTCGGCGTTACCGATATCTCCGATTCCTGTCTCGCCATCGGCGTTGCCGGGCCCCGCGCGCGGGAGGTTCTGGCCAAGGCCGCGACGCTCGACCTGCATCCTGACGCCTTTCCCGCCGGAACCGCGGCCCGGACGCTGTTCGGCCGCGTGACCGTCATCGTCTCGCGCCTCGACAAGGGCGAGCCGCCGACCTTCGACGTGACGATAAGCCGGTCCAATGCCCGCTTTCTGTGGCGCTGGCTGGCTGACGCGGCGCGGGAATACGGCTACACTACCGTTCCGTATTCGGGCGGCGCCTGAAACGGATCGGCCGGGAAAAGGGCTGTTTGGTCGCGAAAGGCAGCGGTGTTCGCGTCTCGACCGGGCGCGCGCAATCGGCTAGTCAGCATCGCCCGCCAGAAAGGAATATTCTCAACCGAACCGGTTGGAAATTCGCTCCATTATGACCGAAATTGCCCGAGAGGCCGCCAAAACCGGGCGGCGCAAGACCCGCCCGACACCCAAGGGCCGCCAGGTCGATCCGGCCGCGCTGGACCGGGTCCGCGCGCTGCTCGGCAACGCGCCGCGGCAGCGCGACCTGCTGATCGAATATCTGCACCTGATCCAGGACGCCTTCGGCCATCTTTCGGCGGCCCATTTGGCGGCGCTGGCCCAGGAAATGAAGCTGTCGCAGACGGAAGTCTACGAAGTCGCCACCTTCTACGCCCATTTCGATGTCGTGAAGGAGGGCGAGACGCCGCCGCCGGCGCTCACCGTCCGGGTGTGCGACAGCCTGAGCTGCATGATCGCTGGCGCCGACAGCCTGATCGACTCGCTGGCGGCGGGCGCCGACCCGGCCGCGGTGCGCATCGTGCGCGCGCCCTGCATGGGCCGTTGCGAGGCGGCGCCGGTCGCAGAAGTCGGGCACAACCATGTCGTCGACGCGACCGTCGGGACTGTCGAGGCGGCGATCCGCGCCGGTCGTACCCATCCGGAAATTCCGCCCTACCAGAATCTGGCAGCCTACCGCGAGCAGGGCGGCTATCGCCTGCTGGAGGATTGCCTGAACGGCCGGCGCACGCCGGACGGGATCATCGAAATCCTGAGCGACGCCGGCCTGCGCGGCCTGGGCGGCGCCGGCTTCCCGACCGGGCAGAAATGGCGTTTCGTGCGCGCCGAGGCCCGCCCGCGCCTGATGGCGGTCAACGCCGACGAAGGCGAACCGGGCACCATCAAGGACCGCTACTATCTGGAGACCGAGCCTCACAAGGTGCTGGAAGGCATGCTGGTCGCCGCCTGGGCGGTCGAGGCCGAGGCGGTCTACTTCTACCTGCGCGACGAATACCCGGGTATCCGCGAAATCCTGCTCGCCGAGATCGCGGCGCTGGAATCCGCCGGGCTGGCGCCGCATACCGAGATCCACCTGCGGCGCGGCGCCGGGGCCTATATCTGCGGCGAAGAATCGGCGATGATCGAATCGATCGAGGGCAAGCGCGGACTGCCGCGGCACCGCCCGCCCTATGTCTCGCAGAACGGCATCTTCGGCCGGCCGACCCTGGTCAACAATGTCGAGACCCTGCTCTGGGTGCCGGTCATCGTGGAGAAGGGCGCGGACTGGTTCGCGAGCCACGGCCGCAACGGCGGCAAGGGGCTGCGCAGCTACTCCGTCTCCGGCCGGGTCAGGGAGCCGGGCGTCAAGCTGGCGCCGGCCGGCGTTACACTTGCCGAACTGATCGACGAATTTTGCGGCGGCATGGCGGAGGGCCACACGCTCAGGGGATTTCTGCCGGGCGGCGCCTCGGGCGGTATCCTGCCGGCCTCCATGGCCGACGAGCCGCTGGAATTCGGCGTGCTGGAAAAATACGGCTCCTTCGTCGGCTCCCATGCCGTGGTCGTGCTGTCCGACCGGGACGAGATGAAGGCCTGTGCGCTCAACCTGATGCAATTCTTCGAGGACGAGAGCTGCGGCCAGTGCACGCCCTGCCGGGTCGGCACCGAAAAGGCGGTCAAGCTGATGCAACGCCAGACCTGGGACGAGCCGCTGCTCGAAGAGCTCTCGGCGGCTATGACCGATGCCTCGATCTGCGGCCTCGGCCAGGCGGCGGCCAACCCGCTGCTCTCGATCTTCCGCCATTTCCCCGACGAGCCGACGAGCTGAATGCGCCGCAGGCCGGTGCCCGTTGTCCGGCTTCGGTTCTCGATTCATCAAGAACAAGTGAAGTCGATAGGGGGCATACCGGCCGAGGTCCGACCGTCGCGCCGAACGGTAGGCTATGCCCCGAATTTTCCTCCGGCCGGCGTGCAACGACCGGTTGCAGCCGTCTGCATCAAGTCAATCGAATCACGAAGAATATTGACGTCTCCTTGTTCGCGTGTTGGGGTTTCAGCGGTCTGGACCGGCAGTGCCACGGGCAGGCGTTGGCGTCCATCGGGACTGCGCTGCGATTTTTGTTCGCGGCGCGACATGCGGGAGAGATGGAATGGACCGGCTGAACTCAATCATCGATTCGATCAACGCGTTCGCCTGGGGCCCCCCGATGCTCGGGATCCTCGGCGTAACCGGGTTACTGCTGACCCTCGGCCTGGTGTTCATGCCGTGGCGGAAGGTCGGCTACGGTTTCCGGTTGCTGTTCGACAAGAGCCAGGCGGTCGGAGAGGGCGAGGTCAAGCCCTTCAACGCATTGATGACGGCGCTGTCCGCGACCGTCGGGACCGGCAACATCGCTGGCGTCGCCACCGCGATCGCCTTGGGCGGGCCGGGCGCCATCTTCTACATGTGGCTGATTGCGCTGTTCGGCATGGCGACCAAATACGCCGAGGCGGTGTGCGCGGTCACCTATCGCGAGGTCGACTCGACCGGCAAGTATGTCGGCGGGCCGATGTATTATCTGCGCAACGGCGTCGGCGAATTCGCTCCCGAGCTCGGCAAATGGCTGGGAATCATGTTTGCAGTATTCGGAGCGATCGCCGCGTTCGGCATCGGCAATGCGGTGCAGGTCAATTCCATGGCGGCCGCGCTGATCGACAGCTTCGGAGTGCCGAAGTGGGTCACGGGGGTGGTTGTCGCCGCGCTCGTGGGCATCGTCGTGATCGGCGGAATCCGGAGGATCGGCGATGTCGCGGGCAAGCTGGTGCCGGCGATGATCGTCCTCTATCTCGGCGCCGCGCTGCTGATCCTCGCGATCAACGTCACGGCAATCCCGGATGCCATCGGGCTGATCTTCACCCATGCCTTCACGCCGGCCGCCCCGACGGGGGGTTTCGCCCGGGCGGCGGGGGCGGGTGCCCTCCGCTTTCGGGGCCCGCGCGGGGGGTTCTCCAACGAGTCCGGCCTGGGCTCGGCAGCCATCGCGCACGCGGCGGCGCAGACGACCAGCCCTGTGCGCCAAGGCCTTATCGCCATGCTGGGCACCTTCATCGACACCATCATCGTGTGCACGATGACGGCGCTGGTAATCCTGACCTCGGGCGCGTGGACGATGACCGGCTCGGACGGCAGCGGGCTGACCGGCGCGGTGCTGACCTCGACCGGTTTCCAGACCTCTATCGCCGGCGGCCAGTATATCGTGACCATCGCGCTGGCAGTGTTTGCCTTCACCACCATTCTCGGCTGGTCCTATTATGGCGAGCGGTGCTGGCAATACCTGTTCAGGGAGAAGAGTCTGTTTATCTACCGCGGGTTGTGGGTGGTGGCCGCGCTCGCCTTCGCCAATGTGAAGGTGGATCTGGTATGGAACCTGTCCGATACCCTCAATGGGCTGATGGCAATTCCCAACCTGATCGGGCTGTTGCTGCTGGCGCCGATGGTCTTCAAGGTCACGCGCGAGTACTTCGACGATATAGGTAAACCGCTCGGGTAGCCCGGCGGCGCCTCGCGCGCCGCTTCCGGGTGTTGTTCGGCGTTGGTTTCGACTCCATCGTAGCGGGCGGAATCGCTATGTAGTCATGCCGACCGGCGTCCAGCCGGCGCGCCGAACAACGCACCGGACGATCTGCCATGATCCCGAACCAGCTTCCCGCCTTGAATTTCGATCTCGGCGAGACCGCGGACCTGATCCGCGACTCGGTGATGACCTTTTCCTCGGACCATGTCGCGCCGCTCGCCGCGGAGATCGACCGGACCGATAAATTTCCGCGCCACCTGTGGCCGATGATGGGCGAGCTTGGCCTGCACGGCATCACGGTGGAGGAGGAATACGGCGGCGCCGGCATGGGCTATCTCGAGCATGCCGTGGCGGTCGAGGAGGTCAGCCGCGCCTCCGGCTCCGTCGGCCTGAGCTACGGCGCGCATTCTAACCTGTGCGTCAACCAGATCCGCCGCTGCGGCAACGAGGAGCAGAAGCGCCGCTACCTGCCGAAGCTGATCTCCGGCGAGCATGTCGGCGCGCTCGCCATGTCGGAGCCGGGCGCGGGCTCGGACGTGGTCTCGATGCGCACCCGCGCCGACCGCAAGGGCGACCGCTTCGTGCTCAACGGCTCGAAGATGTGGATCACCAATTTCGAGGAGGCCGATACGCTGGTCGTTTACGCCAAGACCGACCCGGAGGCCGGCCCGCGCGGCATCACCGCCTTCCTGATCGAGAAGGGGTTCGACGGATTCTCGACGTCCCAGAAGCTCGACAAGCTGGGCATGCGCGGCTCGCCGACCGGCGAACTCGTGTTCCAGGACTGCGATGTGCCGGAGGAGAATGTCCTCGGCGAAGTCGACGAGGGCGTCCATGTCCTGATGTCGGGCCTGGATTATGAGCGCGCCGTGCTCGCCGCCGGCGCGACCGGCATCATGCAGGCCTGCATGGATGTCGTGGTGCCCTACATCCACGAGCGCAAGCAGTTCGGCCGGGCGATCGGCGAGTTCCAGCTCATGCAGGGCAAGATCGCCGACATGTACACGACGATGAATGCGTCCAAGGCCTATGTCTACGCCGTGGCGAAGGCCTGCGACCGCGGCGAGACCACCCGCAAGGACGCCGCCGGCGCGATTCTCTACGCCGCGGAGAAAGCGACCTGGATGGCGCTGGAGGCGGTGCAGGCGCTGGGCGGCAACGGCTATATCAACGAATACCCGACCGGCCGCCTGCTGCGCGACGCCAAGCTATACGAGATCGGCGCCGGCACCAGCGAAATCCGCCGCATGCTGATCGGCCGCGAACTGTTCGAGGAGACGGCGTAAGGCCGGTTTGCGCCGGCGCTACAGTTCGCCCCGTTCCTCCAGTACCTTGCGGGCGACGCGGAAGCATTCCAGCGCCTGGGGCACGCCGCAATAGATGCCGACGATATGGCAGGCCGCCCGGATCTGCTCCCTGGTGACGCCGTTGCCGAGCGCGCCCCGGCAATGGGTCTCCCACTCGGTCATCTTGCCGAGCGCGCCGATCATGGCGAGGTTCATCAACGAGCGCGTCTTCGGGTCGATGGCGTCGTCGCCCCAGCCGAAGCCCCAGCACCAGGCGGTCATCGCCTCCTGGAACGGCCGGGTGAAGTCGTCGGCATTGTCCAGCGCTTTCTGCACATACTCTGCGCCAAGGGTTGCCCGGCGCTGGGCAAGGCCGGTTTCGAACAGATCCTGATCCATGGTGTCTCCTGTGGTGGGGGTGTCAGCCGCCGTTCTTCTCCGCCAGCGCGGCGAGGACCCGCTCCGGCGACAGCGGCAGTTCGGTCAGGCGCACGCCGACGGCGTCGTAAATCGCGTTGGCGATGGCGCTGGCGACCGGCAGCATGCCGCCTTCGCCCATGCCCTTGGCGCCGAACGGGCCGGGGCCGTGGCCCTGCTCCTGGGTGACCGAGCGGAAATCGGCCGGCAGGTCGTCGGCGAGCGGCACCCGGTAGGTCAGCGCGTCGCCGTTCACCAGCCGCGAACCGTCGTAGATCATGCGCTCGAACAGGGCCTGGGACAGGCCCATGACGGCCGCGCCCTCGTCCTGGCCGCGGCAGGCCAGCGGGTGGATCGCCCGGCCGGCGTCGCCGGTGACGAACAGCTTCTCGACCGTCACCTTCCCGGTCTCGGTATCGACGGCGACCTGGGCGCCGCCCCAGCCGATCTCCCAGAACACGCAGGGCGCTTCGAGCGGTGCGGCGTGGGTGCTTTGCGCCTTGTGGAAGCCCTCGCCGACGAATTCCCAGCCGGTGCCGCCGTAGTAGCCCATGATCATCGGGGCGAGCGGAAAGGCTTCGTTGCCCCGGCGGATTTTCCAGTCCACCAGGTCGAGCTCGTCCGCCGGGCAGTCCAGCATTTCGGCCGCGAAGTCGAGTATCTGGCGACGTGCGGCCAGCGCCGCCCGATCGACCGCCTGGCCCATCACCGAGATCGCCGAACTGGCGTTGGTGCCCTGGTCGAAGGGCGAGTGGTCGGTATCGACCGGCATGTAGCGGACCCGGGAGCGGTCGGCGCCGAGCCGTTCGGCGACCACGGCGGAGAGGGCGGTGTGCGCGCCCTGGCCGATTTCGGCGGTGCCGCATTGCAGGAAGATGTCGCCGCCGGTCGAGACCTTGATCCGGGCGAGCGCCGGCTTGTTGACGCCGCCGCCGTCCTTGAAGCCGATGGCGAGGCCCATACCGCGTTTTACCGGGCCGCAGTCCGCCAGTTCGTGCCGGCGCCGGTAGCCGAGTTCGCGGACCACCAGGTCGAGGCCCTCGCGCAGGTCGCTGTCCATGCCGCTTTCGCCGGGGACGAAGGGCTCGCTCAGGTCGATCAGGTTCTTCCGCCGCATCTCACAGGGGTCGATGCCGAGCCGGTGCGCGATCATGTCGATCTGGGATTCGCAGGCCCAACTCGTCTGGGTGCCGCCGAAGCCGCGGAACGGGCCGGCCGGCGCGGTGTTGGTCATCACGCAGTAGCAGTCGGACTTGATATGCCGGTAGCGATAGGGGCCCGGAATGCGGTAGCCGGCCTTTTCCGCAACCAGCGGGCTGCCGTCGGAATAGGCGCCGGAATCGAGCAGGATCTCGCTTTCGCGGGCGACCAGCGTGCCGTCGGCCATCGCGCCGGTCTTCACCTTGAGGATCGCGGCGTGCTGGGTGTTGGTGAGGAAGCCTTCCTCCAGGCTCATGCAAAAGCGCACCGGCCGCCCGGCGAGGCGCGACAGGGCGAGCGCTATGGGCTCGCTTTTGCAGCCGTTCTTGCTGCCGAAACCGCCGCCGATATAGGGCACCCGCACCGCGATCCGGTTCTCGGCCAACCCGAAGATGCGGGCGATCTCCTTGCGCACGGGAAACGGGTTCTGGCAGCTCGTCCACAGCTCGATCCGGTCCTCGCGCGACCAGTCGGCGACGCAGACGAACGGCTCCAGATGGAAATGGTGCATGCGCGAGAAATGGAAGACGTCCTCGAAGACGTGGTCGCAGTCTGCGAAGGCGTCGGCCGGGCCGGTCTCGTAGGAGAATCGGTAGCAGACATTCTTGCGCGGCCGCAGTTCGCCCGACGCGCCTTGCCCGTATTTCGGTACGATGCCGACCGGCGGCTCCTCGAACAGTTCCGCGGCGTCCGGGTCCGAGGCGCTTTCGAGATCGGTTACGACGGGCAGCGGCTCGTACTCCACGCGGATCGCAGCGAGCGCCCGGTTGGCCGCGCCTTCGTCCTCGGCAGCGACCGCGGCGACGATGTCGCCCTCGTAGCGCACCTTGTCGGTCGCGACGACCGGCTGGTCCTTGATGAAATAGCCGTAGACCGGCATCCGGATCGCGGCGGTCTCGTCCCGGGTCAGCACGGCGTGCACCCCCGGCATGGCGCGCGCCGCCGAGGCGTCGATGGATGCGATCCGGGCGTGGCCGTGCGGGCTGCGCAGCACCTTCGCATGCAGCATGCCGGGCAGCTCGATATCGACGGTGTAGACCGCCTGGCCGGAAACCTTCTCCCCGGCGTCGACGCGCCGGTCCGGCCGGCCGATAGTGCGCAGCGGCGGCAAATCGTTCATTCGGCAGTCTCCCGCTTGCGCCGGGCGGCGTCGCGGACCGCCTCAAGGATCAGGCTGTAGCCGGTGCAGCGGCAGATGTTGGACGAAATCCAGTCGCGGATTGCCGCCTCCTCCGGGTCCGGGTCGCGGGCGAGCAGCGCCTCGGTCAGCACGATCATGCCGGCGGTGCAGAAGCCGCACTGGAAGGCGGCATTGTCGGCGAAGGCGGCCTGTACGGGGCTCAATTCGCCATCCTCGGCCATCCCTTCGACGGTGCGCACCGTGCTGCCCTCGACTTCGAAGGCGAAGACGGCGCAGCTTGCCCGCGGCACATCGTCTACCAGCACCGTGCAGGCGCCGCAGACCGCGCGCTCGCAGGCCAGCCTGGTGCCGCGCCCGTCGCGCCGCTCGCGCAGCAGGTCGGCCAGCGCGGTCGCCGTTGTCGTGCTCACGCTGACCGAAGCCCCGTTCAGGGTGAAGGACAGATCGAAGCGGGGACCGAGGCGCTCAGCCACGGGCCGCCTCCAGCCGCGCGAGCTGTCGCGCCAGGATCGCGGCGCCAGCCCGGCGCAGCCAGTCGTTGCCGCTCGCCGGGTCGGCGAAATCGGCTGGCAGCGCCTCGTAGGCCGCTGCGGCGATGCCCTTGGCGTCCGTCCCGGCAAGCTCGAGATCGAGCGCGAACGGTCGCAGATATTCCGTGGCGATAACCGCGCGGCCCTGCGGCCTGCCTGAGATGTCGGTCCACCGGGCAAGCGCCTGGGTCATGAGCGGCCGGAGCGAACGGTCGTAATCGAGCCGCAAGTCGCCAGCGAGCGGAATCGACAGCCGTGTCAGCAGCGAACGTGGCGGCTCGGCCCGCTCCCAGATATCCGCCGCTGTCAGATCGGCCTCGCCCTCGGCCGACGCGAAGTGCGCCGTGCCGCCCAGTGCGGTCAGCAGGATCGACATTTCGTATCTTGTGTGGCGGGCCATCAGGTTGCCGCCGGCCGTGCCGCTCAGCCGGATGCGCATCTTGCCGAGCTTCGACAAGGCCTCTGCCAGACCTGGAATCGCCCCCGCCGCGTCCGCCCCCGCGCCGCCGGCATGGGTGGTCAGGGCGCCGATGGAGAGCGTCCCGTCTGCGACCCGCACGCCGCGCAGTTCGTCGAGCCGTTTCAGCCAGATCAGCGTGCCGATCTTCTTGCCCTCGCGCACGGCGCCGCACAGGTCGGTGCCGCCGGCATAGGGCACCGGCGCCTCGGCATCCGCCATCGCCGCGACCGCCTCTTCGACGCTCGCCGGCGCGATGACCGGAAAGGGCGGGATATCCCGGTAGGAGGCCGCGATCAGCCCGGCCTGGGCAACTTCATACATGGGCGGATCGGATCGTTGCGAGGAAGCGCAGATTGCGCGGCAACGCTATCCGGTCGCCCGCATCCTGTCACCCCGAACTTGGTTCCTGTCCGAACCCTTTCGTGCCGAGCGTGACGCGATGGTTGCGGGCTTGCGTCGGCAATCCGGCCGGGCCACGATTGGCCGTGATTTTCCGGCCGATGGCCATGTCCGAGCATTGGAGGCCCGATGCAACTCGCTTCCCGGCGTTACGATGTCGACGATGTCATGGCGGCGCAGGAATTCTACCACAGCCGGGGCTGGACCGACGGGCTGCCGGTCGTACCGCCGACGGAAGATGCCGTCGCGGCGTGCCTGGAATGGGCGATGCTCCCGCCGGACCATCCGGTCGGCGTCGAACCGGTCCGCGCCCGCGCTCTCACCGCCGAGAAACTGGCGGTCAACGCCGTCATGGCCGGCTGCCTGCCGATGCATTTCCCGGTTGTGGTGGCGGCCTTCACGGCGATGCTGCAGGAGCCCTTCCTGCTGCACGGCGCGACCGCCAGCACGGGCGGCTGCGCGGTACTGGTCATCGTCAACGGGCCGATTACGGCCGAGCTCGGCATGGACCCGACCTTCAATGCGCTGGCGTCCAGCGACCGCGCCTCGACGGCGATCGGCCGGGCGCTTCGCCTGTGCCTGATAAACCTGCTCGATGTCCGTCCCGGCGCTATCGACCGCTCGTCGCTCGGCCATCCCGGCAAGTTCAGCTACTGCCTGGCCGAGGACGAGGCCGGTTCGGAATGGCTGCCGCTTGCCGACGAACGCGGCATGCCGGCCGGCGCGTCCTGCGTTACGGTCATGGCGGCCGGTGCGCCGCGCCAGCTGATGAACGAATGGACCGCCGTTCCCGAGGAAATCCTCGATACCTACGCCGCCGAAATGCGCGCCAACATGCGCCATTATTCGATCTGGCCCGGCAACTACGCGATCGTCGTGCCGCCCCAATTGCGTACCCATTTCAACGCCGCCGGCTGGTCCAAGGCCGATATCCGCGCCTACATCTTCGAGAAGGCGCGCATCCTGCGGGCGGAGTGGGCCGAGTGCGGCAAGGGTGCGGTGGTGCGCGACCGCGGCAGTTGGGAATATGCGGCCCTGACCGCGCCGGAAGACCTGCTGGTGGTGGCCGCCGGCGGCCCGGCGGGCGGCTTCGGCGCCGTTATTCCGCCCTGGCTGGGCGAGAAAAGCCGGGCGGTGACAGTGGCGATCGGCGCTTGCGTCGATTGCGAGGTACCGTAACCGGGCGGTCCGGGGAGCGAAGACAGAATGCAGGTACTCGACCCATCGCATGAAGAGCGCGCAACGGGCTTCGCGCCGGCGGCCCGGCTTGCCGCGCTGGAGGGCGCGACCGTCGGGGTGATCTCGAACGGCAAGGAAGGCACCGGGGGCTTCTTCGCGGCGTTCGAGAAAGAACTCAAGGAACGCTACGGCGTTGGCCAGGTCGTGTTGCGCACCAAGGCGAACTACAGCGCGCCGGCCGAGGCCGACCTGATGGACGAAGCGAAACGCTGGCACGCGCTGGTCGCCGGGGTCGGCGACTGAGGCAGCTGCTCGTCGTGCAGTTTGCACGATGCGGTTGCCGGAGAACGGCTCGGAATTCCCTCAGCGGGCATCATGACGGAAGCCTTCGTCAGCGCGGCCGAACTGATGGCACGGGTTCTGGGCGCGGACGGCTATCCCTTCGCCGTCATCGGGCATCCGATCAGCAGTGCCGACGGGGCGGCACTCGCCGCCCGCGCCGAGCGCGCCGCCGCCGACTGCGCGAGGCTGCTCACCGTGGCGGACGGTTAGCCCGGGATTCTCACCACAGTTTCTCGCTGGCCAGCCGCGCCCCTTCGCCGGTCAGCCGTGCTTTCATCATGTCCAGCAGGTCGGGCGGCCGCGGCCGGCTGCCGGCATGCGTGACGGGTATACGGCCTTCAGGCATGGTCATCGCTTGATCTCCTTGTCCTGGGCTTAACCCGCCGGCTACCGGTATGGCGCGCAGGCACGGGATTTCGACAGTGCCGGTCAGCAATCCGGGCCGAGCCTGTCAACACTCAACGGGTAAGGGCGCTGTCCCGGTACGAGGCTATCGGGTCGCGGGCGAATTGCGGGTCCGCAATATCGGCAACAAAGATCGGCAACAAAGATCGGCAAAAATATTGCAATATGTAAAGTAAATCATTATTTTATAGATGGTTATGATTAATGATGATCGGCAAGAAATGCTTGAGACCCCTGGCAGGATCGAACCGTGCCTGTTCGAGGAGCATATCCCGGCCGAACTGGCCGACCTTTCGGTCGAGATCGAACGGGCCGCGCACGGCCTGGGAACAGGCCTGCATCCTGGCAGCGCCGCGGAACTGGCCGGACTCGTGCGGTTGATGAACTGCTACTATTCCAACCTGATCGAGGGGCACAACACCCGGCCGCGCGATATCGAACGGGCGCTCATCGGCGCCAAACTCGAAGAAGCGACTCGTCCTCTGGCGCTCGAAGCGCGGGCGCATGTCGTCGTCCAGCAGAGCATCGACGAGATGCACTTGGCGGGAGAACTGACTTCGCCGACAACGACGGCGTTCCTGACCCGGATCCACGAGGCGTTCTACGGCGAGATGCCGGAAGAATTCCGGTTCGTCGAGCATCCCGACGGCCGGTGCGAGAAGATCGTGCCGGGTCGTCTTCGCCAAGCGGGCGATGCCGAGGTCGCGGTCGGCCGACACCGGCCGCCCTCATCGGCCCGCGTTCCGGATTTCATGGCGTATTTCGAGCGGCGCTTCGGGGCCGCCGAGCGTTCGGCCAGCGGGCGGATCATCGCGATCGCCTCGGCGCATCACCGGCTGAACTTCATCCACCCCTTTCCGGACGGAAACGGGCGTGTCAGCCGCCTGATGTCGCACGCCATGGCCCTGAACGCAGGGATCGGCGCCCAGGGGCTGTGGTCGATTTCGCGCGGTCTCGCGCGCGGTCTCGAAGACCGGGGCGAATACAAGCGTATGATGGACCTTGCCGACAGCGAACGCCGGGGCGACCGCGACGGGCGCGGCAACCTCTCGGAAGCGGCTCTCAGGGGCTATTGCGTCTGGTTCCTGAAGGTGATGCTCGACCAGATTGCCTTCTCGAAGATACTCTTCGATCTGGCCGGGCTGGAACGTCGGTGTCGCCGCTTGGTCGCGGACGTTGTGGACGACCGGCGGGCTCCGGACCTGGCGGTTGCCGTGCTTCGCCGCGGCGAACTGGAGAGGGGTCGGGCGGGCAGGATGCTTGGCACCTCGGAACGTACGGCGCGAAATACGCTGAAGAAACTCATCGACGCCGGTTTCCTGGCTTCCTCCTCGCCGAAGACGCCCGTGCGACCGGCGTTTCCGCTCGACTATCGTGAGCGGCTTTTTCCGAACCTGTTCGCAGATATTGAGGTGTCGGATTAGATTTGCCCGTTCAATTCGGGCAAATGGTGTCAGGCAAATTCATCTCTTGTATTGCAGGTTTGTCGATCGAATCCTTATTCGAAAGATCAACTTCTTCGGCCGAGACAAATTGATGATGCCGGGTCGGCACTGAAACTAAGCCGACCGAAAAAAGGACAGTTATTTCGAGATTATTGTCCTCGATAAACGTAAGAACCCCGCCGCTTGCAACGCCGCCGCCACGCTGGCGTGGGCGCGAAGTCGGACGGGGTCCTGCGCATTTTGCGCGTAACGGTCTCTCGGACCGATATCGACGACTTTCGTAGGAAAGTCGCACAAATTGTCTTTCGATTTTTCCGATTGAGGGGCCTTGTCGTCCATCGAACGGTTCGGGTGTCGACGGAGCCGATGGCCCGGGAGTTCGTCCGGCGGATCGTTCGTCATACGACGCCTCCTGGACAGGGTTTCACCGCACTGCCTTCCCGGCAGCGGGCGTATATCTTTTATCCGATCCGTTCGGCTGTCAATTCAAGAATTCGTTTTTTCGAGGGCTTCGACCAAGTCCCCCAGCGTGCTATACAACGCGTCGATCCGTTCCTTTCCGAATGCCTCTTCGATAGCGCGGTACTGGGCTTCGGAGAGCGGGGCCCGGCGTTCGAGCAAAGCCCGGCCCGCGGTGGAGATCGTCACGAGGGTCCGGCGCTGGTCCGAAGGTGCGGGGCGGCGCGAAACCAGGCCGGTCGCTTCGAGATGCTTCAGGATTCGGCTCAAGCTCGGGGTCAGCAGGCAGCACAGGCCGGCCAGCGCGCCGGTCTCGACCTCGCCGCGGCCGTACAGAGCGCGCAGGACGCGCCATTGTTGCTCGGTGATGCCGAATTCTCGCAGCGACGGCCGGAACCGGTCCATCACCGCTTCGCGCGCCTTGAGCAGCGCCATGGGCAGCGAGCGGGAGAAGTCCCGCATCGGCGCTTCGGGACGGTTGCCTTCGCTCACCCGCCGAACCGGGCGGCGGGCGCTTCGTCGTCCTCCACGCTGTTGGAGAGCGTGCCGATGCCCGGCACCTCGACCTCGACCGTATCGCCCGGCGCCAGCCATTTCGGCGGGTCGAAGAAAGCGCCGGCGCCGGTCGGCGTGCCGGTGGAAATCACGTCGCCCGGCTTAAGCGCCGTGAAGGCGGAGACGTAGGCGATCAGATAGCGAAAACCGAAAATCATATTGGCGGTCGTGTCGTCCTGGCGGACCTCGCCATTGACCCGGGTCGTCACGCGCAGATCGTCGTAGCCATCGAATTCGTCGGCGGTGACC
Source organism: Rhodospirillaceae bacterium Spongia-Bin9 (assembly GCA_900197615.1). Lineage (GTDB taxonomy): Bacteria > Pseudomonadota > Alphaproteobacteria > Bin65 > Bin65 > Bin65. The sequence continues at coordinate 23,805 of FZLR01000039.1, forward strand.
ATCCAGGGGCCGGCCGCGCCGGAACGCTCGAAATTCTTGCCCTGGGTGATGTTGAACTTGCCGTGGCGCATCCAGTCCCGGACCGAGCCCTCATTGAGGCAGGTCAGGCCGGCGATGTGCTCTTCGGCCCGGTCCTGCGGAATGCGCCTGCCCGGCTTGCCGATGACGATGGCGATTTCGCCCTCATAGTCGAACTGTTCGGATTCCGGCGGCCGCAGGACCGGCTGGCCGTGGCCGGTCAGCGATCCCGGCGTGCGCATGAAGACGTTCGGATATTTCGCCCGGGCCGACCTGTCGACATATTCGTCATCGCGGTTGGCGTAGTTCACGCCGATGCATACCGTCTTTTCCGGGTTGGGCACCGGCGGCAGGAAGGCGATATCCTCCAGCGCATAGTCCGCCGGCGCCCCGCGGGCGGATTTCTCAGCCTCGGCCAGCGCCCCGGCGCGCAGCAGCGACAGCAGATCGGAATATTGGCTCAGCCGGGCGCCGAGATCGATTGCGCCGGCGCCGTCGGTGGCGCCCCACCTGTTTTCTCCGTCCGCATGGAAGCTCAACAGTTTCAAGGTCCGTCGCTCCGGTTCGGGGTGTGTTCAGGCGACCCCCTGCAAACCGGCCCATCCGATTGACAGCGGGGCCGGCAGGTCATATTACTTAACATGTTAATGGTTTGGCGACGGCAGGTCAATTGCCGGCGCTGCGACAACCGGGAAGCCGTGCCATGCCCCATTTCAGGGTCGAATATTCGCGCAACCTGGAAGCGGCGCTGGACCTGCCGGACCTGTTCGAGCGGCTGACCGACGTCGCCGCCGGCACCGGCGTCTTCCCGCTGCCCGGCATCCGCTGCCGGGCGCTGCCGCGGGACAGCTATCGCGTCGCCGACGGCCATCCGGACAACGGTTTCGTCCATGTCGAGTTGCGCGTCGGCGCGGGAAGGGATGTTCCGACGTTGCGCCGCGCCGGCGAAGCGGTCTTCGCTGCGCTCAAGGACCATATGGCCGACCGGCTCGCCCGCCGGCCGATTGCCCTTTCCTTCGAAATCGCCGAGATTCATCCGGACCTGAATTTCAAGGCCGGGAACATCCGGGACTTTATGAAGGCGCGAGCGCAAACCGCGGAGGCGGCCGAATGACCGATATGCTGAACGAGCATCTGAAAAAGCTCGAGCCGTACAGGGAGCGCATTTGCGCCGGCATCCTGCCGCACTTTATCGGCGGGGCGCCGGATCCGGGCTCGTCCGGCCTGACGTTCGAGAACCTGACGCCGGTCGACAATTCGAAACTGTGCGACGTCGCCCGTGGCACGGCGGCGGAGATCGGCAGGGCGGCCGAAGCCGCCGAGGCGGCGTTCAGCGATTGGCGCAAGGCTTCGGGCAAGGCGCGCAAGCAGATCCTGCACAAGATCGCCGACCTGATCGTGGCGCGCCGCGAGGAAATCGCCCTGCTCGAATGCCTCGATACCGGCCAGGCGATCCGTTTCATGAAGGCGGCCGCCGATCGTTCGGCGGTCAACTACCGCTATTTCGCCGACCGTGCGCCGGAAGCGGCCGACGGACTTGCGCTGCCGTCCGACGAGCATATGAACTACACGACGCGGCAGCCGATCGGCCCGGTCGGCGTGATCACGCCGTGGAACACGCCCTTCATGCTGTCGACCTGGAAGATTGCGCCGGCCCTGGCGGCGGGTTGCACGGTCGTTCACAAGCCGGCGGAGTGGAGCCCGCTAACCGCCACGATCCTGGCGGAAATCGGCCAGGAAGCCGGCCTGCCCCCCGGCGCGCACAACCTGGTGCACGGCCTCGGCGAGGACGCCGGCGTCGCGCTCACCGTGCACGAGGCAATCCGAGCGGTCGCTTTCGTCGGCGAATCTGCGACCGGCTCGAAGATCATGGCCCAGGGCGCGCCGACCCTGAAGCGGGTGCATTTCGAACTGGGCGGCAAAAACCCGGCGATCGTGTTCGACGACGCCGATCTCGACCGGGCGCTGGATGCCGCCGTGTTCATGATCTACTCGCTGAACGGCGAACGCTGCACCTCGTCGAGCCGGCTCCTCGTCCAGCGCAGCATCCATGACGCCTTCGTCGAGAAGCTGGCCGCGCGGGTGCGCAACATCCGGGTCGGCCACCCGCTCGACCCGGAAACCGAGGTCGGCCCGCTGATCCATCCGGTCCATTTCGACAAGGTGATGGGTTACATGGACGTGGCGAAGGCGGACGGTGCGACCGTCGCCGTCGGCGGCACGCGCAATGCCTTTTCCGGCGACGGCAATTTCGTCAGCGCCACCCTGTTCACCGGCGCCCGGACCGATATGCGCATCGCCCAGGAGGAGATATTCGGACCGGTACTGACCGTGATCCCATTCGACGATGAGGAGGAGGCCGTGCGCATCGGCAACGACGTGCGCTACGGCCTCGCCGGTTACCTGTGGACCGGCGATGTCGGCCGCGCCCACCGCGTGGCGCAGGCGCTCGACGCCGGCATGATCTGGGTAAACTCGCAAAATGTCCGGCACCTGCCGTCGCCCTTCGGCGGTACCAAGGCGAGCGGCATCGGCCGGGACGGCGGCGACTACAGTTTCGATTTCTACATGGAGACCAAGAATATCTGCATCGCCCTGGGCGACCACCGCATCCCGAAATTGGGGGCCTAGGACGATGAGCCTCTACTATGTCCAGAAGCTGCTCTACCAGCTCAACCGCGATCCGCAGGTACGCGCGCGCTTTGAGGCCGACCCGGAGACCGTGCTGGCGGACTACGAACTGACCGACGAGGAGCTGGAGGCTATCCGCAAACCCGATATCGGCCTGCTCTTCGTTCTCGGTGTCAACGGCCAGCTCCTGATGCATTATGCGGCGATGCACCGGTATCCATGGGCGGACTATATCCAGGCGATGCGCGACGGAGTCAGCGAATACGGCAAGGTGCGCGAAGGCCTGTACGCCATGCTGGAGGAATAGCGCGATGCCGCTGGTTTTTGCCGGCGCGTGCAGCCACGCCCCCGGGATCACCGGCAGGGCGCATCTGGCCGATCCCGCAATCCGCGACGAGTTCTACAGCCATTACCACAGGCTGCGCGGTGCGCTGGAAGCTGCGAAGCCGGACGCGCTGGTCGTGGTTGGCGCCGAGCATTTCGCCAATTTCTTCTTCGACAACATGCCGGCCTATTGCGTCGGCATGGCCGATTTCTACGAAGGCCCGATCGAGGATGAGGAATGGCTGGGAATCGAGCGCCAGAGAATTCCCGGCGCGCCGGACCTGTCGAAGCGGCTGATTACGCGAGTGATGGACGATTGCGACGTTGCCTACGCCCAGGAATGGAAGTTCGACCACGGCATCTCGGTGCCGCTGCATTTCCTGACGCCGCGCTACGACCTGCCGGTCGTTCCGGTCAACATCAACTGCCAGGAGCCGCCGCTGACCCCGCTGCACCGGACCTGGGCGTTCGGCCGGGCGCTGCGCAAGGCCTGCGATGCCATGCCGGAGCGGATTGCGCTCGTCGGCACCGGCGGCATCTCCCATTGGCCCTGCACGCCGGACAGCGGTACGGTGAACGAGGCCTGGGACCGGGATTTCCTCGACAAGTTCGTCAACAACCGCAAGGACGACCTGCTCGCCTACACCGACGAGCAGGTCTATCGCGAGGCAGGACACGGCGGTTTCGAGATACGGACCTTCATTGCCATCGCAGCGGCGACCGAGGGTGCAACCGGCGATTTGTGGTTCTACGCGCCGATCCCGATTTTCGCCGTCGGATGCACGGTCGCCACGATGGCGGTTCGATAAGGAGGCAAGGATGGACGGTTCCGTAGCCCTGGACGACCTGGCCAACCGGCCCGCGCATATCCCGGAAGACGAATGGCTGATGCGGATCGAGCTTGCGGCCTGCTACCGCATCTTCGACCACCTCGGCTGGATCGAGCTGATCTTCAACCACATCACGGCCCGGGTGCCGGAAAGCGCGTCCGGCGACGCGGTCCACTTCCTGATCAACCCGTTCGGTTTGATGTACCGCGAGGTGACGGCCTCGAACCTGGTCAAGATCGATCTCGAAGGAAACATCGTCGGCGACAGCGCCTGGGGCATCAATCCGGCGGGCCTGCCGATTCACAGCGCCATTCACGGTCATCACGTCAATGCCCATTGCGTCATGCACACCCACACGACCGCCGGCATGGCGGTCGCGTGCAAGGAAGCAGGACTGGACTGGAACAATTTCTATTCGGCGCAGATCTACAACCAGGTCGCCTACCACGATTTCGAAGGGATCACGGTCAATCCCGGCGAAAAGGTGCGCATGCTCGCCAGCATGGGCGACAAGCGGCAGATTATCCTGCACAACCACGGCCTGTTGAGCTGGGGCGAGACGATTGCCGAAGCCTTCGCCCGCCTGTGGACCCTGAACCGGGCCTGCGAGATCCAGATCGCTGCCGAGGGAATCCCCGGCCCCTCGATCCCGCTGTCCGAGGAAGTCCGGCAGCAATGCGCCCGGGTCAACCTGCAGTTCGACCGGAAGTACGGTGGCGGCCAGAACGTCTTCGACGCCCTGCGCCGCACCGTCGACGCCATCGATCCGTCCTACAGGTCGTAACGTGAAGCTCTGTATCGTCGGCGCCGGGTCCATCGGCGGTTTCGTCGCCGCCCTGATGGCGGACAGCGGACAGGATGTCTCGGTCGTCGCCCGCGGCGCGCATCTCGATGCCATCCGCAATGGCGGCCTGCGCCTGGATTTCGGCGGGCGCCGGGTTTTGACGCAGGGGGGGGGCTC